>NZ_JBFUGG010000008.1:0-191148 GCF_056403035.1 Flavobacterium sp. P3_A6 | reverse complement strand
AGCCAATGTGACGATCTATGATGAGTCACACCATGTGATTTATAATGAAACCGTAACAGGAAAGGAAGGAATTGCGAGAGCCTACAGCCTTGAGGAATTTCCGGAGGGGGTTTACTTCTTGGAAGTGGAGACTAATCTGAAGAAAGTGACCCACGAGATAGTGGTTACAAATCAGGGGTCGACATTGTCCAGAAAAGCTGTTGGCGAAGTGTACAAAGGCGGCTTGAAAATGAAAAATGAAAATATCGCAACGGTGAATTGATTTGTTGCGTTTTGGTTAAGTTAGGATTTTGAGAAAACAGCTCTGATTTGGGGGCTGTTTTTTTGTTTAAATTTTAAACTGAGAGGGATAGGAGCAAGCTACCGAAGTAGTTCGTATAGCCCGGCCAATATATTATGGGCTGAAGTCTTTTTTTATATGTATTGATTAGTTGAAATTCTAATAATTTAGGATAAAGTAAATAGCTTGTAAATATTTTTACTTTAAAAATGAAAAAAAATGCCTTATTTTTACACTAAAATAATTTAAAAGTAAATATAATGGATTGGATTATCGCCAAAGAATTTGAAGATATAACGTATAAAAAATGCAATGGTGTTGCCAGAATAGCTTTTAACAGACCCGATGTGCGCAACGCTTTCAGACCTAAAACCACTTCTGAATTATATCAGGCTTTTTATGACGCTCAAGAAGATACTTCGATAGGAGTTATTTTACTATCGGCAGAAGGGCCTTCTTCAAAGGATGGAGTGTATTCTTTTTGTAGTGGTGGTGACCAAAATGCCCGAGGTCATCAAGGTTATGTTGGTGATGATGGACAGCATCGTTTGAATATTCTTGAAGTGCAGCGTTTGATTCGTTTTATGCCAAAGGTTGTTATTGCCGTAGTTCCAGGTTGGGCAGTTGGTGGGGGACATAGTTTGCATGTAGTGTGCGATATGACTTTGGCGAGTAAAGAGCATGCTATTTTTAAACAAACTGATGCTGATGTTACTAGTTTTGATGGTGGTTATGGTTCTGCATATCTTGCTAAAATGGTTGGACAGAAAAAAGCACGCGAAATTTTCTTTTTGGGACGCAATTATTCCGCTCAGGAAGCTTTTGAGATGGGTATGGTTAATGCTGTAATTCCACATGCTGAATTGGAAGATACTGCCTATCAGTGGGCTCAAGAAGTTTTAGGTAAATCTCCTATGGCGATTAAAATGCTTAAATTTGCAATGAATCTTACCGATGACGGTATGGTTGGGCAGCAGGTGTTTGCCGGAGAAGCAACAAGGCTAGCTTATATGACTGAAGAAGCCAAAGAAGGCCGAAACGCATTCCTGGAAAAACGCAAGCCAAATTTTGAAAAAAAATGGTTGCCGTAAAATGGTTTAAAAGTTTATGAGTTTAAAGAATTAAAAGTTTAGGGTTTCAAGGTTTTATTGTTTTGAAATCTTTAACGTGTAAAAAATACAAATGGAAAATTTTACAAACGAAACAATCGACACCACTCAACTGCCAAAATTTGAAGAAGTAGAATTCTCTGTACTGCACCCCAGTTATTGGAAAGTAACTTTACTGAGCCTTGCAGTATTCTTTTTGATTATTGGGTTGGGAACTGGACTTTTATTGTATTTTAATGATGAGCTTATTTCGTTTGTTTCAGAAATTGGTATTGTATATGTATTTTTGATATTGTTTGTGCTTTTCTTTTCGAGGATAAGTTTCAAGAAAAAAGGATTTGCATTCCGAAATCATGACGTGTTGTTCAGATACGGTATAATAGCTACAAATACAATTGTAATTCCTTATAATAGAGTACAGCATGTTGCTTTACATGAAGGATTGATATCAAGGTTTTTTGGGTTGGCCAAAATCGAAATTTTTACAGCGGGGGGGCGTTCGAGCGATATAGAGATTCCTGGAATTGCCAAAGATCACGCCGAAAACATCAAACAGCTTTTGATGGGCAAAATTCAAAAGCAGTTGTAATGGGAACCGATTTTAATCAGCCTCAGCGACAATCCATTATAGGGATTTTGGTACTGTTTTTTTATTCTCTTCAACAATATGCCAAAGCGTTTTGGCCAATTTTAGTGATTTGGATTTTTAGATTCAATGAAATCAATAAAATTTATTTGGTGGCAGGAATAATGGCTGTTTTTGCTGTTGTTGGTATTATTTCATATTTAAAATATTTGAACTTCACGTTTTATATTGACCAAAAAAATAACGAGTTTATTATCACAGAAGGCATTTTTAACAAAACCAGAACAACCATACAGCTTTATAAAATTCAGCAGGTAAATATCAATCAATCTTTAATTCAAAGATTAGTTGGCGTTTATGAGTTGGCTGTTGATACTGCAGGTTCCAATAAAAAAGAAGGAAATATTAGAGCTATCTCACATGAATTGGCATTGGACTTGAAATCGCGTTTATTGGAAAATGAAAATAAAAAATCTGTAAATATTGAGGATCAAACTATTAGTTCGGAAGAAATTTCAACTGAAAAAGATACTGTTGCAGACGTTCCTTTTATAAAAATAAGTTTTTTGAGTTTATTAAAAATTGGAATTACATCAAATTATATAAAAAGCTTTTTCGTGCTATTGGCTTTTTTTATCTCGCTTTTTGATCATATCAAACAAATTACAGGAAAGGACGTTTTACATGATGAAAACATCGAAAATTATGTCGATAAAAGTCAAGTCGCAACAGCATTTTTGATTTTATTTATTGTCTTCTTTTTGACAGTAATAATCATTAATCTGATTCGGACGGTATTTACTTATTTCGATTATAAAATTGCTAGGCAAAAAGGCTCATTATTGCTTTCTTACGGTCTGTTAAATACTAAAAGTACCATTATAAAGCCTGAAAAAGTTCAAATTGTAACCATTGCCCAGAACTTTTTTCAAAAGAAAATGAATGTTTTAAATCTTAAAATAAAACAGGCAACTGGCGGAGATGAGGAAGAAAAAAAACAGCTTATCGAAATTCCGGGCTGTAATCAAACAGAAAAAGAGGTGATTTTGAAACTGCTTTTTCAAAAAATACCTGAAAAAGGAGTAATGCTAAAACCTAATTTCCGAAAACTCGGTTTTTCAATTTTTCTTACGATTGGACTTCCTTTATTAGGGTTTTATTTCTTGAGAGATTTAATAATAGAGCAATTGCCTTTGATTGATTATTTTGTGCTGTTGTTTGTAATTTTTATAGGGACAATTCAGTTTTTTATTTTTAAAAATAACCGTCTTTATATTAATGATGATTTTATAATTTTACAAAGTGGGGCTTGGGATGTTACCAATAAAATTATTATCCCCAGTAAAATTCAGGCGATTACTGTTTCGCAGTTATTTTGGCACAAAAATATCAATATTGGTTCCTTAACTTTGCATACCGCTGGAGGCAATATTAGTTTTCAATTAGGTAATTTTACAGCTATAAAACAATACGTAAATCTTTGGCTGTTCGAAATGGAAACCTCAGATAGCAATTGGATGTAGAAAAATAAGTTAAAGATTAGAAGTTAGAAAATAAAGATTAGAGAATTTAGATGGAATAGGATAAATTGTTTGAATAATTTTAAACTCCTAAACATTTTTAAATCCTTAAACAATTAAACAAGAAAAATGAAACACTGGATTGAAGCTGCAAGATTAAGAACATTACCATTATCTGTTTCCGGAATTATAGTAGGCAGTATGTATGCACTGGCGAACCCTACCAATGAGGTACTGACTCCAACAGAAGTTTTTAATTGGGAGATATTTGCTTTTGCACTTTTAACAACTTTAGGATTGCAGGTACTTTCAAATTTTGCCAATGATTATGGGGATGGAATCAAAGGAACCGATAATGAAGACAGGGTAGGGCCAAAACGCGCTATTCAAAGCGGAGTGATAACACCACAAGCAATGAAAAAGGCTTTGGTAATTACCTCAATACTGACTTTGGCTTCAGCAATATTTTTAATTTACGTTGCTTTCGGGGAGAGTAATCTTATTTATTCTTTATTTTATTTAGTGTTAGGAATTTTGGCTATAGCTTCTGCGATTCGTTATACTGTCGGGAGTTCTGCTTATGGATACCGCGGATATGGTGATGTTTTTGTTTTCGTGTTCTTCGGGTTGGTGAGTACGTTGGGAGTTAATTTTCTGTATTCAAAACAATTGGATTTAGTACTTATTTTGCCGGCAATTGCAATTGGATTATTGAGTGTAGGTGTTCTGAATCTGAATAATATGCGTGATCAAGCATCGGATGCTAAATCAGGAAAGAATACTGTTGTGGTAAAAATAGGTGCCAAAGCAGCCAAAAAATATCATTATTTTCTAATTATAACAGCTATGGTTTTAGTTGTAGCTTTTGCAGTATTGAGCGGTTTTCAGTTCGATCAATACCTATTTTTATTAGCATATATTCCGCTAACGAAGCATTTGATTACAGTTTCTAAAAATCAAGATCCAAAATTACTTGATCCAGAATTAAAGAAAGTAGCATTGAGTACCTTTTTACTTTCCATATTACTGTCAATTTGTATGATTTCTTTAATTTCGGACATCATCGTGAATGTTTTCTTGGGCGGAAGATAATTCAAAAGCAATATCAAAAATCAATAAGTTGCAGTACTATTTTTAGCTTTTTTTCAATTTAAATTTAGAATAAAATGAAAATAACATTCTACGGTCACGCCTCTTTGGGAATCGAAGTGAGCGGCAAACACATAATCGTCGATCCTTATATTTCAGCCAATCCAAAGGCTTCACATATTGACATCGATACACTGAAAGCCGATTTTATTCTGCTGACACACGCTCACGGCGATCATATTCTTGATGTCGAAGCCATTGCCAAACGTACCAATGCAGTTATTGTTTCCAATGCTGAAATAGCAGGTTATTACGGCAAAAAAGGGTTTCAATCACATCCTATGAATCACGGCGGAAGCTGGAATTTCGATTTTGGCAAACTAAAATATGTAAATGCCATTCACTCGAGTTCTTTTCCTGATGGCAGTAATGGAGGGAATCCAGGCGGTTTTGTAATCGAAGGCGAGCACAAAAACATTTATATTTCGGGCGATACGGCTTTAACAATGGATATGAAGTTAATACCAATGCGAACTAAACTTGATTTGGCGATTTTGCCTATCGGCGATAATTTCACAATGGATGTTGATGATGCCATAATTGCTTCTGATTTTGTGGACTGCGATAAAATTCTCGGCATTCATTACGATACATTTGGATATATAGAAATCAACCACGAAGAAGCTATCAAAAAATTCTTCGACAAAGGAAAAGACCTGATGCTGCTCAAAATTGGAAGTTTCATCGAATTATAATTTAGGAGCTTTTTCCTGCTATCCGTTTCAATCTTGCTGGCCGAACCCCGGCCAGCAAGGATTTCCACTTCTATCAGGGCTAGGGCATTCTGGATTTCAAGATCGTTTATTTTTTAATTGATTTAGTATTGTAGATTAACGATTTTTAATTTAAGATTTGAAATGAACTCACAATTTATTTTACCTTTTTAATAAAATTTTAAAGCTCAGAGTGTACTCAACGTTGCTAATATCTTAAATCAAAAATCCTTATTCATCATTCAAAAATCTTTTATCATTTTCATAATGAAAAAAAAATATTTTCTATTATTTATTGCGCTTCAATTCACTATTAGAACTTTCTCCCAACAAGACGGTTATTGGGATAAAGACAGATCAACCACTAAGGAAATCAATGTATCCGCAAGAGACCGAATCATCATCAAAACCGAGGATTTACCGCTAGGAACTACCGAAATAGTTTATAGAATCACTCTTTTGGACGAAAATCAGCAATTGGCGAGCAGTTTGGTTTCGGTTTTGAAATCAATTCCCGATCCTACCGGAATCAGTCAGGGATCTGCAGGAGCTGTTTTTGTTTTATCAAAAATATCGGGAGATGATAAATGTACTTACGCCATTTTTTCAACCGATAAATTGGCAACAGAATATAAAGATTCGGGAAAAACACTCGAATCGTGTTTGGTTCAAGAAGAACCGGTCAGTAAAGATGCTAAACGTCTTTCTGTTGACAAATCAAGCTGTTTAAACGAAAATTCAAATACTTTATGGTTTGGTTTTGAAAGCAAAAACTGGATTATGAAGCAAAAAATCGTTTTGGAAGTCGTGCCTTGGGTGGATAAAAAATTAAGCCGAGGATGGAGTCTGGACAACAGAAAATTGATTATTGACCAATGCAAAACTTCCAATTTAGCTCAAAAAATGAGTAATTCAGATAATTTTTGCGTTTGCGTATTGGATAGAATTCAAACTAAATATAAATTTCAGGAATTTCAAAAGCTGTTGCTAATGGAACGTTCCAAAGTTTTTAAAGATGCCGGCGATATTTGCTTAAGCGAAACAAACGCATCTCCAGCCATTTCTGCCGATTTGCGTAAAGAAGCTTCGCTTTTAATGAAAAACGGCAAATATGGCCCTGCAATTGAGAAATTAGCCGTAATAATCAATAGTGGCAAAGCTGCAATTCTAGATTATAACGCGATCGGGAGCTGTTATCTTTTGACCAAGCAATACGGAAAAGCATTAAAGTATCTTCAAGATGGTGAAAAATTGGATAATACGGAGCTTTTAGTTCAATTAAATCTAGCCCACGCATATTTGCTGAACGATAATTACAAAGAAGCCAAAAAAATCTACAAGAAATATCAAAACCAAAATGTCATTGACAGTTTGAGCTGGATTCAAAAAACAGAACAGGATTTCAAAGCTTTCCAAAAAGCGGGTATTCAGAATGAGGATTTTGAAAGAGTGTTGAAATTGATGAAAGAATAGTGAAAAGTCTTGAAGCCTCATAATTCAAAAGTCCAATAATCAATAAATCTAAATCATGTTCGCATCCTATCACAAATTCATTCTCAATTTCAAACGTCCATCGGGAACTTCCCGAGGCGTGATGACAGAGAAAGAAACCTGGTTTATTATTCTAAAAAAAGATGGAAAAAAAGGAATAGGCGAGTGTGGTATTTTGAGAAGATTGAGTATTGACGACCGTCCCGATTATGAAGAAAAACTACAATGGACTTGCGCTAATATTCATCTCGGGAAAGATCAGCTTTGGGAAGCGTTATTGGAATTTCCTTCAATCCAGTTTGGGGTAGAAATGGCGTTACTGTCATTGGCAAGCGAAAATCCTTTTTTGCTCTTTCCGTCAAGCTTTACAAATGGTACAAAATCGATCGCGATAAATGGGTTGGTTTGGATGGGTGAAGAGGCTTTTATGAAACAGCAGATCGAAGAGAAATTAGCAGATGGATTTCGATGCATAAAACTCAAAATTGGAGCTATTGATTTTGATAAAGAACTACAGTTATTGCGGTTTATTCGACAATATTTTACTCCTGAACAAGTCGAAATAAGAGTCGATGCTAACGGGGCTTTTGATTCGAATGAAGCTTTATATAAATTGCGTCAACTGTCTGAATTTAAATTGCATAGTATAGAGCAGCCGATTAAAAAAAACAGCACTGACAGTATGGCAGAGCTGTGTAAAACCACTCCTTTTCCCATTGCTTTGGACGAAGAGCTGATTGGAGTGTTTACAGTTGCTGAAAAAGAAAATTTATTACTCAAAATCAAACCGCAATACATCATTTTGAAGCCTAGTTTTGTGGGCGGATTTCGTGGTACTCAAGAGTGGATTTCGTTGGCCGAAAAACGCAATATCGGGTGGTGGATTACTTCTGCTTTGGAAAGTAATATTGGATTGAATGCTATCGCTCAATGGACATTTACACTTAATAATCCGATGCCGCAAGGATTGGGAACCGGAGCATTGTATACTAATAATTTTGATTGTCCTTTACAGGTTTCACAAGGGCAATTATGGTACAGCAGCGAGCAGAGTTGGGACTTGGATATTGATGCTTTAATTAAATACTGAGGATATAATTAAATACAGGTTTTTTGGCTCGCCCAAATTAAAAAGCATTTTTATTGACTAAGAAAATCATATAAAGTAAAAAAGGCTCAAAACTGTATTTGTTTTGAGCCTTTTTGTATGATATAAACTTAGGAATTGTCTAATAAGGCAATACTCTTTTGTTTTTTTGTTCTTCTAAAAGTTCGGCTACTGCTAAATAAAAAGCACTGCTTCCGCAAATTACACCAATCGCTCCTGCAACTGGGGCTAAAGATTCAATACCAGTAAATTTTTCTATAGCCAATACAAAAAACAAAACAGTCAAGGATAAAAACACAAATTGCTGTACTTTACTGCCTCCCCAAGTTCCCCACCACATAAAAGCGGTAAATATTCCCCAAAGAGTTAAATAACAGCCGAAAAAGGGTGCTGGAGTTGTTCCTGCCATTTCAAATCCAGTATTTGGAAAAAGCCAAACGCCAACCAAAGTAAGCCAAAAGAAGCCATAAGAAGTAAAAGCAGTTCCTGCAAATGTTTTTCCATTTTTGAAAGATAGTATTCCTGCGATTATTTGGGCAAGACCACCATAAAAAATCCCCATTGAGATAATTACGGCACTCACTGGGAAAAATCCCAAATTGTGAATGTTTAGTAAAATTGTGGTCATTCCAAAACCCAGTAGGCCTAAAGGCGCAGGATTAGCTAATTTGTTTTCCATTTTTTTTAGTTTTTTTAATAGTTAGAAAAGTCTAATATAACGTTATAGTTCGTTACCAGTTGCTACAAAAATAGCATTTTATGGTATTAAATTTTCATTTGTGTGAAAAATACATATATTTTTTTAAGCATCTAAATCCAAGCCAAAAGTGGTTCTCAATAATTCAATGTTTGGATTTATTTCTAAAAGCCTGTTGTAACGGTCCTGATCGGTGAAGCTTCTTTTGATCTCTATGCTTTCGTTTACATTTACTTCGATTGTTATATCGTGATTGTGCAAATGTCCTCGCAAGTGTCCTAAAAGTCCAATCATTTCTTTTTCAAAATCTAGCTTAGAGCCTTCGTTGGGTAATTCAAAAGTAATTTTGGCGCCGTTTAGTTTCGGATCATTAATTAATAATAAGGATTCCATTATTTTGTACCCCTTGCTGCCAAGTCGTTCTGCATATTTTGTCCACTGCAAAAGCATTTCTGTTTCAGTAAATGATTCAGTAGGAAGTATAGTTGTATCTTCTTTTACAAATCCCTTTAAATTTTCTTCTAAAGCTTTTTTTGCTCGAATGCTGGAAAGCGATAAAGCTGAAAATTTAGCTTCATTGCTTGGAGGAGTTGAAACTGCAGGATTTGGAATTTGAGGTTTTTCCTCTATTGAAGCAACAGTTTTAGTAACTTCAGTATTTGAAGCTGTTTTTACTGTTTCTGCAGTAATTGGAATTTGGTTTTTAACTTTTGAAATTTCTGTGATTGAATAATCTGCAGTTTTTCTAAAATAAGTAGGAGGAATTATAAATTGCTCAACTTTTTTTTTTCTCCATCATAAGTGATAGAGGCAAGCTGCATTAAACAAAGTTCGATAAGCAATCGCTGATTTTGGCTGGCTTTGTATTTTAAATCGCAATCATTAGCAATATCAATTCCTTTCAGCAGAAAGTCCTGATCGCATTTTTGAGACTGAATTCCGTACAATTTTTGAGCTTGCTCGCCAACTTCTAATAAAACAAGGGTAGAAGGTGTTTTGCTGACCAATAAATCTCTAAAGTGACTGGCTAATCCAGAAACAAAATGATGGCTGTCAAAGCCTTTCGACAGAATATCATTAAATGCAATCAATAAGTCTGGGATTTTATTTTCCAGAATTAAATCAGTAACATTTATATAGGTTTCGTAATCTAAAACGTTTAAATTTTCGGTAACAGCTTGACGGGTTAGATTATTTCCGCAAAAAGAAACCACCCTGTCAAAAATTGACAAAGCATCACGCATGGCACCATCTGCTTTCTGGGCAATAATATGAAGCGCATCGTCTTCGTAAGCAACACCTTGGCTAGTAGCCACGTCTGCAAGATGTTCTTTGGCATCTTTTACGGTAATTCTTTTGAAATCAAATATCTGACAACGCGATAAGATCGTTGGTATAATTTTGTGTTTTTCGGTTGTAGCCAATATGAAAATGGCATGTTTTGGCGGTTCTTCCAATGTTTTCAAAAAAGCATTAAAAGCTGCGGAAGATAACATGTGAACCTCGTCAATGATATATACTTTGTATTGCCCTGTTTGTGGCGGGATGCGAACCTGATCGATTAAATTACGGATATCATCAACAGAATTATTGGATGCGGCATCGAGTTCGAACACATTGAAAGCAAAATCTTCATTGGGATCATCATAGCCTGGCTGATTTATTTTTCGAGCCAAAATACGGGCGCAGGTAGTTTTCCCTACACCGCGAGGTCCAGTGAATAAAAGGGCAGAAGCTAAGTGATTGTTCTCTATGGCGTTGAGCAGCGTATTGGTAATCGCTTTTTGTCCCACTACATCTTTAAATGTTTGAGGACGGTATTTACGTGCCGATACTACAAATTGTTCCATAGGATTTTTTATTCGAAAGCAAATATAGGACTTGAAAAATCAAAAAACAAGTTCCGAAATTTTAATTTTTTCAGTTATTGATTTCTAATAAAAGATAAGGTAATTCGTTTTTTTTGTGATATTATTTATGTATTTTCACACAGCTTTTATTTTCAGGCTTTATAAATCGGTTTTTATATGAATGTTTCCAAAAGAATTGCAATTGTTGGAGGAGGGCTGGCTGGACTCACGGCTGCAGTACATTTGTCTAAAATTGGATTAAAAGTTGTTTTATTTGAAAAAAACGAATATCCAAAGCATAAAGTCTGCGGAGAGTATATTTCGAATGAAATTGTACCTTATTTAAATTGGCTCTCACTAAATATATCTGAATTAAATCCTGTTCAAATTTCAAAACTGGATTTCTCAACTGCTGATGGCAGAATGATCCATTGCGATTTGCCGCTTGGCGGATTTGGCGTCAGCCGTTATGCTTTGGATGCTTTTCTTTATAAAAAAGCAATTCAAAATGGCTGCAAAATTATCCGGGATAGCGTTGATCATATTGTTTATGAAGATGATATTCATACAATTTCGACTTTAAAAAATGGGGTTTTTACTTCAGAAATTGTCATTGGGGCTTTTGGAAAACGATCCAATATTGATCAAAAACTAAAAAGAAAATATATTCAAAAAAAATCACATTGGCTGGCTGTGAAAGCTCATTATTCTGGTGAATTCCCAAATGACACAGTGGGATTGCATAATTTTGGAGGAGGATACTGCGGGGTTTCAAAAGTAGAAAACAATGCGATAAATGTGTGTTATTTGGCCAGTTATGACTCTTTTAAAAAATATAAAAATACGGATGATTATCAAAATGAGATTGTAAGTAAGAATCCGCATTTGAAATTGATTTTTGATTCCGGTAAAATGCTTTTTGAAGCTCCGTTAACGATTAGTCAAGTGTCATTTTATAGAAAAACACTCCTAGAGAATCATATTCTGATGATTGGGGATGCTGCTGGCTTAATTCATCCTTTGTGCGGAAACGGCATGGCTATGGCGATTCATAGTGCCAAAATTGTTTCAGAACTGATTGCAGATTTTTATGGAAACAAGATAAAAACAAGAGAAGAGCTGGAAAAAAAGTTTGTTAGTGAATGGAAAGCAAATTTTAAAAAGAGATTAAGAATGGGGCGTTTTTTAGCATTTATATTACAAAAACAAAAGGTTAGTGCTTTTTTGATGAAAATAATGATTAAATTCCCAAAGTTATTGCCAGTCATAATAAAGCAGACTCATGGTCAGTTAATAGATGTTTAAGGAGTAATAAATTTGATTTTAGATTATAACGCTGAGAAATAAAAGCAGGATGTTTATAAAAATGAAACACAGAACTGATGATCCGGAAATAATGGATGATTTTCAGTTGGAAGGAGATGTTTTGAGGCAGGCTTTGGATAAAATTGCTCAAATAAATCAGTTTTTGGGAGGGAATAAGCTGACTTTGAAAGGCGTAGCTAAATTGCTTAAAAAAGTTCACAATTCAAGGCCGATTACTATTGTTGATGTAGGTTGTGGTAATGGTGATATGTTGCGGAAATTAGCTGATTTTGGTTTTCAGAATGATTTAAATCTGCAATTGATTGGGGTTGATGCTAATAAATTTACGGTAAATTATGCTGTTGATTTGTCTAAAGGATATTCAAATATTATTTATAGATGTGAAGATATTTTTGATGAATCTTTCAGTGAATTAAAATACGATATGGTATTGTGTACGTTGACATTACATCATTTTAAAAATGAAGATATTATTAAATTGCTAATACTGTTTAATAAAAATTCGAAACTTGGTTTTGTTGTCAATGATTTACAGAGAAGTCCTGTAGCCTATCGATTGTTTCAAGTGCTTTGTTTTGTGTTTCGGCCGAATGAGATGTCGCGAGAAGATGGTTTGACTTCTATTTTGAGAGGGTTTAAAAAGCATGAATTGATTGCTTTTTCTGAAAATTTAGGATTTGAAAAATACAGTATTCAATGGAAGTGGGCGTTTCGGTATCAGTGGATTGTTGAGAAATAAGAATTATTTTGTTCTTTTGGATAATGGCAAAAAGACAAAATGCCAGCCCTTAGCCCCGATTGAAGTGGAAATCCTCTCTCGTTTTTCCAACGAGAGAGATTGTAACGAAAAGCGGGACGATATTAATAAATGAGCCAAATGTTTCTGCTCCTGACAGTAATAATTGGAAAGATTTAAAATTGATTTACTAAAGAAAATAAATGAGCGTAAAAATAAAATGTGTTACCAAGCAATTGCCGAAGTTTTCAAGAACTACGGAGGAGATTCTTCCTTTTTTGGATATTTGGTTAGAAGGTCAGGAAGAGCGTTTTATTCGGAAAGTTAAGAAGATTTTTGAAGGAGCCGGAGTTGATAAAAGGTATTCGATAATGGATCCGATTTCGGTTTTTGAAAACACTTCGTTTGAAGAGAAAAATGACATTTATGTAAGGGAAGTGATTGATTTGGGAGAGAAAGTCTTGGATAAGGCTTTGAAAAAAGCGCAATGGCTGCCTGAGGATTTGGATTATATCATCACGGTGAGCTGTACAGGGATAATGATTCCTTCTCTGGATGCTTATTTGATTAACCGTTTGAAATTGAAGCAGGATATTGTGCGGCTGCCGGTTACTGAAATGGGTTGTGCGGCAGGGATTTCGGGCATTATATACGCGAAGAATTTTCTTCAGGCTAATCCAGGTAAAAAAGCGGCGGTTATTGCAGTAGAAAGCCCGACGGCTACTTTTCAATTGGATGATTTTTCAATGGCAAATATAGTGAGTGCGGCTATTTTTGGCGATGGAGCGTCTTGTGTTTTGCTTTCGTCGGTAGAAGAGGAGGATGGACCGGAGATTTTGGCTGAAGAAATGTATCATTTTTATGATAAAATTCAGATGATGGGATTTAAGCTCACTAATTTGGGACTGCAGATGATTCTGGATATTGAGGTTCCTGAGACGATAAGTTCTCATTTTGGGGATATCATTCATCCTTTTCTGGAAAAGAATAATTTGAAGATAGCTGCAATTGATCATTTGATTTTTCATCCCGGCGGGAAAAAAATTGTGCAGATTGTTGAAGAACTTTTTACGGTCTATGGAAAAAATATTGATGATACCAAAGAAGTTTTAAAGCTTTACGGCAATATGTCGAGCGCGACCGTATTGTATGTTTTGGAGCGGTTTATGGATAAAAAGCCTAAAAAAGGATCTAAGGGCTTAATGTTGAGTTTTGGGCCTGGATTTTCGGCTCAAAGGGTTTTGCTGCAGTTTTAAAATAATTTTTGTCAGAATAATGGAAAAAATAGATATAATTTCAAAATTACCTTATTCTAAACCGTTCCTGTTTGTGGATAAAATCATCAGGATAGATGAAGACGGAGTGGAAGGGGAGTTTACTTTTGATGAGAATCTGGATTTTTACAAAGGGCATTTTAAAGAAAAACCAGTTACGCCCGGAGTAATTCTTACGGAGGTTATGGCTCAGATTGGAGTGGTTTGTCTCGGTGTTTATTTGTTAAATGAAAAAGTTAATAAAATATCATTAATTGCGTTAACATCAGTTAGTATTGATTTTTTAAAACCTGTTTTTCCGACTGAAAAAGTAACGGTGATTTCGGAAAAAATCTATTTTAGATTTGGAAAGTTAAAATGCAAGGTCAGTATGCAAAATGAAAAAGGAGATACGGTTTGCAGCGGTGTAATTGCTGGTATGATGACTTTTTGAAAATTAAAAATCTAAAAAATAAAGATGTAGCCATTAAGCTGATTATTATTTAAACTTTGAATTAACATTGGAATTGCTATTGAAACTGTAATTAAAAATGAAGAATCGCGTTGTTATAACCGGATTAGGTATAGTTGCTCCAAATGGGGTGGGACTTGACGCGTTTCAGCATGCGGTAAAGAACGGAATTTCAGGAATAAGACATTTTGAGGAATTGGAAAGATTGAAATTTTCTTGCCAGATTGCTGGGATGCCTGACGTTTCTACAGAATTAGCATTACAGTATTTTACAGAGCTGGAACTCAAGAACTTTAATTCTTCGGGGATTCTATATGGTGTTATTGCAGGAATTGATGCTTGGAAAGATGCCGGATTATTGATGGAGAAATTTGATGAACCCGATTGGGACAGCGGCACTATTTTTGGTTCTGGAACTTCGGGAATTGATAAATTTCGAGAGAGTATTTATAAAATTGATAATTTTAAAGTTAGAAATTTAGGAAGCTCTTCGGTAATTCAAACAATGAACAGTGGTGTTAGTGCTTATTTAGGGGGTAAATTGGGTTTGGGAAATCTGGTGACATCAAATTCTTCGGCTTGTACTACTGGAACCGAAAGCATTATTATGGGATATGAGCGCATACGGTCAGGACAGGCTAAACGTATTTTGGCTGGAAGCACAAGTGATTCGGGACCTTATATTTGGGGAGGATTTGATGCGATGCGGGTATGCACTTATAAGCATAACGATTCTCCAGAAACAGGATCTAGGCCAATGTCAGCGAGCTCATCTGGATTTGTTCCTGCCAGCGGCGCAGGAGCTTTGGTTCTTGAAGACTTGGATACGGCTTTAAAACGAGGGGCGAGGATATATGCAGAGGTATTGGGGGGAGCCTTAAATTCAGGCGGACAAAGAGGATTAGGGACATTGACTGCTCCAAATCCTGTTGCTGTTCAAAAATGTATTCAAAGTGCGTTGACAAATGCTGGAATTACGGGACAAGATGTTGATGCTGTTAATGGACATCTTACGGCAACTTCAAAGGATGGTTTGGAAATTTTAAATTGGAGCGCAGCTTTAAATCGAGAAGGGATTGATTTTCCTTATATAAATTCATTGAAATCGACTGTAGGACATTGTTTGTCGGCGGCTGGGAGTATTGAGAGTGTAGCTGCTGTTTTGCAGTTGTATCAAGGATTTGTTTTTCCAAATCGGAATTGTGAAGATTTACATCCTGAAATTGAAGCAATTATTGATTCTTCCAGAATTCCTTTAAAATTAATTGAAACCGATTTGAACATTATTTTAAAGGCCAGTTTTGGTTTTGGAGATGTAAACGGGTGCGTTGCTTTTAAAAAAATAATATCTTAGTAGTTTAATATTAGGCAGTTAATGTGATAAAAAATAATATTATGGATAAAGAACAAGCATTCGAACAATTAAAAAATATAGTAAAGCCTTATGTTCAAGATCAGAAAGCTTTTGAATCTATTTCTGAAGAAACAGATTTTATAAATGATTTAAAAATAAATTCAGCTAATCTAGTTGATGTGATTTTGGATATTGAAGAGAAGTTTGACATCATGATTGATAATGAATCAATGAAGAAGATGGCTAATGTAAAAGAAGCAATCGCTATTATTGAAACTGAGCTATTGAAAGAATGATTGGGAATGATATCATTGACCTTGACTTAGCCCGGAAAGAAAGCAATTGGAAAAGAAAAGGCTTTTTGGAGAAAATATTTTCTCAACAGGAGCAAAATTTGATTCTGAATGATTCAATTCCAGAGCTTATGGTTTGGAATTTATGGAGCAGAAAAGAAGCGGCCTATAAAATTTATAACCGCTATACGGGAATTGGAGGCTATTTCCCGTGGTTATTACAGTGTTCTTATGATAATCAGAATTTGGGTAAGGTTGTTATTGATGATTTTATTTTTTATACCCAAACAGAAATAACACATGATTATATTTATTCTATTGCAGTTTCTGATAAAGCTGTTTTTGATAAAATAAAACCTCTGGAAACAGCAGCAGATATAAAAAAAGATAATGGGATACCATATATCCTGGATGTTTTGACTAATACAATTCAACCAGTATCAAAAACTCATCATGGGCGGTTCCAAAAGATAATTTCACTATAGAAATTACTTAATCCCTAATCTTTTTTTTAATTTTAAAAATAATAAAGCAATAGTATAAGCGTCTTCAGAAGGAGAATTGCGGTAGTTTTTAGGCAGTTTAAAAATGTCGGACAGTTCGTCGAGTGAAAACTGCTTGTCATTGATATCTACCAATTTTCTATACATGACATCAATGTCTAAAGCTTCGTTTTTTAATCGGCCGCAGTCAAATCTTGCCAAAGCGCTATTAATCATGTCAACATCAAAATCGACATGATGCCCTATTAGGACAGCATTTCCAATATATTCAATAAATGCTTTTATTGCTTCGGGTTCACTTAATTTTTTCATTTTGCTTTCCAGAATAAATTCATTTGAAAGCCCATTGTCATGAAAATATTTGTACTGCAAAAGAACTGCTTCAAAATTATCACCAATATAAATCCTATTGTTTACTATGGCAAAAGAACCAATGGATAAGACAACATCTTTTTCGGGATTCAAACCAGAAGTTTCTGTTGTAAATACAACATACCGCTTTGGTTTTTGATCAAACTTAGCAAGGTAAGTTTTCCAAAACTCAGGATATTCTTTATTTATATTTTTTAGCCAATCGAGCATCATTATGAAAATTGCGTTAGTTTGAAATTACTTTTAATTAATTCTTCGAGTTCTTTCATTGGGGCTAAGGCATTCTTTAATTTTTCTTTTTCTAATTTAGTCAATTCGCTCAGATTGATATATTGTCCTGAATTCTCATTTTTTAAGCCTTCATTTACTCTAAATTTTGATAAGGTTAAAAATGCTTCGGCACAATTTAGGTAAATATCAGAGTTTTTGGAATCAATAATGGCCAACTGTTTGAAACGTAGGTAGGTATTGTTTAATCCTTTGATTTTAAAATGCAGTGCAAACAATCTTGCTCCATCGATAAGCGGCATTAAAGCTCTGGTTTTTATGTCAAATTTATCTTTATTTGGTTCATCCTCTTCTACTGCAAATTTCTTAAAAAATGTAAGAGGTGAATTTTTTCTCAAAGCATCATTTCCAAGAAAATCAAAAAATAAAGTGTTATGCTCCAAATCTTTTAGAATGACATTTTCTATCGCTTCGAATATTTTTTTCTCACCAAATACAAGTTCCTGATCAAAGAAAATACTGCTAAGATCATTACTGTTTTCACCTGGAGTATTCATCCAGCTGTCATATTGTTTAGTCCAGTCTGTTAGTGATTTACACCAAAGCATATTGCTTGCCATATGGCCGTTTGGACATAATTCATAACCTACTTTTTCGAGTGTTGCCGTGGTCTTTTTGCCTAATTTCAAAAAGTAATCCCTTATGTCCCTGTATTTGTCCGGAGCAACATCTTCGAAGATCAAAATACTGTCTTGATCAGTAAGAAGTAACTGTTCTTTTCTTCCTTGGCTCCCTATGCTTAACCACACAAAACGGGCAGGAGGAGAACCTAATTCTAAAATCGACAATTCGACTGCTCGTTTTAAAATAGCAAGGTTTATCTCGCTTGTAATATTGTTTATGTTGGAAAGCGGTATGTTTTTATGAATTGAATTCTGAATTAATTCAGTTAATCGCTCTCTAAGATTTTTCAGATCCTTACCATTCGAAGCTCTTTTAATTTCTTTAATTAAAACGCCAGGATTATTGGCTTGTGCTATAATCAGATCGTGTTCGGAAATCAATCCTTTAACGACTGATTTGTCTGTTCCGTCGATGGTAACACATAAATGTGTCACATTGTTTTTTAGCATCATAAGCTGCGCTTCGGCCAGTGAGATATTCTCAACGACAGTTACTACAGGAGAGGACATGATAGCTTTAACGGTAACAGTTAATGGAAACAGTCCTGTGGCAATTTTGGAACACATATCGGTATGGGTCACAATTCCGATAGGTAATTTGTTATCACAAATGACAGCGCTAGTTGATAAATTTTCGGTCATTAAGAGCGCAACATCCTTAACGGTATCATTAATGGCAACAGTAAGCGGTGATCTGTTATAGGCTAAAGATTGGAAATACTGCATTTCCGATTTTTGATCTATATAGAATACATCATTAGCCAGTTTTTCTCTTAAGTTTTCTTTTTCTTTTGGATGCCAGGTATTTGTGGCAAAACTTTCTAAAAGAAAGTTTAACACATCTGGATTATTTGCAACAAATGGCCTGAATGTCGCAATAGGAATAGCATATACGATTGATTCTTCACGAGATTTGGCTGTCATCATGTAATTATTTTTGGCAAAAAAGGGTCTGAGGCCAAAAACATCACCAGCATGACATTTATTTAAAAGTGTTTCTTCAGCATCCGCTATTACTGATAAATTTACCGTTCCAGAAGCAACAACATAGAAACAATCGTGAAGCTTATCGTTTATTTGAAATAAAGTTTCGTTTTTTTCTAAATTTAAAACTCTAATATTTGTAGCGATTGCTGACAATTCCTGAAAAGTCAAGTTGTCAAAAGGCGGATATTCCTTCAAAAAATCAGCAATATTCTCTGCAATTGTATTCATAGTTCTTTTGTAAAGTAAAGTCAGTAAAAATAGTAAAAAATAGAAGCAAAAGAAAGGTATGAATTTTAAATTTGATTTATCGATGTTATAGTTAATTTTTTCATAAATAATAGTTTAATTGTTATATGTTAGATGTAATTATATAATTTTAGTATTAAATAATTAAAAAAAACATGAAAAATTTTAAAAACACATTACTAGTTTTGTTTTCTTTTTTTGCAGTATCATTTGCAAATGCGCAAGAAAAACCTTTAAGTCCGGCAGAAACAGTAACCGGCAAAATAAATGGCGCTACAATAACTATCAATTACGGTAGTCCGTCAGTAAGAAGCAGAAAAATATGGGGGGAATTAGTTCCTTTTGATGCTGTTTGGCGTGCTGGTGCAAATGAAGCAACAACATTTGAAACCAATAGAGATCTGATTATTGAAGGCTCAAAATTACCAGCTGGAAAGTATTCTTTTTTTGTAATTCCAAATGAAAAAGAAAGCACAATTATTTTTAATAAGGAAGCAAAACAATGGGGAGCTTACAAATATGATGAAAAAAAGGATCAGCTTCGTGTAAAAGTTAAGCCTGGAACTGCCAGTTCCAGTGTAGAAAAACTTGTTTATGCAATTAATTCAAATGATGTTGTTTTAAGCTGGGATAATTGGAATATTGGTTTTAAAGTAAAATAATTTTCACAAAACATTTCAAATCAAAATATTTTAAATCATCGTCAAATGGCGATGGTTTTTTTTTGGATTAATTTATTGATTGAGAAATGGAACACGGATTTTACTGATCAAACAGATTGGCATAGATTTTTTATTGGCATTAAAAATGTCTGTTGGGAAGTATAGATGAGCTAATTAATTTAATCTAAAAAGAAAATTAAATATTGAACGGATATCAATAAAGATTAGGGTTCTTAAAAATTCTATTTTACATAATATAAATTATAGTTCAAAATATATCATATTGAAATCATGTAATGAACTGATTATAATGCTCATATTTAATAAATAAAGAAACGAACAAAAAAGCAAACTTCATGTCTTTAATCGTGCATTAAGAGCTACTTTTGCAAAAAAAATACAAAGGACTCCTAATATGACAAAAGCAAAATACTTTCAATTAATTCTTATTTTAGGCTCTATGACCGCGCTTGGGCCGTTTTCAATTGATATGTATCTGCCGGGATTTTCCGGAATCGCCAAAGATCTGCATACTACGGTAACTGAGGTTTCTATGTCTTTATCCAGTTATTTTATCGGGATATCGGCCGGACAATTGTTATATGGACCGTTATTGGACCGTTTTGGCCAAAAAAAGCCTTTGTTTATTGGACTTTTGGTTTATATTCTGGCTTCTTTGGGTTGTGTTTTCGTGACAGATATCAATACATTTATTGGGCTTCGATTTGTACAGGCTGTTGGCAGCTGTGCCGCTACAGTAGCATCAGTTGCGATGGTTCGGGATTTATTTCCTGTAAAAGAAATACCTAATGTTTTATCAAAATTAATGCTGGTTGTTGGGCTTTCGCCAATGCTGGCCCCAACAATTGGCGGTTATGTAACCAGTTATTGGGGCTGGCACATTGTGTTCTTAATCCTGATGTGCATGGGGATTTTTGTGATGATTATTGCGCAATTTGGTCTGCCAAAAACTCATGAACCGGATTTGTCTATTTCTCTGAGACCCCAGCCAATCATCAGTAATTTTGTATCGATTATCAAAGTGCCTCAATTTTACACCTATGCTTTTACAGGTTCAATTGCATTCTCAGGATTGTTCACGTATGTTGCCGCTTCTCCAATTTTATTCATGGATATTTTAAAAGTAGACGCTACAGTTTACGGATGGATTTTTGCTTTTATGTCTATGAGTTTTATCGGTTCGAGTCAGTTGAATTCCTTATTATTGAGAAGATTCTCAAGCGAGCAGATGATTTTTGGAGCTTTAATTGCTCAAATAATGATTAGCCTGACTTTTTTGATTTTGGCTATTAATGGTGTTTTAGGATTGTATGGGACAATTGTCATGTTGTTTTTGTTTTTGGCCTGTTTGGGGATTTCCAATCCAAATACGGCGGGATTAACCCTCGCTCCTTTTGCCAAAAATACGGGAAGCGCATCAGCTTTAATGGGCGCTTTTCAATTAGGAATTGGAGCTTTGGCTTCTTTTGCAGTTGGTATTTTTGTTAAAAACTCAATGGTTCCGATGGTTGCTATTATGACTTGTACCACGATTATTGCTTTTATTATTTTGAATATAGGTAAAAGAAAAATAAAGGAACCAATTTTGAATTCTGGGGATGATGAAATTATGATGGGGCATTAAATTTATATCGATAATTTTTTCAGAACGAGCATAGTATTGAGCTGTCGTTTTTTTTATTTTTTAATTGCTTGCCTGTCAAATACTTGTATATTGTAGGTGGGATTTTTTCAACGAAGTCTAGAAAATGAGTATCGAATTTGGTAAAAATAAGAGCAATCATTGTACATTAGCAACTGGTTTATATTGAAGAATTTTTAAGAAACACACATTATGAAACACTTTAAAAGCATCTTTTTATTTTTTCTATGCATGACCCACTTTTTCTGTGCCAATGCTCAAGACAATGCCCCTATTAAAGAATTTAATTTTGGAGGAAATGCTGATAAAAAATCTGGTACAGTCATAAATAAAGCTGTTGCGTATACCAAAGCTATTGGATACGGATTTGATTTACAATCTGATAAAAATGTAACATTTGACGAAAAATCAATATCGGCGAAGAGTCCGTACTATTTTTCAATCAAGCTTCCAGAAGGGAATTATAGTGTGGAGGTCGTTTTGGGCGGCAGTAACAGCGGCATTACAACTGTAAAGGCCGAGTCCAGAAGATTGATGCTGCGGGAAATTAAAACTGCTGCAAAAGAAACTAAAACACTGCGTTTTGTGGTCAATGTCAGAACCGCAAAATTTGATGTGAACAGGACCATTAATCTTAAACCTGCTGAACTTAAGGGGCTGAATTGGGATGAGAAATTAACCTTGGAATTTTTGGGGACATCAATTGTTCAAAGCATTAAAATCACTGATATTTCAAAAATTACAACAATTTATATGGCTGGAGATTCTACCGTTATGGAACATGATCTGGAACCCTGGGCATCTTGGCCACAGTTTTTTCAAAATTATCTGACGACAGATGTTGTGATTGCTAATTATGCTTATTCAGGCTTGTCGCTCAGATCTTTTGAAGCCGGATATCGATTAGAGAAAATTTTGTACTTAATGGAACCAGGTGATTATCTTTTTATTGAGTTTGGTCACAATGACGAAAAAGCAACAGGAGAAGGAAAAGAAGCTTCGGGAGTGTATACTGCTTTATTAAAGGATTTAATTACCAAAACCAGAAATAAAGGAGGTTCTCCAATATTGGTAACACCAATACAAAGGCGTATTTTTAATCCTAATGGGACTTTAAAGCCTACTCACGGCGAGTTTCCAGATGCAATGCGAAAAGTGGCTCAAGAGATGCAGGTTCCTTTGATAGATGTTACTAAAATGACAACTTCTTTATACCAAAGCTGGGGTAATGAACTTTCAAAAAAAGCCTTTGTTCATTATCCAGAGAACACTTTTCCCGGACAAATAACTGCTTTGGCTGATAATACCCATTTTAATAGTTTTGGTGCCAATGAAGTGGCTCGATGTATAGTACAGAATATTAAAAATGCAGGTTTGGATCTTGCTAAACATATAAAACCTACAGTTCCTCATTATATTTTTAAAAACCCAAGCAAACCAAGTGATTGGACAGTGCCGATGAGCGCCCGATTTGAAATTGCCAAACCCGATGGGGAATAAAAAATTAGATTTCTAAGCAGTCATGTTTACAGCAAATAAATATTTAGGATTATGACAAAGAAAGTTTTTTTGTGCTCCTATTTTATACAAACTTGTCATTTCGACGGAGGAGAAATCACATCAAGTGGCTCAGCAGTGAAAAACATCAATCTTTGTCGATCTAGAAACTGAGATTCCTCCTCCGTCAGATGTTTTTTTAAATTCCTCTTATAGTAGCCCGCGTTGCAAACGCTACGATTTATTCTCTAATTTAAGTAGGTACTCGTTGCAGACGAGTACCAGTTGGGGCTTAATAGTCTGCATTTATCTGCTCTGTTGAACAAATTTTGCTAAAAAGAATATCTAATTCTTTGGCCGTGCATCTTTCTGAGTATTCAGTTCTTAAGAAATTTATGACTTTTGGAATTTCAGAAGTTTTTTCAACTATTATATAAGATATGTCTTTGGTGACAAATTCAATTCTGCAACTTAGGTACTAATCGCCATTCTCGTTCATCATAAAATTTGTATTTTGGGTTGTCTACTGATTTTCTTTTTAAATGTCCGGAATAATTTTTGGCATAGGCTTTTATTTTTAAAATTTGATTTTTTTGAAGGCTAGTTAAGTTGGAATCGTCTTTCCTTCGTTCAATAATAAGTTCATTTAAAGTTTCTGCAAAAAGTGAATTGTGATCAATGTAAAGGACTGGATTGATTCCATTACTTACTGCCCAATCTTTTGTTAAACCAATTCCATATTTGCCATAAGCATCATGATGTTGTTTTGAATCAGAAAGTGGAATGTCACAGAATGAAATCATTGGATGAGCAGCATTTCAACCCAAATAGGGATGTCATACGAAGGTTTATTTTGCTTTGTATTTTTCAAATATATAGCTTTTTTAGTCAGAAATTATAGGCTGAATAAAAAAATAATTGGTCTGCGTACAATCTCATTAAGTTAAGGATTCTTATAAGGTTTTTTAAAAATATAGCTTTACTATTAATGCTTTTAAGCCTTCTATTATCCACAAACTTGTCATTTCGACGGAGGAGAAATCACATAACGTGAATTGCTAGTGAGATTCCTCATTCTTCGGAATGACAAAACGATGACTTTATATTCTTAACTTAATGAAATTTTGCTACGCCTCCCCTTTCACTCTCTTCTCTGGTCTGATAATCATTCGTAAGGATTGGTCTTTGGAGAAATAAGCAATCATCCAATGGTAAAAGGTATTGATTCTATTGCGGTAGGTTATCAAGGACATTAAGTGGACAAATAACCAGATCATCCAGGCAAAAAAGCCTTTAAAATGCATTTTGGGTTTTGGCAAATCGACAACGGCTTTATTTTTTCCAATGATTGCCATAGAACCTTTGTCGTTGTATTTAAAAGGTTTTAAGGGCTTATTTTGAACTATTAATTTGAAGTTTTCGGCTAGATTTACTCCTTGCTGGATGGCAACTTGCGCTACTTGCGGGTGACCGCCCGGGAAATTGGCATCATTGGTTTGAATACAGGTATCGCCAATAGCATAGATGTTTTCGGTTCCGTTTACTTTGTTGAATGCATCGGTAGCCATTCGTTTGCCACGGCCGTAACTCTCTGCCGGAATTCCTTCAAATTCTCGAGCCGAAACTCCTGCTGCCCAAATTAAATTTTTGGTTTGAATGGTTTTTCCATCAGCAAAGAAAACAGTATCGTCTTTATAATCCACCACTCGGGTGTTTAGTTTTACGATCACCCCAAGCTGGGTGACTGCTTCTAAAGTGTCTTTTTGGGATTCCTCACTCATAGGCGAAAGCAAGGCATCTCCTCCATCGACCAAATAAATATTACTGGCGGAGGTTTGCAATTCGGGATATTCTTTGAGTAAAATGTTTTTTCGCATCTCGGCAAACATTCCCGAAACTTCGACTCCTGTGGGACCTCCTCCAACGACTACAATGGTCAAATGTTTTCTGCGTTCATGAATGTCTTTGCAGATTGCCGCTTTTTCCAGATTTTTTAATAATGCATTGCGCATTTCAATGGCGTCATTGAGCGTCTTCATCGGAATGGCATTTTTCTTGACATTTTCCATTCCAAAATAACTGGTTTCGGCTCCTGTCGCAAAAACCAAGCGGTCATAATGCAATTCGCCGTTATTGAGGATGATTTTGTTTTCGGCAGGAATCACTTTTTGCAGTTCGCCCAAACGAAACTGAAGGTTTTTTTTGCCTGCAAAAAATTTTCGGAAAGGATAACTGATACTTGAAGGTTCTAAAAAGGCTGTGGCGACCTGATAGATGAGCGGCGGAAAGAAATTGTAATTGTTTTTGTCAACAAGTGTTACTTCAATTTCTTTTTGGTTGGCGAGTTCTTTGGCTAGATTAATTCCGGCAAAACCTCCGCCTATTATTACGATTTGCATATTGGCTTTTATTTTATAGTGATTAGTGAATAGCTGTTAGTAATCAGCGACTATGAGATTAACCTATAAATGGCTAATCACCAATGCTATTAAGCGAAGGGATTCTTGCTAAGTTTAAAAAAAAAACAACTCTCGCAAAGACGCGAAGTCGCAAAGAAATCGGTTCTAAACTTTGCGCCTTCGCGAGAAAAAGACAAGGCTTAACTTAATTAAATTGGGCTAATGGCTAATTACTAACAGCTAATTGCTTACTATTTATAAAAGTACAATTTATATTAGGAGGAAAAACTAGTAAGTAATTACTTTTTGAATTTTTTAACAGGTTTTTCTGCTATTTCGGTTTTGTTTTGCAGTAAATAATTAGCTAACAATTTTTCGATCAATTCGTCTTTGGTCAGATGATGAAAAATGGTTTTTATTTTTGTTTTTAATTCGGCGTCCACGTCGTGATTGGGCTTGGTTTTGAAGATTTGTTTCGCCCATAAAAGCGTGTTGTTTTCTTCAATGCTCGCAACAGACGGTTTTTTGTATTTGGAAAACTGGATTCCCAATTCTCTTTCGAAATCAGCAATTTCAGCTTCTTCTTCGGGCTGTAAAACGGTTAAAGATAATCCTTTGGCTCCTGCCCTAGCCGTTCTTCCGCTTCGGTGAACATATACTTCGTATACATCCGGCAAATGATAATTAACTACATAAGAGATTGCTGCCACGTCAATTCCTCTTGCAGCCAAATCGGTAGCCACCAAAATATTGATGTGCCCTTCACGAAACTGCTCCATGATTCGGTCACGGATTCCTTGTGACAAACTTCCGTGCAAAGCTCCAGATGAAAATCGGTTAATAGCCAGATTTTTTGCCAGTTTATTAACCGCGGCTTTGGTTTTACAAAAAATAATACCGCGCTCACCTTCTTTTGTATTCAAGAAATGCATTAAAACATCCAGTTTTTCGATAGGATCCACCACAATATAGTTATGGTCAATCCCTTGATTACCGACAGTTTCCATGCTGGCACTCACCTGCACTACATTTTTGTTTAAGTAATTTTGGATTAACTGCTTAATGGTCCCAGGCATTGTTGCCGAAAACAAGAAGGTTCTGTATGTTTTGGGCAATTCTGTTATGATTTCGTCTAAAGCTTCTTTTAGGATTGATACCATTTCATCGGCTTCATCGAGAACGAGAAATTTCGTTTCTTTTAGGCTAATGGCTTTGCGCTGCAGTAAGTCGATTAAACGACCAGGTGTTGCCACGACAATATGTGTTGGTGCTTTTAATCGTTCGATTTGCGGTTTGATTGGAATACCTCCACAAACTGTTGCAATTGAAACTTCGGGAAGGTATTTGGCATAACTTTCCAAATTAGTGAAAATTTGCTGTCCCAATTCTCTTGTAGGCACCAGAATTACTGCTTGTACAGCCGAAACATTCGTGTCTATTAATTGCAGTAACGGCAATCCAAAAGCAGCGGTTTTCCCTGTTCCTGTTTTGGCAAGTCCCACGATATCCGTTGTGTTTGTTAATAATAGCGGAATGGTTTTTTGCTGAATTTCGGTTGGGGTTACAATTCCCATTTCGGTAATCGCTTTTAGTGTACCTTTTGAAACTCCTAAATCTGAGAATTGTTTTGACATGCTTTTTTGTTTTTTAATTGTAAATGCTAATGAATAGCAGAATGTTGTCATAGCCCCGATAGTAGTGGAAATCCTTATAAGCCGGGGTTCGGCTTATAAGATTGAAACGGATAGCGGGAAATAGCTCCTGAAAAATATTTTAATTTATTGTGACAGGAATACACATTTGTTTTTGTTGCTGTAGACGGGCACCGCAATGCCTCTCTACGTTGTATTCAATATTTTATTAATCGAGTTCGTTCATGACTTTTTCACGGTATTTTTTACCGATTAATAAAGTCATCTTTAATTTATAATCGTCCATTAGCCATTCTCTGTAATTTTTACTGCATTGGCTAAGGCATTTTGAAAAACGCTTTACTCGGTATTCTATATCGGCTTCTAATTCTTTTGAAAGCGCTTTGGCTTCCTGCAGTTCTTCGGTATTGTCCACACACATGGCGGCGTGCTGGTCAATTGATTTATCTAAAACTACTTTGGATCTTAAGTTTTGAGCTATAGCAAGTTTGTGCTCTTCATCTACATCAAAAGTTACATCGGCAGTTTTGCTGAATTTAGCGCGCAATTCCGGAGGCATCGTGTATTTGAAATGCAATTCGATTTCGCTGTCATCTCTTAAATTCTCTAAATAAAATTCAGGGGATTTAAATATGTGCTGCCAGTTTACGGGATCGCTCCAAAGACCAAAACGAGCGGCATTATTTCCTAAATCGATAACCGAAAATTCATCTTTGCCGGGTAATTTTCTAGAACCACGGCCAATCATTTGGAAATAAAGCGTTAACGATTTTGTCGCTCTGTTCAAAATAATGGTTTCAACAGTTGGCTCATCAAAACCGGTTGTCAAGATTCCTACCGAAGTAAGAATAGCATCAGGTGTATGTTTAAACCAATGCAGAATCTCTTTTCGTTCTTCGGTACTGCTAGTATTATCAAGGTGGCGAATACCGTAACCAGCTTCTCTAAACGTTTCATAAACATATAAAGAGGTATTGATACCGTTGTTGAAAATCAAGGTTTTTTTACCCAAAGATTTTTCGGTGTAAGCATGCAGTAATTTTTCCTGCATGGCCATATTGGTGTATAAATCATCGGAAGATTTTACAGTGTAATCTCCGTTGATACCTACTTTTAATGATGTTAATCCAACATCATAGCTATAGGTAACGGCTTTTGCCAAGAAACCATTTTCGATTAATGAATTGATGGTGTCTCCCACAATCAGCTCATCATAGCTTTGGTGCATTGGCAATTTTATGTTTGAGCTCAAAGGAGTTGCTGTAACTCCAAGTATGAATGCATTTTTGAAAGATTTCAATAATTTTCTAAAGGAATTGTAATGCGCCTCATCTATAATTACCAGACCTATATTATCTAAATGTAATTTTTCGTCATTGATACGGTTTTTCAAAGTTTCGACCATAGCCACAAAACAAGAATAATCATTTTGGTCAGGAAGTTCTTTTACTTTACTGTTGATAATTTTGTTTTTTACATCAAATCCTTTTAACATTTTTGAAGTTTGCTTGCACAATTCGATACGATGTGTAAGCACCACCACTTTTTTGTTGTGTTGGGATAAATAACGGCGTACGATTTCAGAAAAAATCACAGTTTTTCCTCCGCCTGTAGGCAATTGGTATAATAAATGATGTTGTGCAGGGGCATTGTCTATACGCTCAAAAATGGCGTCAATGTCTCCTTGCTGGTAAGCGTAAAGTTCTTTTTTGGCTTCGATTTCAATTTCTAAACTCTCTTGATGCATTGTATATTTTTCGATTTTTGCAAAAATACACCTAAAAAACAGTTATTAAGCCATATTTTTTTAAAAATTATCCTTGGAATTAAATTAAAATGATTTTCCAAACGTACTTTTAATCTTCCAAAAGCGCGATACTTGTTTTGAAATCAGACAGATTCTGCCATTTTTGTTGTGAAATTTCTTCGCAAATTCCGATTAAACGAGTTTTAAATTCGCTCATAATTCCATTTGAAATAATGAAGTTTACGGCTTGATCAAATGAGTTAAACATGCTTTTGTAGAACAATTCTTGCTTTATAATATTCTCTGAAGCAAAAGTCTGAGCAATTTCGATGTTATAAAGCATTACATCGGCAATAACGAATGGGTCGACTCCTAATACTATAAAGTGTTTGATGTATTTTTGTGCGACCGAACGCCTCATTTTTGGTTTTTTTCTTTTTCCTTTCGTTTGCATCGGAAAATATTCTTGTGAGATTTTGAGTTTGCATTCCTGTAATAAGGTTTCCTCTTTTGGATTGAAAACAAAATTGTAATATACTTTTACTGGACTGAACTTTTCATACAACTCAAGAATCTGCTCTTCTAGCTGTTCTTTGGTAAGTTCATTTAAATATTTTTTTAAATCGCGCTTGCTCATTTTCAAAGTTTAAGAATACAAAAGTAATTTACTTTTTAAAGGAATACACCAATAATCATTGATATTGACTAATTTTGCTGTTCTAATTGAAAAAACAACTACAAATGCTTAGAATTTTCAAAATTACCGCTATTTTAGAAGGTATCTCTTTTTTGGTTTTAATTATTAATATGGTGATTGTCAAAACCAATAATCCGGAACTTTACCATACAATAGTACGTCCGTTTGGAATAGGACATGGTGTATTATTTATTGGTTATGTTTTATTGGCTATTTTGTTGAAGAATGCACAAAAATGGGATTTCAAGGTTTTTGGAATCATTTTGGCAGCTTCGTTGCTTCCGTTTGGCACTTTTTATGTGGAGAAAAAATATTTGTAAAATTTCTGGCTGTTAGTAATTAGTGAACGGTGATTAGTTTTTGGACACTAATTACTAATCACTTAAAAAACAAAACATGGACAAACTCATTCATAATATTTTTAGTTTTCTTTATCCTGTTTTCAGGGATTGTGGAATGAGCAGATCAGTATCGACATACTTGAGTTTGTTTTTCAACACTATTTTGCTTTGTGTTTTGGCTTATTGGCTGTATGTGGTTTTTCGATTTATATTGGTAACTATTTTGGCTATTGTTGCCCAAAGAACTAAAACTAAATTTGATGATTTATTGGTGAGTAACAAAACGGCCAAGTATATTGCTTATTTGGTTCCGCTGTTTTTTGTTTTTAAGTCGGTTCCGGTAATTTTGGACAAATTTGAATATTGGGAGAACGTTTTTGGTAAAACTGTTGCCACTTACATTGTTTTGCTGATTTTGTGGATTATCCGAACCATTTTTAATTCAGTAAGAGATTATTTAAAGCTGATTCCGCGCTACAGCGATAAACCTATTGACAGCTTCATACAGGTTATCATGATTGTGTTGTGGATGTTTGGGATTACGTTTATAATTTCTAAATTGTTTGATATTGACCAAAAGGAACTGCTGACAATACTTGGAGCTGTTTCGGCTGTAATTATATTAATTTTTAGAGATACTATCTTGGGTTTTGTAGCAAGCGTTCAAGTGGCGATAAACGACATGGTGCGTATTGGGGATTGGATTACAATGGATCGTTACGGTGCTGATGGCGATGTGATCGAAATTAATTTGGCCACGGTCAAAGTTCGAAATTTTGACAATACAACAACTACGATTCCAACATATAGTTTGAGCTCCGACTCTTTTCAAAACTGGAGAGGAATGCTTAATTCAGACGGAAGACGCATCAAGAGACATATTATTATCAAAGCCAATAGCATTCGTTTTCTTGAAGATCAGGAACTCATTGATTTAAAGAAAATAGATCTTTTAAGCGCTTATATTGATACTCGAAAAGTTGAGATTGACAACTTCAATCGAGGGAATAAAATTGATAAAAGCTTAGCTATAAATGGTCGCAACCTTACTAATTTGGGGTTATTTCGAAAATACATTACCCAATATCTGCATCAATATCCAGGATTAAATAAGGATATGCTGATGCTTTGCCGACAGTTACAGCCAACTCCTTATGGTGTTCCGCTGGAAGTTTATGCTTTTTCCAAAGACAAGCGTTTTGAGAATTACGAATACATAATGGCAGATATATTTGACCATATAATTGCATCAGTTCCCTACTTTGATTTGGAAATTTTTGTAATGCCTACTGAAAATGTTGTGAAGCCTTAATATTATAGTGTTTTGAAATATAAAAACTGTTTAAATCTGCGTGCCATTTATATTTAAATTACACAGATTTAAACAGTTTTTTTAAATTAATTTACTGCTTTGACAATAATAGCTTAGTAGCTTTTTCTAACTCAATCTGTCTTTTACAAACTCAATTTCTGTTTTCCCGTGTGCTTTTGGTTTTCCGTCTTCGCCTAAGTTTACCATTATGGTACTGTCTATAGTAATGATAGTTTCACGCGTCATCATGTTTCGGGCTTCGCATTTTAATTCCAATGAAGAACGCCCAAATTTTACAACGTCAATGCCTATTTCGATGATATCTCCCTGTCTTGCAGAGCTTCTGAAATTGATTTCAGACATGTGTTTGGTTACAATTCTGGGGTTTTCTAATTGTATAATGGAATACAAAGCCAATTCTTCATCTAACCAAGCTAATAATTTGCCTCCAAATAAGGAGCCGTTTGGGTTTAAATCTTCTGGTTTTACCCATTTTCTGGTATGAAATCGCATATTTATTATTTTATATTGCTAAAATAATACATTGCTAACAGTAATTTTTATATTTTTAAAGAAAAAAGATGGATCAGAGAGATAAATTAATAAAAGAAATTCGTGGAGAATCATTGGGAAATATCAATATTCAATCGTCTTCAGAAGAGTTGTTTCAGAATGAGGTGCTTAGGCCTATTTTGAAATTGCAGAATGATTTGTTTATTGCTTCTTTTTTAAATTATATCAGCAAATACAAAAGAGATTTTTATACCAAAACGGTAGAAAATAAGCTGGCCATCATTGAAAATGCTATTCAAAAAGACATTAAATTTCGAAATGCTTTAAAAGGTATGATTATTGGATTATTTACTACTGATGAATATTCGATTTATATTAAAAATTCGTCTAGTCTGAATAAAAGAATGATGAATTTATTGATTGAAAGATTGAAAAGCCAAGTGCAGCTGTTTGATCACGAAAATTAATCGATTGGGTTATTATTGTTTTCGGTATTGATATTTTTTAATGCTTAATATTTTTATTTAACAGGATTATTACTTCTAAAAGTATTTTCTGTTCTTCAAATTATTAAAAAATAAATCTTAAAATTTTTACATTTTTTCTTACTTCCGATTAATTGCGACGTTTATTTATAAGATATTGCTAAAACGATTTAATAGTCACTAATTGTTGGTATTTAATAATTAATTAACTCATAAAAAATAAATATCACTGTTTTTTTACTATTATTGTATTGAAATGATAATTTAATTATTAATAATTACTTCGTAACATTTTAATTTTTTAGCAAATGGAAAGACGGGAGGCACTAAAAAAGATTGCTTATTTAATGGGAGGAGCTATTTCTGCTACAACAATGGGAGTTTTATTAGAAAGTTTTACAGTATTTGAGCCCAAAAAGAATACCTATTCCTATTCAGCCGCTGATGAAGAAATTTTTGCCGAATTTTCAGAAATTATTCTACCGACAACCGCAAAATCTCCTGGAGCAAAAGCCGCTGGTGTTGGCGCTTTCATACCATTAGTTATAAAAGATTGTTATCCTCCAAATCTTCAAGAAATCTTTAAGAATGGATTTGAAGATATGCTGGCAAAATGCAAAACAAAATTCAACAAAGAATTTCTTAGTCTCAACAGCGAAGAAAAAAATCAGCTCATGGTCGAATTGAAGCAACAGGCTATTGACAGCAATAAGGAACCTTCTTTCTTTTTAATTACCAGAGATCTAACTCTGTTAGGGTATTTTTCTTCAGAAATTGGCTGTACAATTGCTAGAGAATATTTGYCCATTCCCGGAAGATATGATGGTAATGCCGAATACAATCCTGAACAGAAAGCTTGGGCTACATAATGTTAAAGCATCTATAAAATTTATTTTTTATTAATTCCTAAAAAGAGAATAGTGAATTACAATTCTGACAGCAAAAAGAATAATACTTATGACGCAATTGTTATAGGTTCAGGAATAAGTGGCGGATGGGCTGCCAAGGAGTTAACCCAAAAAGGATTAAAAGTCCTAATGCTGGAACGTGGGGAAAATATTGAGCATATTAAAGATTATGATTCGGCGATGAAAGCACCTTGGGAAATTGCCTATTGCGGAAAATTAACTGAAGATCAAAAGCGAGCACATCCCGTACAGACCAGGGATTACCCATACACTCAAGCTAATGAAAGCTGGTGGGTAAATGATTTAGAATGCCCTTACACGGAAGATAAACGATTTGATTGGTACAGAGGTTTTCATGTCGGTGGAAAGTCTTTGATGTGGGGGCGCCAAAGCTATCGTTTCAGTGATCACAATTTTGAAGATAACATCAAAGACGGCCATGGCAATGACTGGCCAATCCGATATAAAGATATTGCGCCTTGGTATGATTATGTTGAAAAATTTGCTGGCATTAGCGGGCAAGCCGAAAATTGGCCTTTATTGCCAGATGGCCAGTTTTTACCTCCTATGGATATGAATTGCGTTGAAAAATCAGTTAAAGAACGTCTCGAAAAACATTATAATAAATCCAGAATATTAACTATTGGCCGTACTGCAAATCTGACTGTGCCTCATTTAGGCAGAGGAAGTTGCCAGTACAGGAATTTATGCAGCAGGGGCTGTCCATTTGGAGCCTATTTCAGTACGCAGTCTTCTACCTTACCAGCAGCTATGGCCACCAAAAAGCTGACTGTTCGCCCCTACTCGATTGTCAACCATATTATTTATGATAAGGACGCCAAAAAAGCCAAAGGAGTAATGGTTATCGATTCTCAGACTAATGAAAGTATGGAATTTTATGCCAAAATTGTTTTTGTAAATGGGTCAACCTTAGGTTCAACTTTTATTTTATTGAATTCAATTTCTGAAGCTCACCCCAATGGATTGGGCAACGGCAGCGGACAGCTTGGACATAATTTAATGGATCATCATTTTAGATGTGGCGCTGAAGGAACTGTAGAAGGTTTTGAGGATAAATATACTTATGGACGAAGAGCTAATGGCATTTACATCCCAAGGTATCAAAATTTTAATGATGACAAAAGAGATTATTTGCGGGGTTTTGGATATCAAGGCGCGGCAAGCAGAGGCAATTGGCATAAAGAAGTGGCAGAATTAGACTTTGGCGGAGATTTCAAAGAAATTTTATCTAGGCCAGCTGAATCATGGACAATGGGATTAGGCGGTTTTGGAGAAATGCTTCCATATTACGAAAACAAAGTGTACATCGACCATTCTAAAAAAGACAAATGGGGACAGCCTGTATTGGCTATTGATTGCGAATATAAAGAGAATGAGGCCAAAATGCGTGAAGATATGATGTATGACGCTGCAGAAATGCTTGAAGCTTCAGGTGTCAAAAACGTAAAAGCTTATGATAACGGCTGTTATCCGGGAATGACTATTCACGAAATGGGGACAGCCCGCATGGGGAATGATCCAAAAGAATCCGTGCTGAATAAATGGAATCAAATGCACGAAGTGAGCAATGTATTTGTGACTGATGGTTCTTGCATGCCTTCAAGTGCATGCCAAAATCCTTCATTAACATATATGGCTTTAACTGCCAGAGCTTGTGATTATGCCGTGAAAGAATTAAAGAAGAAAAATATTTAGATTAGGATATTCAATTATGAGAAAATTAAAAATGGGAATGATTGGCGGCGGAAAAAATGCTTTTATTGGAGCAGTCCATCGCATTGCGGCTAACATGGATGGATTAATCGAATTGCATTGCGGCGCTTTTAGTTCTAATCCAGATTTATCGCTTGAATCCGGTAAAGAATTAGGTTTGCCTGAAGATAAATGTTACGAATCCTATATTCAAATGATTGAAATTGAAGCAAAATTACCTCCAAATGAGAGAATCGATTTTGTTTCAATAGTAACTCCAAATCATGTCCACTTTGCTCCTGCAATGTTAGCATTAGAAAATGGTTTTCATGTTGTTTTGGACAAACCAATGACTTTGAGCTTAACTGAGGCAAAATTATTGGAACAAAAAGTTAAAGAAACCGGACTTTATTTGTGCTTGACACACACTTATGCAGGCTATCCGATGGTAAAGCAGGCGCGAAATATGATAGCTGAAAATAATTTTGGAACCATTCGAAAAATAATGGTCGAATATCCTCAAGGCTGGTTAAGTACTGACTTTGAAAACGGCGGAAATAAACAGGCAGCTTGGAGAACGGATCCGTCTAAAAGTGGTATTAGCGGTTGTATGGGAGACATCGGAACTCACGCAGCCCACTTAGCAGAATATATTTCTGGATTGAAAATTACTCAAATTTGCGCTGATATTAATACTGTCGTTGCCAGCAGGAGGTTGGATGATGACGGAAATATACTGCTTAAATTTGATAATGGAGCAAATGGAATTTTGGTGGCAAGCCAAATTGCAGCCGGTGAAGAAAACAGCTTAAAAATTAAAGTGTATGGAGAAAAAGGGGGCTTAGAATGGCATCAAATGGAACCAAACACTTTAATTGTAAAATGGCTCGACTCTCCTACTCAATTGTATCGTGCCGGAAACGGCTATTTATCACCAATTGCAGCTTTTAATACCCGAATTCCAAGCGGGCATCCAGAAGGATATTTGGAAGCTTTTGGAAATTTATATAAAAACTTTGCACTGGCATTGCAATCAAAATTAGCTGGTAAAGAACCAACAGCAAGTATGCTTGATTTTCCAACGGTAAAAGACGGTGTTCGGGGAATGGCTTTCATAGAAAATGTAATTGCTTCGGGAAAATCAACTCAAAAATGGACTGAATTTAAAATTTAAATCGAATTAAATGACCACAATGCAAGGACCAGCCGTTTTTTTGGCACAATTTATATCTGATGAAGCTCCTTTTAATTCTTTGGAAGGAATTTGCCAATGGGCGGCCAATCTGGATTTTAAAGGTATACAAATACCAACTCTGGATTCCCGCTTTATTGATTTGCAAAAAGCGGCTGAAAGCAAAACCTATGCTGATGAACTTACTGGAACTGTTGCTTCCTACGGCTTAAAAATATCTGAACTTTCTACCCATTTGCAAGGGCAGCTGGTTGCTGTTCATCCTGCTTATGATGATTTTTTTGATGGATTTGCTCCGCAGGCTTTGCGGGGTAGCCCAAAAGCAAGGCAAGAATGGGCAGTACAGCAATTGCATTATGCGGCAAAAGCTTCTCAGAATTTGGGACTTAATGCGCATGCCACTTTTAGCGGTTCGCTATTGTGGCAATATTTTCATCCTTGGCCTCAACGCCCGCCAGGTTTAATTGAAGATGGATTCAAAGAATTGGCTAACCGCTGGCTGCCAATCCTTAATGAATTTGATAAAAACGGTGTAGATGTTTGCTATGAAATCCATCCTGGTGAGGATTTATTCGATGGTGAAACTTACGAAATGTTTCTCAAAGCGGTAAACAATCATCAGCGCGCTTGCATTTTGTATGATCCTTCACATTTTGTGCTGCAGCAATTGGATTATATTCAATACATCGATTTTTATCATGAACGAATTAAAGCTTTCCATGTGAAAGATGCTGAATTTAACCCAACAGGCAAACAAGGGACTTTTGGAGGGTATCAAAGTTGGCTGAATCGTGCGGGTCGTTATCGCTCGCCTGGCGATGGTCAAATTGATTTTAAGACTATTTTTAGCAAATTGGCACAATATGATTACAAAGGCTGGGCAGTAATGGAATGGGAATGCTGTTTGAAGAATCAAGTAGACGGTGCTCGTGAGGGTGCTGAATTCATAAAAAAACACATCATTAAAGTAACTGATAAAGCTTTTGATGATTTTGCAGCGGTCGAAACCAACATACAGCTTAATAGAAAAAATTTAGGAATATAAGACAATAAACAGCAAATAATGAAAATTAAAATTTTAGCGGCAATAATAATTCTAGGTGGATTAAGTTCTTTTTCGAATTATGAGTCAATTTCAACGGGATATAGTGATATAGAAGAAATCCAGCCTTCTGAAGGAGAGATAATAATTAAGAAACAAGATTGTGCTACCTGTCACAAAATAGATAAAAAAGTAATTGGACCTTCCTATTTGGATATCGCCAAAAAATACCCATTGAATGATAAAAATATAAGTTATTTATCAGATAAAATTATCAAAGGAGGTTCTGGAATTTGGGGTGCCATACCTATGGCTTCCCATACTGCATTAAAAAAAGACGATGCAAAAAAAATTGCAAAATACATTCTATCATTCAACAAATAAATTGAAAAGTACCTTATATGGATAAAGACCTTAATAAAAATAAAGTACCTGAATCGGCTATTCGGAGAGATTTTCTAAAAAAGGGAGTGCTGGCGACAGCCGCTTTTATGATTATTCCAAGGCATGTCATGGGCAGAGGCTTTGTGGCTCCCAGTGACAAATTAGTAATTGCAAGTATTGGTGTCGGCGGGAAAGGTAAGTCTGATATTTCTTCTTTTGAGAAAAGCGGCATCGCAAATATTGCTTATTTGTGTGATGTTGATACAAGAAGAGCTGCTGATAGCGTAAGAGCTTTTCCAAATGCTAAATTTTACAAGGATTGGCGTGAAATGCTAGACAAAGAGCATAAAAATTTTGATGCAGTTTCAGTTTCTACACCCGATCATAATCATGCTATTCAGGCCTTTTCGGCTATGCAGTTAGGCAAGCATGTGTATGTGCAAAAACCAATGGCGCATGATATTTACGAAGCACATATCTTGACTGAGGCCGCCTCCCGTTATAAAGTTGTTACTCAAATGGGAAATCAAGGTTCGTCCAATGATGGTACCCGAATTCTAAAGGAATGGTATGATGCCGATTTAATTGGAGATGTTCATACGGTTTACGCCTGGACAGACAGACCTGTCTGGCCACAAGGAATTCCTTGGTCAACTGCGAAGACTGAAATTCCTAAAGAATTGGATTGGAATTTATGGCTTGGAACAGCTCCTAATAAAAATTATGCAGACAAGTTAGTGCCATTCAATTGGCGCGGATGGTGGGATTATGGAACTGGTGCATTGGGAGATATGGGATGCCATTTGATGGAAGCGCCATTCTCGGTCTTGAATCTAAAATATGCCAAAGATGTACAGTGCAGCGTTGGTTCAGTTTATGTAGATGAATTCAAAAGAGGCTATTTCCCAGAAAGTTGTCCTCCTTCCAGTCATGTTGTGTTAACATTTCCCAAAACCGATAAAACAAAAGGAGATATCAAAATGCATTGGATGGATGGTGGTATCCAGCCTGAACGTCCTGAGGAATTAGGGGCCAATGAAATCTTTGGTGATGGTGGAAATGGTACTTTATTCATTGGAACCAAAGGAAAAATGCTTTGTGATACTTATAGCGAAAACCCAAGATTATTGCCTTTAAGCCGTAATGAAAATCTAAAAATAGCTGAGAAATATCCTCGAGTAAAAGATGGTGCCAGTGGTCATCAAAAACAATGGATAGAGGGCTGTATTGCCGGTTATGGCAAAAAAGAATTGAGTTCTCCTTTTGAAATTGCCGGCCCTTTAACAGAAGCTCTTTTAATGGCTAATCTTGCCGTAAGAGGTTATGATTTGCACAAAGAAGTACTTGGCGAGGATGTGTATCCAGGCCGTTCGGTTAAACTGCTTTGGGATAATGAAGCCAAAAAAGTAACGAATGTTGATGATGTAAATCAATTTGTAAAACGCAATTATAGAGAAGGTTGGAAAAACCTAAGTTTTTGAAATAATAAAATTAAATAATAAACCCATGAAAAAAATTATAACAACAGCATTAGTGTTCATTTTATTTCAGGCCATGCAAGCCCAAAAGGGATTCAAACCTATTTTTGATGGTAAAACCACTGCAGGCTGGCATACTTATGGAAAAACTTCGGTTAGTGGCGGATGGAAAGTTGAAGACGGCGTTTTGCATTTTGACCCAGAAGGAGCTAAAAATGGTCAAGGAGGAGATTTAGTAACTGATGCTGAATATGAAAATTTCCATTTAAAAGTGGACTGGAAAGTAGCCCCTAAAGCGAATAGCGGAATCATTTTTTATGTGAATGAAAACCCACAGAAATATAAAAACACTTATGAAACGGGTTTAGAAATGCAGGTTTTGGATAATGACGGTCATCCGGATGGAAAAATAACCAAACACCGTGCTGGAGATTTATATGATTTAATTCAAAGCAAATCGGAACCTGTTAAACCAGTTGGTGAATGGAATACTGCCGAAGTTGTTTGTAAAAACGGAAAACTGACTTATGTTTTAAACGGTGTTATTGTTGTTGAAACGGTACTTTGGGATGATAATTTTAAAGCATTGGTTGCAGGAAGCAAATTCGCTAAATGGCCAGGTTTTGGAACTTTCAAAAAAGGAAAAATTGCTTTACAGGATCACGGTAATAATGTATGGTACCGCAACATTATGATTAAAGAATGGAATACTATGGAAACTACGACAGGCTGTAAATAATAGCTCCAAAACATACTTAAACCAAAAATTAACCTCACTTTATGAATACAACTATCCGCATTAAATTATCTGTAATGATGTTTCTTGAATTTTTTATCTGGGGGGCATGGTTTGTGACTCTTGGTACTTTTTTAGGAAACAATTTAAAAGCTTCCGGATCTGAGACCGCAGCAGTATTTTCAACCCAATCTTGGGGAGCTATCATTGCGCCTTTTATCATTGGTTTGATTGCAGATCGTTATTTTAATGCTGAGAAAATTTTAGGTATTTTACATTTAGCGGGAGCGTTTTTAATGTATAAAATGTATCAATCGGCAGATGTTGGGATGTTTTATGCCTATGTATTGAGTTATATGATTTTGTACATGCCAACATTAGCTTTGGTAAATTCAGTGGCATTCAACCAAATGAAAGATGCTGAGAAAGAGTTTGCAAACATTAGAGTTTGGGGCACTATAGGCTGGATTTTGGCTGGATTGTCTATTAGTTTCTTATTTCATTGGGATTCTGCAGAAGCTGTTTCTAATGGATTACTTAAAAACACATTTCTTTTGGCAGGAACTGCGGCTTTGGTTTTAGGGCTATTAAGTTTCACATTGCCAAAAACGCCACCCAAAGTTAGTGAAGGAAAAATTAGAATTGCCGATATTATTGGTCTTGATGCTTTAAAGCTTTTAAAAGATAAAAATTTCTTAATATTTTTTATTTCATCGATTCTGATTTGTATTCCATTGGCTTTTTATTATCAAAATGCACATCCTTTCCTGACCGCCGCCGGGGTTGAAAATCCGACAGGGAAAATGGCTATAGGACAAATTTCAGAAGCATTATTTTTATTATTCATTCCAGTATTTTTTGCCCGTTTTGGATTTAAGAAAACAATTCTGGTGGGAATGCTTGCTTGGGCTGTCCGCTACATTTTATTTGCTTATGGCAATGGCGGCGATTTGAGTTTTATGCTTATAACTGGAATTGCTTTGCACGGAATATGTTATGATTTTTTCTTTGTTTCAGGACAAATTTATACCAATTCAAAAGCGGGAGAAAAATACAAAAGTGCTGCTCAGGGCTTGATAACATTAGCTACTTACGGTATCGGAATGTTAATTGGGTTTGCAGTTGCAGGCTGGATTACGGATAATTATAAAACTGTTGAAGGAGCAATCAATTGGCTAATGGTATGGATAATTCCTGCTGGAATCGCTTTTGCCGTATTCTTGATTTTTGCTCTTTTATTTCAAGATAAAAATAAATTGGCAAATGAAGTTTAAGTATTTTAAAAACAAAAAAAATGAGTGCAACTTTTGATAGAAGAACAGCCATAAAAGGCATTCTTGCAGGAACTGTGATTTTAGGAGTTTCATCAGATTTATTGGCTTTGGCTAATCCTAAAGAAGAACTTAAATTAAATTCGAATATGCTTAAAGGAAGAATTAATCATTCTGTAGCTCGTTGGTGCTTTAATGATTTTGATATAGAAACGCTTTGTTTGGAGGCTAAAAAGATTGGAATTACCGGTATTGATCTGGTTGGTCCAAAAGACTGGCCAATACTAAAAAAACATAATCTTATTTCGACTATGTGCAATGGTGCCGAATTAAATCTTGTGGATGGTTTCAATGACCCAAAATTTCATGAACAGTTGATTAAAAATTATACAGAAATGATTCCTTTGGTTGCTGAAGCCGGTTATAAAAACCTGATTTGCTTTAGTGGAAACCGAAGAGGAAAAACTGATGAAGAAGGCTGGAATAATTGTGTGCTTGGATTGCAAAAATTAATACCGTTGGCAGAGAAATATAAAGTCACTTTAGTTATGGAATTATTAAACAGCAAAATCAATCACAAAGATTATCAATGTAATAAAACAGCTTGGGGTGTAGAATTAGTGAAACGAATTAATTCTGAAAATTTTAAACTGCTATATGATATTTACCATATGCAAATTGACGAAGGCGATGTTATTAGAACAATCCAAGAAAACCATAACTACATTGTTCACTATCACACTGGCGGAGTTCCAGGTCGAAATGAAATTGATGAGACTCAAGAACTTAATTACGGTGCCATAATGAAAGCTATTGCAGATACTGGTTTTACGGGATTTGTGGGGCAAGAGTTTATTCCTAAACAAAAAGATAAAATAGCCTCTTTAAAAAAGGCAATTGCAATTTGTGACATTTAATAAAAGTAAAAACAATGATAAAGAGAAGAGATTTTATAATTAACAGCGGTCTGGCCTTAGGCGCATTGGCAATTGCTCCTTCCCTCGCCTTTACGGCCAAACAAAAAAGCATCGGTATTCAATTATATACTTTGAGAGAAGCATTTTCTAAAGACGTAAAAGGAGTTTTAGAACATGTGGCTAAGTCGGGATATAAGGAAGTGGAAACTTATGGGTACTCAAGTGACAAAGGATTTTTTGGCACTTCTGCAAAAGATTTCAAAAAAATGCTTACCGATAATGGTCTAAAAGCACCAAGTGGACATTATGATTTTAATTCTTTTATAAAAGACAATAATGCTGATTTTCTAAAAGCTTCTATTGAAAGTGCTAATCAATTAGGAAGTGAGTACATAGTTGTTCCTTATTTAGATGAAAAATTAAGAAGTGATTTAGATGATTTCAAAAGAATTGCTCAAAAAATAAATGAAGCAGCACTTTTATGTAAACAATCAGGATTAAAATTAGCTTACCATAACCATGATTTTGAGTTTAAAAAGTTTGGAAATCAAACGGGGTACGATATTTTATTGCAGGAAACAGATAAAAAGCTAGTTGATTTTGAATTGGATTTATATTGGGCAGTTCGTTCAGGAAATGATCCTTTGCAGTTGTTTAAAGCTAATCCTGGTCGATTTACAATGTGGCACGTAAAAGACATGGATAAATCCAAAACTGAATGGAATACTGAAATTGGAGAAGGAAGCATCAACTTTAAATCCATTTTTGCAGAAGCTAAGCTTTCTGGAATGCGGCACTTTTTTATCGAACAGGAAACCAATTATTCCCCAAATCCTGCGGATTCCATTAAAAAAAGTTTTGAATATGCTTCCAAAGAATTAATTTAATAGCAACTGTTAAAGAGAGACACTAAGATTACAAGGATTTTGGCAGTTTTTTTAAAATAAAGCCTTTAATGCAAAAGACCAGCAATTGCTGGTCTTTTGCATTAAATAAAACTTGGTGTTTTTAATTTATATTCTCAGAAAGAATATAAAAATCCTTATTTACTTCTATCTTTTCAATTTTAAAAGGACTGTTTAATTCAGTCCAATCTGATTTTGGGTTCAAGTTGACTTCAGATCCGTTTATAAAAACTTTCAGAGGCATTTCAAAACCAGAAACAGTATTTGTCCAACGGTATTTTAAAGTGTTTTCTTTAAAAGCATATTCAAATGTCGGAATTCGGGTATCTCTTAAATATTGATTAAAGAATGGGTTTAAATCCAATCCAGTCTGTTGGCTCAAGTAATTCTCAATTTGTTTAGTTGTTACTGTTTGGTGATAAAAAGCACTGTTCAAACCTCTCAATATAGTTCTCCATTTTGCATCGTCATTTACTAACTGGCGCAAAGTATGCAAAAAATTAGCTCCTTTGAAATACATGTCGGTACCTGAACTTTCGCTGTTTACATCATAATGACCAATAATAGGTTTGTCATTATGAATATTTTTTCGAATTCCTCTTACATACTCCGCTCCAGCATCTTTTCCATAATAAAATTCCACAAAAAGACTTTCTGAGTAACAGGTAAAACTTTCGTGAATCCACATGTCAGCAATATCTTTATAGGTAATATTATTGGCAAACCATTCGTGTCCTGATTCATGGATGATAATATAATCAAATTTGAGCCCCCAACCCGTTCCACTCCAATCACTCCCTAAATATCCATTTTGATATCTATTTCCATAGGTTACACAACTTTGGTGTTCCATCCCCAAATAAGGAGTTTCTACTAACTTATAGCTGTCTTCATAAAAGGGATATGGTCCAAACCAGTGTTCAAAAGCTTTCAGCATTCTGGGGACATCTTTGAATTGTGCTTTGGCTTTGGCCAAATTGTCTTTCAGAACATAATAAGTGCAGTCCAAATCACCTTTTTCTCCTTTGTATTTCTCAGAAAATGTAACATAATCTCCAATATTGATATTTACGCCATAATTATTGATCGGATTTTTTACAACCCAAGTATAGGTTTTAGTGCCATCATTTAATTCTTTTACGTTTTGCAGACGACCATTAGAAACGTCGGTCAGTTTTTTGGGAACATTCACACTGATTTTCATTCCTTCAACTTCATCATACATATGGTCTTTATTCGGCCACCAAACGCTGGCACCCAAACCTTGGCAGGAAGATGCAATAAAATTATTTCCGTTTTTATCTTTTTTCCAAGTGATGCCGCCATCCCAAGGCGGATTTACTGCTGTTTTTGGTTTTCCGTGATAAAATACTTTTATTTCTTTTGTATCACCAGCTTTTTGTGGCGTAGCCAATGTTATAAAAAAGGCATTGCCTTCTCTTTTGTATTTTAAGTCAGTTCCATCTTGCCTAACTTTGGTAATTTCCATCGGTTGCTGCAAATCAATCTGCATAACAGTATAAGGCTGCAGTACTTTATATTGAATCGTATTGGATCCGGTAATTGTGCTGTCTGCAGGATTTACTTTTATATCCAAAAAATAATATTTTAAATCCCACCAAGCTCTTTCTTTGGTAATGCTTCCACGTAAAGTATCCTGATGTGTAAAAGCAGTTTCAGACTTTTTGAGAAGTCCTTGTGCTTGAATTCCACTGGAAATTAAGAATGCAATTAATAACGTTTTTAGGTGTTTCTTCATGGATTTGGAAATTTTCAATCAAAATTACATACTTTTTTAAATATTTCACAGCATGGATTTGTTAATCGTAACAATTTTATTTTGGTGTGCCCCCTGAGTAAAAACTTCGGGGTAGGGTTTTACGTTCCCGTTTTTTTTAAACGGAGACCAAATAAAAAAGAGTTCCACTGCCCCCTCACGCGAGACAATAGGAATCATTTGCCATTAATTTTACATAATTCACATTTTTAATTAGGATACCGTTTTTAATAAAATTGCTTCGTTTCTTGTAAGGACTTTTAGTAAGTCTTTACAAGAAACAAAGCAATAACAATTGTTGTATCAAAATATAAAATTGGAGATACATTTAGTATATTTAATGTAATTGCAACAAAAAATAGAATGCAAATTTTATTTCTGACGACTTTTTAAAACGTTAACAACATCATTCAATTGATATCCTTTTGCCTGTAGTAAAATCAAATAATGAAAAAGTAAATCGGCACTTTCGCTCAAGAATAAATCATCATTATTATCCTTGGCCTCAATAACTACTTCCACAGCTTCCTCTCCAACTTTTTGAGCAATTTTATTGATTCCTTTTTCGAATAAAGAAGCTACATAACTTTTCTCTGAATCGGCATTTTCTCTTCGTACAGCAATTGTTTTTTCTAAATGTGTAATAAAACCATATTCTTGATTGTTAGGCTCTTGCCAGCAAGTATCTGAACCTGTATGACAAGTCGGACCTTCCGGTTTCGCCTGTATCAAAAACGTATCGTCATCGCAGTCATTTTTGATAGATACCAGATTTAAAAAATTACCGCTTTCCTCACCCTTTGTCCAAAGTCTTTGTTTGGAACGGCTGTAAAAAGTTACTTTTTTAGTATCCAAAGTTTTTTGATAGGCTTCGGCATTCATATAGCCAAGCATCAAAACATTTTTGGTTTCGCTATCTTGAATTATCGCCGGAATCAATCCGTGTGCGCTTTTTGAAAAATCTATGTCCATTTGTATAATTTAACGATTGAAAAATAAAAGATTATTCAATCTGATTTTCTATTCTCTAAATTCTAACCTCAATATTATTGCTTTTTAACTCGGCCTTCAATGTTTTAATTTCGATTTCCTTGAAATGAAATACGCTTGCCGCTAATGCCGCATCGGATTTGCCTTCTACAAATGTATCAACAAAATGCTGAATATTTCCAGCTCCGCCAGAAGCGATAATTGGAATATTTACTAATTCAGATAATTTAGCCAAAGCTTCATTAGCAAATCCGTTTTTAGTTCCGTCATGGTTCATCGAGGTAAAAAGAATTTCTCCTGCGCCTCTTTTTTCCACTTCCTGCGCCCAATCAAATAATTTGATTTCAGTAGGTACTTTTCCACCAACCAAATGCACAATCCATTCTCCGTCAATCTGCTTAGCATCTATTGCCACTACCACACATTGGCTTCCGAATTTTTGTGCCAAATCATTAATCAACTGCGGATTCTTAACCGCTGATGAATTGATGGAAACCTTATCCGCTCCGTTTTGAAGCAAAACTTCCACGTCTTCCACTGCTGAAATTCCGCCGCCGACAGTAAACGGAATATTAATAGTCGAAGCTACTTTGCGAACCAAATCGACTAAGGTTCTTCTTCTTTCCTCAGTTGCCGAAATATCCAGAAAAACCAATTCATCAGCACCTTCATCCGAATAGATTTTGGCCAATTCCACCGGATCGCCAGCATCACGCAAATCTACGAAATTAACGCCTTTTACGGTTCTTCCGTTTTTAATGTCTAGGCAAGGGATTATTCTTTTTGTTAACATTTTTTTTAATTGTTTTATGTAGAGATGCACTCCAGTGCATCTCTACGGTGCGTGCCTACAATGAAATAATATAATTTTCCAATTGTTTCAATGAAATCCTGCCTTCGTAAATTGCCTTTCCGATGATGGTTCCTTCACAGCCCAATTCGGCTAATTTAGGTAACTCATCAAATGTTGAAATTCCTCCTGAAGCGATTAATTTAATTCCTTTGGCTTCTAACAAAATTTTAGCATACAAATCAAAACTTGGCCCTTCCAGCATTCCGTCTTTTGCAATATCAGTGCAAATTACGTATTGAATTCCTTTACTTTGATAATCCTGAATAAATGGAACCAAATCTTCATCAGAATCTTCCAGCCAGCCTGAAACTGCTACTTTTTCGTTATTAGCATCAGCTCCCAAAATGATTTTACCCGAGCCGTATTCTGCAATCCATTTCTCGAAAATCTCACGATTTTTCACGGCAATACTTCCACCAGTGATTTGGTTGGCACCACTTTCAAAAGCGATTTTCAAATCAGAATCTGCTTTTAGTCCACCGCCAAAATCAATTTTTAATTTGGTTTGCGTGGCAATTTGTTCCAATATTTTATAATTAACAATTTTGCTGGATTTTGCTCCATCCAAATCCACCAAATGCAAGTATTCGATTCCGTGTGCTTCGAATGATTTGGCCACTTCCAGCGGATTTTCATTGTATATGATTTTGGTATTGTAGTCGCCTTTGGATAAGCGTACACATTTTCCTTCTATGATGTCTATTGCAGGTATTATTCTCATTGAGATTTTAGATTTTTGATTAACGATTGCTGATTTTAGATTTAAAAATTGCTATTGAAATTGAATTTTGAAATTACCATTGAAATTTATAATTTCAAAAAGTTCCCTAGAATTCGCTCTCCAACATCACCGCTTTTTTCAGGATGAAATTGCGTTCCGTAGAAATTATCATTTTCTAAGGCTGATGAATATTCCAACTCATACTCGGTAGTAGCAATCGTTTCAGCACAAAGAGGAGCGTAAAAACTATGCACCAAATACATATATTCATTTTCGGAAATTCCTTTGAATAAATCTGATTTCAGATTATAAATATTGTTCCAGCCCATTTGAGGAACTTTTACTTTTGAAGTGAATTTTACAACATCTACATCAAAAATCCCTAACCCTTTCGTGTCTCCTTCTTCAGATGAATTGCACATCAACTGCATTCCCAGACAAATTCCGAATACAGGCTGTTTCAGTGTTGGAATCAAAGTATCAAGACCACTTTGTTTTAGCATTTTCATGGCATAACTCGCCTCTCCCACTCCTGGAAAAATGACTTTATCTGCTGATTTTATTTCTTTCGGATCGTTGCTCAAAACCGCTTTGAATCCCAGTCTTTCGATGGCAAACATGATGCTTTGAATGTTTCCTGCTCCGTAATTTATAATTACTATTTTCATTTTCTTATTTAGTATAATGCGCTATTATTTTATTCACCAATCCTTTATCATCAAAAAACATTACTTCGATAGCCATCTTATTCATAATAGATTTGTAATATAATGCCACTGAATTGACACTTGAAGTAATTTCTATAAGCTCAAAATGTAAATCAGGAAACTTAGTTAAGGCTTTATTCCAATACTCTTTAACCGATTCTTTCCCGACAAGAGAACCGCTTTCGATTCCTCCAGCCAATTTTATCATTGGTGTAGTAATTTCTATATCTTCGGAATAATGTTTCATTATGTTTTCCAAATCATGAGAATTCCATGATTCAATCCATTCTTTAGCAAATTTTTGAGCATCCATAATTGGTAATATTAAAGCATTCCTTTTGTTGACGGCAAAATCATTTTCTCGGTATCACGTTTTACGGCCACTTTTATCGCTTTAGCAAAAGCTTTGAAGATGGCTTCGATTTTGTGATGTTCGTTGGTACCTTCCGCTTTGATGTTGATGTTGGCTTTTGCCCCATCAGAAAATGATTTGAAGAAATGATAAAACATCTCTGTTGGCATTTTTCCCACCATTTCACGTTTGAATTCCGTTTCCCAAACCAACCAGTTTCTGCCTCCAAAATCAATGGCTACCTGAGATAAGCAATCATCCATTGGTAAACAAAAACCGTATCTTTCAATTCCTAATTTATTGCCTAATGCTTTGGCAAAAACTTCTCCAAGCGCAATGGCAGTATCTTCAATCGTATGATGTTCGTCAACTTCTAAATCGCCTTTTACCAAAATTTCCAAGTCCATTTGTCCATGACGGGCAATTTGGTCAAGCATGTGATCGAAAAACGCAATTCCGGTATCGATTTTGCTTTTCCCTGTTCCGTCTAAGTTCAGATTGATGTAAATATCTGTTTCATTCGTTTTTCTTGTAATTGATGCCGAACGCGCTTCAAGTTTCAAAAACTCATAAATAGTTTTCCAATCAGTAGACTGCAAGGAAATGATTTCCTCTAATTCTTCTATTTTACTTGAGATTTCAGCCAATCCTAAATCGTCTTCCGATTTCATGAAAATAGCTTTTGCTCCTAAGTTTTTAGCTAATTCTACATCGGTAATTCGATCACCAAGAACGAATGAGTTAGCCAAATCGTAATTTGGGTTGTCAATGTATTTTGTCAGCATTCCTGTACGAGGTTTGCGAGTTGGCGCATTATCTTCCGGAAAAGAACGATCCACAAAAATATCATCAAACAGAACGCCTTCGTTTTCAAAAGCTCTTAAAATAAAGTTCTGCGTTGGCCAAAAAGTGTCTTCCGGAAAACTGTCGGTTCCCAATCCATCCTGATTAGTCACCATTACCAATTCGTAATCCATTTCTTTAGCAATTTTAGCCAAATATTGAAACGCTTTTGGGTAAAATTCTAATTTTTCTAAACTGTCTAATTGATATCCTTCCGGTTCTAATACAATCGTTCCGTCACGATCTATAAAAAGTACTTTCTTCATAGTTTATTTATTCCAGACTTAACAGAATTTAAAACTTGTTAGGTCTTAGTTGGTTAATTATGTAATGCTTCTATTAATTTTTTATTTTCTTCTTCTGTTCCAATAGTCAAACGCAAAGTATTTTCACAAAGCGGTTGCGTTGTTCTGTTACGTATTACAATTCCTTTAGCAATTAATTCATCGTAACGTTTGTTAGCATCATCCACTTTTATTAGGATAAAATTAGCCTCAGTCGGATAGATTTTTTCTACGAAAGATACTTTATCTAAAACTGAAAGTAATTCGGTTCTTTGTGCTATAATTGAGGTGATTTCGTTTGCAATTTTAGTTTCATCACTCAAACGCTCTAAAGCACGGAGCTGTGTTAATTCGTTCACGTTATAAGGCGGTTTGATTTTATTCAATACCGTAATTACTTCTGCAGATGCATAACAAACTCCCAAACGGATTCCTGCTAAGCCATAGGCTTTCGATAATGTTTGCGTGATGATTAAATTAGGATGCTGATCTAATTTTTGTAACCAGCCCTCTTTATCCGAAAAATCAATATAGGCTTCGTCAATAACCACAAAGCCATTGAATTTTTCCAACAATGTTCTTACGCTTTCTTCTGAAAAAGAATTCCCAGTAGGGTTATTTGGCGAACATAAAAAGATGATTTTGGTATTGGCATCAACTGCTTCAAAAATTTTCTCAATTTGTGGCTGAAAATCATTTGATAGCAATACTTCTCTGTTTTCTACAGCATTGATATTTGCCAAAACGCTATACATACCGTAAGTTGGCGGTAATGAGATAATGTTGTCAATTTTTGGCTCGCAGAAAGCCCTGAATAATAAATCTAAAACCTCATCACTCCCGTTTCCTAATAAAATTTGTTTTGGATTTACATTTTTCATTTTTCCCAAAACTACTTTTACATTGCCTTGTTGTGGGTCTGGATAGCGGTTTACACCGTTTTGATATGGATTTTCATTAGCATCCAAAAATATCATATCGGCCGTATCAAAATCCTCAAACTCGTCACGAGCCGAAGAATAGGGCTTTAATTTTTTGACGTTTTCACGTACTATAGTGTTTATATCGAAATTTTTCATATTCTTAATTTAAAAAAGAGTAAAGAAAATAGACTTCACTATGATTCCAACATCTTTATCTTATTCTCTTTTATCTATATTCTATGTTCTTTTTTCTATTTGTGCTAATCTCAATGTAACGGCATTTTTATGGGCTTGTAATCCCTCGGCTTCTGCCATTAGTTCAATAGCTGGACCAATATTTTGGATACCTTTTGGGCTTATTTTTTGAAAAGTCATTGATTTAGAAAAACTATCCAAATTTACGCCGCTATAATTCTTGGCATATCCGTTGGTTGGTAACGTATGATTGGTTCCAGAAGCATAATCTCCAGCGCTTTCGGGAGTATAATTCCCAATGAAAACTGATCCTGCATTACCAATATTATTTACATAAAAATCTTCGTCTTTGGTGCAAATAATAAAGTGTTCTGGACCATATTCATCGATTAATTCTAATGCAATTGTATCATTTTCAACAAAAATCAGTTTTGAATTGGCAATGGCTTTTTCTGCGATGGCTTTTCTTGGAAGAACGTCTAATTGAATTTGAACTTCTTTCTCAACTTCGTCCATCAATTCCTTTGAAGTAGAAACTAAAATTACCTGACTGTCTGTTCCATGTTCGGCTTGCGACAATAAATCGGATGCTATAAAAGCGGGAACAGCAGTATCATCGGCAACAATCAACAATTCAGAAGGGCCTGCAGGCATATCGATTGCTACGCCAAATTGAGTAGCTAATTGTTTGGCTACAGTCACAAACTGATTTCCTGGACCGAATATTTTATACACTTTTGGAATAGTAACAGTTCCAAAGGTCATTCCTGCAATTGCCTGAATTCCTCCTACTTTCAGTATTTTTGTTACTCCGCACAAATAAGCGGCGTATAAAATTGCTGGATTTATATTTCCTTGTTTATCTGGCGGCGAACACAATACTATTTCGTTACAGCCAGCCAGTTTTGCAGGCACAGCCAGCATTAACACTGTTGAAAATAAAGGAGCTGTTCCACCAGGAATGTATAGGCCAATTTTTTGGATTGGTCTTTTTTCCTGCCAGCAGTTTACGCCCTCAATAGTCTCCACTTCAATGCGGTTTGTTTTTTGGGCAGCGTGAAATTTTTCAATATTTGATTTTGCCAATTGGATGGCTTCTTTCAGTTCTTTGGAAATAGTTGCAATTGCAGTCGCTATTTCGGTTTGGGAAACTTCCAATTCAGGAACTGAAACACCATCAAAAAGAGAAGTATATTTTGCAACAGCAAAGTCACCTTTAGATTGTACTTCTTTAAAAATTCCTTTTACAGTTGCTTCAATATCATCAACTGTTTTTGTAGGTCTTTCTAAAATGGAAGACCAAGTTTCTGGTTTTGGGCTGTATATTTTATTCATTTTTTAATCAAAGATTTTAATTGTAATTTTTTCTAATTTCTAACTTCTGAAATCGGATTTTACAACACCATTTTCTCAATTGGACACACTAAGATTCCTTCGGCTCCAACATCTTTCAGTTTATCAATTACTTCCCAAAAAGTATCTTTATCAATTACTGAGTGTACACTGCTCCAGCCTTCTTCCGCCAATGGCAAAACGGTTAAGCTTCGCAATACGGGAAGGATTTTTCCAACTTCTTCAATTTTGTCATTAGGAACATTCATCAAAATATATCTTGATTTTCTAGCTCTCAAAACTGACTCGATGCGGAATTTTAAAGTATCAATTAATTTTTGATTTTCAGGATTAATTTTTGGAGAAACCGCCAAAACCGCTTCACTTTTTAAGATAACTTCTACTTCTTTTAAATTATTTTTGAATAAAGTGCTGCCGCTTGATACAATATCCACAATCGCATCGGCAAGACCAATATTTGGAGCAATTTCAACAGATCCCGATATTTGGTGAATATCTACACTTAATCCAAAGGATGCGAAGTAATCAGTAACAGTATTAGGGTAAGAAGTAGCAATGCGCAATCCGTCTAAATCTTTTATGGAATCATATTCGAATGCTTTAGGAACTGCTACAGAAACTCTGCATTTTGAAAAGCCTAATTTTTGCACCACTTGAATTCCTTTGCCTTTCTCTACCAAAAGGTTGTCACCAACGATAGCGGCATCAACAACACCATCTATCAAGTATTGCGGGATATCTGAATTTCTAAGAAATAAAACTTCTAAAGGGAAGTTGGTAGCTTCTGCTTTCAACTGATCGTTTCCATTGTCTATAGAAATACCGCAGTCTTTTAGGATTTGAATACTTTCTTCGTTTAAACGGCCCGATTTTTGAATTGCAATTTTAAGTGTACTCATTGTTTAGTTTTTTTGTTTTTAGTTTTTGAATTAATGTTTGAGTACAAAGAATAGGTAATAAAAAACCCGCTTGATGTACTCAAACGGGTTTAGATTATTGTGATTTACACGCATACCATTAACACATCGCTTGAGAGCAATTATGAGAATGATGATGATGTAATTGAATTGATAACATAACTTTATAAAATTAAATAACTCTTTGTTTCTTTTGCAAATATAGAGCATAAATTAATAATAATCCAATTTTTATTTTAACGTTTGAATAAGTATTTGTTAAATTAAAAATTTTTGAACTATTCATTGAATAAAAATTAAAACACCCAATTGATATTGCTTTTTACACAGTACCAAAGAGGTGTTTTAAACCAACTTTAAAATAATTACTACTAAACTGCGACTAACTTAAAACTGGTTCTAAAGAAGGTCCGGCTGCGACTAAGCGTTTTCCTTCTTCAGTATCAGTGTATTGTTCAAAATTTTTGATATAACGTGCAGATAAGTCTTTTGCTTTGTTTTCCCATTCCTCAACATTTCTGTAAGTATCTCTTGGGTCTAAAATTCCTTCGCTAACATTTGTTAATGCTGTTGGGATAGTTAGGTTTAAGAAAGGAACAGTTGTTGTTTCTGCAGTATCGATCTCACTGTTGATAATTGCATCAATGATTGCTCTAGTGTTTTTAAGAGAAATTCTTTTCCCTGTTCCATTCCAACCTGTATTAACTAAATAGGCGCTTGCACCATGTTCTTTCATTTTTCCAATTAATGTTTTAGAATACATTGTTGGGTGTAATGTTAAGAAAGCTTCACCAAATGCTGGAGAGAAAGATGGTTCTGGAGAAGTAATTCCTCTTTCGGTTCCTGCTAATTTAGAAGTATAGCCGCATAAAAAGTGGTATTGTGCCTGATCCTCATCCAAGATAGATACTGGAGGCAATACTCCAAATGCATCTGCTGACAAGTAAATGATTTTCTTAGCGTGTCCAGCTTTAGACGGTAATACAATTTTGTTGATGTGATAAATTGGGTAAGATACTCTTGAGTTTTCAGTGATTGAGTGATCATTGTAATCAATTTCTCCATACTCATCTACAATAACATTTTCTAATAAAGCGTCTCTTTTGATAGCTCTCCAAATGTCCGGCTCATTTTCTTCAGATAAATCAATTACTTTAGCATAACAGCCTCCTTCATAGTTGAATACTCCATTGTTGTCCCATCCGTGTTCGTCATCACCAATTAAGTATCTTTTTGGATCTGCAGAAAGTGTAGTTTTTCCAGTTCCTGAAAGTCCGAAGAATACAGCAACATCTCCTTTTTCTCCAACGTTAGCAGAACAGTGCATAGAAGCCATTCCTTTTAGCGGCAAATAATAGTTCATCATAGAGAACATACCTTTCTTCATTTCGCCTCCGTACCAAGTTCCTCCAATAATCTGAATTTTTTCGGTAAGGTTAAACACTACAAAGTTTTCAGAGTTTAATCCTTGCTCTCTCCAATTTGGATTTACTGTTTTTGAACCGTTCATTACAATGAAATCAGGCTGCCCAAAGTTTTCCAACTCGTAATTTGAAGGTCTGATGAACATATTAGTAACAAAGTGTGCCTGCCAAGCTACTTCCATAACGAAACGTACTTTCAATCTTGTGTCAGCATTTGTTCCGCAAAAGGCATCAACTACATATAATTTTGGAGATGTAGAAAGCTGTTTTAGAACTAATCCTTTCAATTCATCGTAGATTCCTTGACTTGTTGGAAAATTTACTTTATCATCCCAATAGATAGTATCTTTTGAAACTGAGTCTTTAACAATGTATCTGTCTTTTGGAGAACGTCCTGTAAAAACTCCTGTTTTTACGGCAACAGCACCAGTATCTGTTAAAGCGCCTTTTTCATATCCTTTTCTTTTATTAGAAACTTCAGCTTTGAACAATTCCTCATAAGAAGGGTTGTATACTACTTCATGGTATCCTGTAATTCCTAAATTGTGCAGTTCCTGAATAATTTTGATGTTTTTCATAATGTACGTATTTTATTATAATTTGATGTGTTATTTTCTATACCAAAATTACTTCAGTTACTAACTAAAAAACCTGATTTTTATCATGTTTTGAAGAAAAATATGCGCAAACGTTTTCGTTTTTGGGGTTGTTTTACAAAGAGATACGATTATCTTTTATTGATTTTTTCGTGATAAATACGTTTTGGTTTTTTTGGAAAGAAAATAAATTTAAACCTGATTTTTGTCATATAAAATTACCAAAAAAAATAATTTATTTACKTTATATTTTCATTAAAAAAAGCAACAGTTATGTTTGAATGGTTTAACGTTTTGTTTACTCCGACGGATACGCCGGAAATGACACAGTCATTGATAGTATTGTTTATGGCTATTAGCATTGGTTTTTTTGCAGGTAAAATAAAAATCGGCAATGTTTCTCTGGGAGTTTCCGCTGTAATGTTTGTGGGGCTGTTTTTGGGACATTTGGGATTTACTATGGAAGCCGAATTGATCCAATTCGTGAGAGAGTTTGGTTTAATTCTGTTTGTTTATGGTATTGGTATTCAGGTTGGTCCAACTTTCTTTTCCTCTTTTAAAAAGGAAGGTCTAATTTTTAATGCTTTAGGAGTTGGAACCGTCTTTTTGGGAGGCATTATTACTTGGCTGCTTTATTTAGCCGCTAATGTAAAAGTCGAAAATGCCGTTGGGCTAATGTCCGGTTCGGTTACAAATACTCCGGGGTTAGGAGCGGCAAAGTCAACTCTTATTGAAATTCAAAAGCAGTTAAATCTCCCCGCTGATCATTTTTCAGATCCTGCTGTTGCTTATGCTATTACATATCCCATTGGCGTTTTTGGAATAATTATGATTATAATTTTGGCCAAGAACATATTGAAAATTGATTTATCAAATGAGGTAGTGCTTCTTAATAATAAGAATAAAGATTCGGAGAATAAAATAGTGCGTCAAAAATGCAGAGTAACCCATCCTGAAGTAATAGGGAAAACTATCCGTCAGGTGTTCAGAGAATTTGCTATCGACGGTGTTATTATTTCGAGACAAAAACAAAGCGGGACAAAAGTGGTTTTTTCTCCTTCATTAGATTCGGTTCTAAAAGACAAAGACGTTTTGATGGTTGTAGCCAAACAAAAAGACATTAATAAATTTATTGATATTGTTGGAAAAGTATCGACTGATTTATTCATTGAGTCAGAAAATGATGTTACGGCTAAAATCCTTAGCGTTACTAAAAAAACGGCTACGCATAAGACACTGGCACAGTTGGATTTATATAACCAATTTGGATTGAAAGTTACCCGTGTAGTCCGTTCGGGGTTAGAAATTTTGGCGCAGCCTGCATTAGAGCTTTATTATGGTGATACGTTGATGATTGTCGGCAATAAAGAAGCTATTGAAGAGGCTGAAAAAATCATAGGAAATTCAAAGAAAATACTTTTAGAGCCAGATTTTCTTTCTCTTTTCGGGGGATTGATTTTTGGAGTTGTTATTGGGTCTATTCCAATTATGATACCTTCATTGCCAGTTCCTTTAAAATTAGGATTAGCTGCAGGTCCGCTTTTGGCAGCTTTATTTATTAGCCGATATGGAGGTGTTGGAGTAATTCATTCTTATATCAATAATGGAGCGATTCATTTCATGAAGGATTTTGGCATTTGTTTATTTTTTGCAGCTGTTGGGATTAAAGCAGGACATGGCTTCTATGAAAATTTTATAGCAAATGATGGCTGGATGTGGATTTATTATGGTTGCTATATTACGTTTATACCTTTGATAGTCTTAGTTTTAGTCAGCAGATTTATATTTAAGCTTAATTTCTATCAAATGGTTGGGATCATGAGCGGTTCCTATACCGATCCTGCTGCATTAGCTTTCAGTACAAAATATTTAGATTCGGATATTCCTAATCAATCGTATGCTACGGTTTATCCTTTGGTAACTATAAGCAGAATTTTAGTCGCACAATTATTGATATTGCTCTTAGCAAGCTGATGTGTTATAGGTTTGCTTTAATTGAAAAGAGGTTGCCTATTGAAATTTAGACAGCCTCTTTTCTTATAAAACGGAATCTCGCCTGAATGCTTTTTATTGTTTTAAGTTAATATTCTAAAAGGGTTTTTAATTCCTTTTCGAATCGGCCTTTCGGCAAATATTGATCTTCCAATGCCTTTGTAAACGGAATTGGAGAATCTAAACTGGCCACACGTTTTACAGGTGCATCCAAATATTCAAAACAATTTTCCATAATCAATGCCGAAATATCGCTGGCAATACCGCCAAACATAGAATCTTCCTGATAAATAATTGCTTTTCCCGTCTTTTTAACTGAGGTAAATATAGTTTCAGTATCCAATGGCTGTAAGGTTCTTAAATCCAGTATATCGGCTCTTATTTCAGTGTTCTTGTCTAATGTTTCCAATGCCCAATGTATTGCGGCTCCAAAAGAGATAATAGTAACATCATTACCTTCTCTAAGCAAAGCGGCTTTACCTAATGGAATGGTATAATATTGGGTTGGCACGTCTTGCGACAAACTTCTGTATAATTGTTTGTGTTCAAAGAAAAGCACAGGATTTGGATCATTGATGGAAGCATTCAGCAAACCTTTAGCATCGTATGGAAATGCGGGATAAACGACTTTTAAACCTGGTGTTTTGGTGAACCAGGCTTCATTAGTTTGAGAATGAAAAGGTCCGGCTTGTGTTCCGCCGCCGCAAGGCATCCGAACCACAACATCGGCGTTTTCTAACCAACGATAATGTGATTTGGCTAATAAATTTACTATTGGATTAAATCCTGTGGAAACAAAATCGGCAAATTGCATTTCGACAATGGCTTTATATCCGTTAATGGACAATCCCATCGCGGCAGAAACGACAGCGCTTTCGCAAATGGGCGTATTCCGAACGCGTTCTTTGCCAAATTGAGCTACAAAGCCATCCGTTATCTTGAAAGCGCCTCCATATTCGGCAATATCCTGTCCCATGATAACTGATTTTTTATGCCGTTCCATCGATTGGCGCAAACTGCTGGATATAGCATCTATAAAGCGGCTATTTTCCGTTTCCGTATTAGGATGAAATTCTTCGTGAATATAGGGTTTGTATACATCATTTAGTTCTTCTTCGTATGAAGGTTCTATTTCTGGTTCGGCATTTGCTAAAGCCCAGCTTTCATCGATATCTTTTTTTATTTCTTGCTGGACTTCTGCATCATATTCCGCCGTTAAGATACCGTTTTGATATAAATAGCTTCTGTAATTGTCTACGGGGTCTTTTGCTGCCCATAAATTCATTAATTCCTGCGGAACATATTTAGTACCGCTCGCCTCTTCATGTCCGCGCATTCGGAAAGTCTTGAATTCTAATAAAATTGGACGAGGGTTTTCAATCATCGATGCTTTTAATTCGGTTAACAAATTAAAAATTTCCAAAATATTATTTCCGTCAACGATATAGCTTTCGATTCCGTAACCTATTCCTTTGTCAGCGAGGTTTTCGCAACGATACTGCTCGTTTGTTGGTGTGGATAATCCGTATCCGTTATTTTCAATGATAAACAGAACAGGCAGGTCCCAAACCGCCGCAATGTTCAAAGCTTCATGAAAATCGCCTTCACTCGTTGCTCCTTCACCAGTAAAAACAGCTGTTACTTTTCCGTTTTTCTCTAATTTATTGGCTAATGCTATTCCATCGGCAACACCCATTTGAGGTCCCAGATGTGAAATCATTCCGATAATTTTATAAAACTGTGTTCCAAAGTGAAAGCTCCGGTCTCTTCCTTTGGTAAAACCATTGGCTTTGCCCTGCCATTGTGAAAAAAGCCGTTGTAAAGGGATGTCTCTTCCTGTAAACACACCTAGGTTGCGATGCATTGGCAGGATATATTCATCAGCATCCAAAACTGCGGTTACTCCTGCTGCAATAGCTTCCTGTCCAATTCCGGAAAACCATTTGGACACTTTTCCCTGTCGGATTAGAATTAGCATTTTTTCTTCGACTAATCGGGGTTTCAGAATTTTTTTATAGAGATTTAATAAGGTATCGTTTGAGAGATTTTTTCGGTCAAAGTTCATTTTTTTGGGGTATTTATAATGTATTTCAAATATAGATAAATATAACAGTATGACGGCTAAATGTTGTATTTATTATAAATTTGAATAGATTTTAAAAAGAGTTAATTATTTTATTCTATATATTTGTAGTTACGAAGTTTTAGGCTTCTAAAGTATTAAATACAGACATAATATGCAAAACATTCCTAGTGTTGACTTGCGTGATTTCCTTTCGGACGACCCGAAACGTAAACAAAAATTTGTAAATGAAATCGGAAGTGCATTCGAAGATATAGGCTTCGTAGCGCTCAAAGGGCATTTTTTAAACGACCAATTAGTTGATGAATTGTATGGCGAAATCAGGAATTTCTTTTCATTGCCATTAGAAACAAAACACAGCTATGAAATTCCTGGGATTGGAGGTCAAAGAGGTTATGTTTCTTTTGGAAAAGAACATGCCAAAGGCCGAAAAGAAGGAGATTTAAAAGAGTTTTGGCATTTTGGACAATATGTGGACAAAGATTCCAAATATGCTTCTGAATATCCTGAAAATGTTGCCGTAAAAGAATTGCCTCGTTTTAATGCTGTAGGTAAGGAAGCTTACCAAATGCTTGAAAAAACTGGAGTTTATGTGTTGAGAGCTTTGGCATTGTACCTTGGATTGGATGAATTTTATTTTGACGAATACGCCAAAGAAGGAAATTCAATCTTAAGACCAATTCACTATCCTCCTATTACATCAGAACCTGAGAATGCCATTCGTGCCGCAGCCCATGGCGATATCAACTTGATTACTTTGCTGATGGGTGCTCAAGGTAAGGGGTTACAGGTACAAAACCATAATGGTGATTGGATAGATGCAGTTGCAGAACCAGATGAATTGGTGATTAATGTAGGAGATATGTTATCGCGTCATACCAATAATAAACTGAAATCTACGATTCATCAAGTGGTGAATCCTCCAAGAGAGTTATGGGGAACTTCTCGTTATTCTATTCCGTTTTTTATGCACCCGGTAAGTGATATGAAATTGGATTGTTTAGAGAACTGCATTGATGCCGAAAATCCTAAAAAATTTGAGGATATTACTGCCGGAGACTATTTATATGAACGCCTGGTTGACTTAGGTTTAATTAAAAAGTAAAAAAAATTGATTCCAAAACTAAAATTCCAAATTCCAATGATACACTTTTGGGATTTGGAATTTAGTTTTATATAATTTGAAAAAAAATGGATTTACAAGACCAATTAAAGAATCTTTTCCCAGATCACGAAATGTCTCCCGAAGAGATAGTTGAAAACGAGCCGCATGAGTTATATGTTCAAAAAGAACCTATGATCTGCAAATTCGAAAAAAGAAAAGGAAAAGCAACCACTATAATTGAGGGTTATGAAGGAACGGATGAAGATTTTAAAATCTTAGCCAAAGAAATTAAAACCAAACTGAGTGTTGGTGGTACTTTTAAAGATGATTCGATTATTATTCAAGGTGATTACCGTGATAAAATAATGACTATTCTAAAGGAAAAGGGATTTAAAGTAAAACGTGTTGGAGGATAAAGATTTTAGAATGCAGATTTTAGAATTTAGATTTCAGATTCAAACAGAAACCTAGCGCCCTTTGCGGTTAAATAACATATAAGAATGTCTATACAACAATCCGAATTAATACTCAATCCTGACGGGAGCGTGTATCACCTTAATTTGAAACCAGAACACATTGCCCACAATATTATTTTTGTAGGGGATCAGGATAGGGTATCAAAAATTACCAAACATTTTGATTCCATCGAGTTTACTACTCAAAAAAGAGAATTCAAAACTCAAACGGGAACTTACAAAGGCAAACGCCTAACCGTGATGTCAACCGGAATTGGACCGGATAATATTGATATTGTCATCAATGAACTGGATGCGCTTGTTAATATTGATTTGGAAACCAGAAAGCCAAAAGAAGAACTAACATCATTAAACATTGTTAGAATAGGAACTTCGGGTTCTTTGCACGCCGATATTCCTGTAGACAGTTTTGTAATGTCGCAATTTGGCTTAGGACTCGACAATATGCTCCGCTCCTATTTGGTTGGGGCTGTTTCCAATGCTGCAATGGAAAACGCATTTATAGAACATACCAATTGGGATTTACAAAAAGGAAGACCTGTTGCTGTTCCTTGTTCATCTGTATTAGAAAAAAGAATCGAAAGCGACAGAATGCATAAAGGAATTACTGCTACTGCAGGTGGTTTTTATGGACCGCAAGGACGTGTTCTACGTCTGGACATTCAAGATCCAGCATTAAATTCAAAAATGGATAATTTTGTTTTTGAAGGAAACCGAATTACCAACCTCGAAATGGAAACTTCAGCGATTTATGGGCTTTCGGCACTTTTGGGACATCAAGCCTTGTCGCTGAATGCTATTATTGCCAACCGCGCTAACGGAACTTTTAGTGATGATCCATACAAAGCGGTGGATGAATTGATTGAGTATACATTAGAGAAATTGGCAGAGAAATAAAACACGAATTTAAACGAAGAATATTCTGATATGAATTTGTGTAAATTTGTGTTTATTATTTGCTTTGCAACAAGCTTTCTCATTCCTTTTTTTAAAACTATATTTGTGTTTTGAAAAATACAACAATGAAAATAATTCTTACCGGCGCAACTGGAGTTTTGGGGTCACACATAATGTATGACGTTCTAGAACTTTTTATTAAACAAAACAATGGCGGAAAACTTTTTATAATTGCCAGAAACAAAGGGAGAGTTGGTGCATTAGACCGTATTAATGAACTTTTGACGAGTGATTATACTCCCCAAATCTTGAGAAAAAACGGTTTAGAAAAACTGCATCAGTATATCGAAATCATAGATTCGGATTTGGCGAATTTACAAGGCACTTTTTCCGAAAAAATTAAGGGAGCATACTTTATCCATTCTGCGGGTTACGTTAATTTATCTACTGACGAAAATCTAAAAGAAAAGATTTTTGATGAAAATGCCAAAATAACGAAATCGCTTTTCAAGACTTTTCATCCTTTTATCAAGAAATTCATTTACATCGGGACTGCATTTTCTTCTGGAATCCGCCGTGGATTGATAGACAATGATTTTCATAATCTGGATTTTGCGCCTGAACACCGCAACGCTTACGAGGATGCTAAATTCCATTCCGAGAATTTCATTGCTCAGGAATGCAAAGCTTTGGGATTGCCTTTTCAAATCTTGCGACCAAGCGTCATTGGAGGAAAAATGCTGGGAACCGAAAGTCCTTATTTTATTCCAAAGTATATGGTTTTTTATCTTTTGGCCAAGTTCTTTCACTTTACCTCACAGCGAAAAGGCGAACAGGAAAACGTTCGTTTCATTATTAACGAGGAAACTGGCCTGAATATCATTCCAGTTGATTATGTATCTAAAGTGATTGTAAATACTTTTGAGCGTGACGACATCGAACAGCTGAATATCGTAAACGACAAAAGCTTCAATATTGTTAAAGGACTGCAGTTGATTATGAAAGAAGTGGGATATACCAATTTTACTTTAATCAAAAATCCGCTGGATTTCAAATACAAAAACACCATCGAAAAACTGTATTACGAAAGTATTGGCAAACATTTAAAACCTTATTTTATTACCAATCCCAACGAATACGATACCACTTTACTGAACTCGATTCTTGAAATCCCAAAATTGGACAGTGAAGCGTTTACCAATATGATCCGCTATGCCATATCCAATGATTTTAAGGATATTAATGTTTAATGAAGTTGCTAAGCAATTAAGATTATAAGTTGCTGCGAGCAAAAAAAACTTAGAAACTTAGCTATTAAGAATCTTAGAAACTCTTAAAAAAAAAGTACTTTTACAAAAAGCAATACAGTCCCCAACTTTTGGGTATTATGATACAACTTAACAAAGAGAATTTTTATCTGGTGAGGTCCAAGTTTCAGTTGAAAAAACCTTGGGATAGATTTGTTATCTTTTTTTTAAGTATTCTCATTACGATTCCTTCATTTATAGTATTTCACCAAAACTTGATTGACCCGGGTTGGTATTTTAATCTGGACAGAATTTTGCTTTTTATTTTCGTTTTTTCAATAGTTTATTGCTTTTTATATGCATTGAGGACAATAATGATAATTTGTTTGGCTATCTATATTTTGGCACTCATTTATGGAAGTTTATTCGGGAGTTTTACCTTTAATTCTGTTTTTGAGGATTATAATTCGATGCTGTATTCAATGAATAACAATCCGTTTCCGCAGGATATTATTGTTGCCAAATTATTGCCATTTCCAAATAAAGATGAGATTTTAAGAGCAATAGAATATAAGAATTCCAAGGTTCGCAACTTTGCCATAATGGCTACGACCAAGAATTTTAAAGACGTTAGAGGCTATCCAGATTATCGAAATTTAATTCAGTGTTTTGCCGTTTTCAAAGAAATTAACAGACGTTGGCATTATGTAAACGATCCCAAAAATGGAGATTATATTGCAACAGCTCATGAATCTTTGCTCTATTTTTCGGGAGATTGTGATGACCATTCCATTTTGATGGCAGCCAGCATACGCTCCATTGGAGGCACTCCCAGACTGATTCATACCAAAGGCCATATCTATCCCGAAATTTTAATTGGGAGCATGAAAGACCTTGAAAAAATAAATTTTATAATTAAAAATATTTTATTTGTAGAGGAAAGCCGAAATAAGCAGCTCAATTACCATATTGATGAGCACGGACAAGTGTGGCTAAACCTTGATTATACAGCCAAATATCCAGGAGGTCCTTTTATGTCCGAAGAAATATTGGGTGCTTTGACATTGGAATAGATAAATTTACAACCAATTGATCTTTTCCAATTTATTCTTATCTAAATATAAATTTGACTGGCTAAAATGTTTATTTCCAAACCATTTTCCCTGATTGGCACTCATGGGCGAAGGATGTCCCGATTCTAGAACCAAATGCTTTTCCCGATTAATTTTAGCTCCTTTTTTTTGCGCAAAACTGCCCCAAAGCATAAAAACCACATTTTCCTTTTCGTCTGATATTTTTTGAATAACGGCATCCGTAAAAAGATTCCATTTTAGGTGTTTATGGCTGTTCGGATTGTCTTTTCTCACCGTTAATGATGCGTTAAGCAATAAAACTCCCTGCTTAGCCCAAAATTCTAAATTTCCGGAGCTTGGCATAAAAATCGAATCCAAATCGGTGTTGATTTCCCTAAAAATATTACGCAATGATGGTGGAATCCGAACAGAATCATTTACAGAAAAAGATAAGCCATTGGCTTCACCATCACCATGATAAGGATCTTGACCGATGATAACTACTTTTACAGCTTCAAAAGAACAATTATTAAAGGCCGAAAAAATCAGCTCTTTAGGAGGAAAACAAACTGAATTTAGATATTCTTCGTCAACAGCCTTCATCAATTCGTGGAAATATGGTTTCTGAATTTCATCAGATAAAACAGATTGCCAAGAAGGAATTAAGTTGAGGTTCATATTCAAAAGTTATTTCACAAAGATAAACGAAGATTTTAAATAGATTTGCAAAATGATTAAAACAAAAAAACTATAAGTAAAATCAAATTTATTTGATTTTACTCTTGTAATCTCTGTAAAATAAGGTTATGTTTCTTTCCTAAATAACCTTATTTTTGTAGCGTAAAATCAATTTAATAAATGATCTCCATTACCGAAAAAACATTACAAGATTTACAATTTCCTACAGTTCTCGAAACGATTTCCGAAATGTGCAACACTGATATAGGAAAGCAAAAAGCCTTGGAAATAACCCCTTTTAGAGAAAAAGAATCTTTGATGAGCGCATTGATGCAGACATCCGAGTATGTTTCTTCTTTTCAGAATAACAATGCGATTCCCAATCACGGCTTTGATGCCATTACATACGAAATTAAATTTCTCGCCATCGAAGACAGTTTTCTTGAAGTGGGCGGGTTTAGAAAAATTGCCACAATATCCGAAACGACCAATGTTCTTTTGGCTTTTTTAAATAAATTCAACGACTATTACCCAAATCTTTGTGCCAAAAGTTCCGGAATTCAGCTCACAAAAGAAATTATTACTCTCGTCGATGCTGTGGCGGATAAATACGGAGAGATAAAAGACAATGCCTCTCCCCGACTTTTGGAAATACGCCGAGAGATGAATTTGGTTCGGGGAAAAGTGAACCAGAGTTTTGGATCAGCCTTGACGCAATACAACAGTTTGGGTTATCTAGACGATATTAAAGAAAGCTTTGTCCAAAACCGCCGTGTTTTGGCCGTTTTGGCGATGTACAGACGAAAAGTGAAAGGTTCTATACTGGGAAGTTCCAAAACAGGAAGCATCGCCTACATCGAACCCGAAAATACGCTTAAATATTCCCGTGAATTAAGCAATTTGGAATATGAGGAAAAAGAAGAAATTACAAAGATTCTAAAACAATTGACGAATGCCATTCGTCCGTTTTTACCTTTGCTGATTCAGTATCAGGATTTCCTGAGCGATATTGACGTGATTGCCGCCAAAGCAAAGTATGCCAATAGAATAAACGGAATTTTACCAACGATTACTGAGGAACGCCGTCTTTATTTTAGGGATGCCTATCATCCTATTTTGTATCTTACGAATAAACAGAAAAAGGAAGTTACCTATCCTCAAACAATCGAATTAGGCCAAGAAAACAGAATAATTGTTATTTCAGGACCTAATGCTGGAGGTAAAACCATCTCGATGAAAACCGTTGGTTTGTTACAGTTGATGCTGCAGTCGGGTATGCTGATTCCTGTTCACGAACGCAGTGAAACGTTTCTGTTTGATAGGATACTGACAGATATTGGAGATAATCAATCTATTGAAAATCATCTAAGTACTTATAGTTACCGTTTGAAGAACATGAACTACTTTTTAAAGAAGTGCAATAAGAAAACCATGTTTTTGATTGATGAATTTGGTACGGGATCCGATCCTGAATTGGGTGGTGCTTTGGCTGAAATCTTCTTAGAGGAGTTTTATCATAGAGAAGCATTCGGGTTAATTACTACGCATTATTCGAACCTCAAGATTTTAGCAAATGAACTTCCGTACGCGACTAATGCGAACATGCTTTTTGATGAAAAGTCATTGGAACCGATGTACAAATTGGTTTTGGGACAGGCAGGAAGTTCTTTTACTTTTGAAGTCGCACAAAAGAACGGAATTCCTTTTAGTTTAATCAATCGGGCCAAAAAGAAAATTGAGATTGGAAAAGTCCGTTTTGATAAAACAATTGCCAACTTGCAAAAAGAGCGTTCGAAATTGGAAAAAACTTCCACAAATCTCAAGGAAGAAGAAACTCGTGCACGGGAAGAGAGCAAAAAAATGGAAGACATCAATCTAAAAATCAAGCAAAAATTAGAAAGCTATCAGGAATTATACGACAGCAATCAAAAGACGATATACATTGGTCAAAAAATAGAAGATATTGCCGAGAAATATTTCAATAATAAAAATAAAAAAGACCTGATAGGAGAATTTTTAAAAATTGTTGAAATAGAAAATTCCAAACGCAAAAAAGCGACTCCTAAAGAGGCTAAAGCAATTATTGAGAAGAAAAAAGAGGTTATAAAAGAAGTTACCGTTGTCGTTGAAGAAATTCGCAAGGAAAAGAAAGAAAAGAAACTAAAACCTATAATTGAAAAGCCCAGACCTATTCTAAAAGTGGGTGACCGAGTGCGTATGCTGGACGGAAAATCAGTCGGAAGTATTGATAAGATAGAGAAAAATAAAGCAGTGGTGAATTATGGACTATTTACTTCGAAAGTAAGTTTGGATGAATTGGAATTTGTAGAATCGGGTAAGAAGTAAAAAGTTAATAGATTCTGTATTCGGTCTAGGGAGTCTTTGGAACGAAGCAAACTCACTTGCATGAGCAGACTTTGTGGATTATTGAAACAGACATACAAAATGAGATTGCTTCCTTTCTCACAATGATAAAAAAAGAAAAAAATGCAAAATCTCCCTCCTAATAAAAAAATAATTCTCTTTGACGGTGTTTGTAATTTATGTAATTCGGCAGTGCAGTTTGTGATTCAGCATGATCAAAAGGATGTGTTTCGATTCGTGGCTTTACAATCAGAATTGGGACAACAAATTCTTAATCATATTGGCGTAAATCCAGCAAACATTGACAGCATTGTTTTGTATGAACCAGGAATCGCCTATTATTATAAATCTTCGGCTGCAATTCAAATCGCACGAAATCTTGGCGGTTTTTGGCATTTTGGAACTGTTTTCAGAATTATTCCAACAAACATCCGAAACTTACTTTATGATTATATTGCGAAAAACAGATACAAATGGTATGGCAAAAAAGATAGCTGCATGATGCCTACACCAGAATTAAAAATAAAATTTTTAGAATAATTCGATTTCATGATAAATGTCATTTCTTCAGCCGGATTGCTGTTGTAAATTTGAATAATCTTAAAAGTTAATTTTTATTAGAAGGCATTCATAAAAAACCGCGCATTCATAGTTGTTTTCGAGTTGGTAATTATTGGTTTAAACGAGAACTGTGTTTTTTATGGATACTAAATAAAAAGAAATGATTAGTTTTTTTTGTCTAAAAAGAAAAAGGGTGCCTTTCTGTGAGCATCCTTTTTTGTTTTTATCCATTTATTTATATATTTTATATCAGAAAAATCAATGAAAAAGCCCCAAAAAATATTATAATTTGAGGCTTTTACTTTTTTTGGAATTAGAAGAATTATTATCTAATTAATTTTCTGTATTTCAAACGTTTTGGAGTTAAATCGCCGCCTAAGCGTTTCTTTTTGTTTTCTTCGTATTCAGTAAAACCTCCTTCGAAATAGTATACTTCGGAGTCACCTTCGAAAGCTAAAATGTGTGTACAGATTCTGTCAAGGAACCATCTGTCGTGCGAAATCACAACGGCACAGCCAGCAAAGTTTTCTAAACCTTCCTCTAATGCACGAAGTGTGTTTACGTCCAAATCATTCGTCGGCTCATCCAGCAACAGTACATTTCCTTCTTCTTTCAAAGTCATGGCTAGGTGCAAACGGTTACGCTCTCCACCAGACAGCATTGATACTTTCTTGTTTTGTTCGCCTCCTCCAAAGTTAAAACGCGATAAATAAGCTCTTGAATTTACTTGTTTTCCACCCATCATGATTAGTTCTTGGCCGTCGGAAAAGTTTTCCCAGATTGATTTATTCGGGTCGATATTAGAATGCGCTTGATCTACATAAGCGATTTTTACAGTGTCTCCTACAGAAAATTCACCACTGTCTGTTTTTTGCTCGCCCATAATCATTTTGAAAATAGTTGATTTACCAGCACCGTTTGGCCCAATAATTCCAACAATTCCAGCCTGTGGCAAAGTAAAATTCAAGTTGTCGTATAATAATTTGTCTCCAAAAGCTTTGGCTACATTCTTGGCTTCAATAACATTTGTTCCTAATCTTGGGCCGTTTGGAATGTAAATTTCTAATTTTTCATCCAATTGTTTTTGGTCTTCGTTTAAGAGTTTATCATAGTTCTGCAAACGTGCTTTTTGTTTAGTCTGACGGCCTTTTGCGCCTTGACGAACCCAGTCCAACTCACGCTCCAGAGTTTTTCTTCTCTTAGAAGCTACTTTTTCTTCTTGTGCCAGACGGGTTGATTTTTGGTCTAGCCATGAAGAGTAATTTCCTTTCCAAGGAATACCCTCACCTCTATCCAATTCTAAAATCCAGCCTGCAACATTATCCAAGAAATACCTGTCGTGCGTTACTGCAATTACAGTTCCGGCATATTGCGCCAAGTGCTGTTCTAACCAAAGTACAGATTCAGCATCCAAGTGGTTGGTAGGCTCATCCAAAAGCAAAACATCTGGTTGCTGCAACAGCAAACGGCATAAAGCTACACGACGGCGCTCTCCTCCTGAAAGATTTTTGATAGGTGTATCACCATCTGGCGTACGTAAAGCGTCCATTGCGATTTCTAGTTTGGTATCGATTTCCCAAGCGCCAAGAGCATCAATTTTGTCCTGCAAAGCTGCTTGACGATCCATTAGCTTGTCCATTTTGTCTTGGTCTTCATAGTTTTCCGGAAGACCAAACAAATCGTTGATTTGATTATATTCTTCAAGAACTGCCATTGTTTCGGCAGCACCTTCACGAACAATTTCGATAACGGTTTTGGAATCATCAAGGATAGGTTCTTGTTCTAAATACCCCACAGTGTAGCCCGGCTGAAAAACAACATCACCTTGATAGTTTTTGTCAACTCCGGCAATAATCTTCAAAAGTGATGATTTCCCAGAACCGTTTAGACCCAAAATACCAATTTTAGCTCCGTAAAAGAAACTCAAATAGATGTTTTTAAGCACTGGTTTATCTGCTCCTTGATAGGTTTTACTCAATTTTTGCATTGAGAAAATTACTTTCTTATCGTCTGACATGTTTAAATGTTTTAATTTATATGTAATTAATTATTGGTTTTGAATGCAAATTACAATCTGCCTTTTAGAGAACTAAATACCCAAGCGATGGCAAAAAATCCAATTCCAACAGCCGCAAATCCCCAGCCCGCTACATCATCATATCGAAAAGCGCCTAATCCGATCAATAATAATCCCATTAGGACCATTATTAAAGTTGCCCACCCTAAAATAGTATTTTTATTCATTCCCATAATTGCAGTATTTGTTTTTGAGAGGTGCAAATATCGGTATTTTTTAGGATACTTTTTAATTAAAATAGTTATTCCTGGTACAAAATAACTGCACTGCTGGCAGGAATTGTTATGAATTGATTTTTAATGGTTTCAATTGCGTTTTGGTTAATAATTTCTCCATTGCAGACCATTTTCCATGTTCCGTCAAGGGCTTGCTTTATTTCTTTTTTATCTCCGTTAAAATAGACTCTTATATTTTTCCATAGGTCGCCATTAGCATTGTTTTTTAAGGTATATCCAACCAATAAGGGAGAATTAATCGTCAAAAATTCCAAATGCTGCTGAATCATCTTTTCGGAGGTCATTTTAAAGGCTGGATGGCTGCTTCTTAATTCAATAAGGTTTTTGTAATATTCTACCAATGCTGCATTTTCATGTTTCCAGTTCCAATCTATTTTGTTTATGCTGTCCGGTGATTTATAGGAGTTCTCAACTCCCATTTTGGTACGCTTCATTTCTACGCCCATGTGTAAAAAAGGAATGCTTTGTGAGGTCAAAATTATTGTGTTAGCCAATTTGTCCATTTGTACCAACTCGTCTTCGGTTGCTGTAGGGTTAGCTATTTTTAGTTTGTCGTACAATGTGTTGTTGTCGTGACAGGAAACATAGCCAATAACTTTTGTTGGGCTCTCGGCATAAGGAAATTGTGCATAACTCCTTTTGGAATCGTACTTAATTTGCGGATGGTTAGTTGAAGCGATAATTCCAAATTGAATCACTTCTTTATAATTTGGATTTCCGCTAACAAAACCTTTTTCAGAAACATTGGACCAGTGGCCTTTTACACCGTCCCTAATGTCATCAGAGAAAACAGCAATGTCATTTAACTTTTTCACATTGTTTTTTAGAGCTCTTTTTTCAATCGGCAAGGGAGAATTTCCTGCTGTCCATCCTTCTCCGTATAGAAAGATGGTTGGGTCAATTTTCTTTAACGCTGCCGAAATAGCATTCATCGTTTCAATATCATGTACGGCCATAAGGTCAAACCTAAATCCATCAATATGATACTCTTTTACCCAATATTTAAGTGATTCGAGCATGAATTGGCGTGCCATTATTCGGTCAGAAGCAAATTCATTTCCGCAGGCAGTTGCATCCGAACGTTTTCCATCTGGCCAGCTTCTGTAATAATAGCCCGGAACCAATTGGTCAAAAATATCAGTAGAACTGGTGTGATTGTAAACCACATCCATTACCAGACGAATTTTAGCTTCATGCAAAGCCAGAACCATTTGTTTGTATTCCTTCATGCGGATTAATCCATCATTAGGATTGGTTGAATATGACCCTTCTAAAGAGTTGTAATTCTGAGGATCATAACCCCAATTATAATCGTTTTTATCTAATGAAGTTTCATCAATCGATTTGTAGTCAAATACAGGAAGCAAATGCAAATGGGTAATTCCTAATTCTTTTAAATGGTCTAATCCTGTTGCTTCTCCAAAACTATTCTGGGTATTTTTCTCAGTGATTCCAAGAAATTTCCCTTTGTTTTTTATGCCAGATGAAGAATCAATTGAAAAATCACGAACATGAGCTTCATACAGTATAATGTCTGAAGCGGATTTTAAAGGAGGCTGTTTGTCGGTTTTCCAATTTGTTGGATTGGTTTGTTTTGGATCGAAAATTAAGCCGCGGTTTCCGTTTACGCCAACTCCTTTTGCGTAAGGATCGGGCATTTCGTTCGACCAATTTCCTTTATTTTTTACTTGTAAAGTATAATAAGTATTGTGGTAATTGCCATTTAAAACAATTTGCCAAACTCCGGTTTTTGAATCGTAATCTAAGTTTTTAACAGTAAATGCTTCTCCTCCGTTACCTTGCTTGTAAAGATAGATTTTGACCTCTTCAACATTGGGACTCCATAATTTAATTGTAGTTTTACAGGCTGAATATGTCATGCCTAAATCATCTTTCAAATAAACGGGATAAGCATCAAAAGAAGCATATTGGATAGTGTTTATTTTTGGATTTTGAGCCATGGCAAAATTTGCTGTGAGAAGTAAGCCAATTATAAAATGGATTTTTTTAGGGGAACCAAACATTTTTTGATTGTTTAATTAAATATTTTATAAAGCATCTCACGTAATAAATCGGCTTGTGATAAACTATTTGCTCCCACGCCTTTACTTTTTACGTCAGTATCTCGCAATGAAGCAACAATCTGGCTGACTTTTTTCATTGGATAATTTTTGATTGCCACATCATAATCTTTTAGAAAAAAAGGATTAACTCCCAGTGCCGAAGCTACATTTTTAGGATTTTTATCCTTCAACCCGTGGTATTTCAACAATTGGACAAAAAATCCAAAAACCAAACCAGTTGTCATTACTATTGGATTGTCTTTGGGGTTTTGGGCAAAATTTTCGGCAATTTTATAGGCTTTGAGTTGGTTGCGTTCGCCAATAGCCTTTCGCAGCTCGAATACATTATAATCTTTACTAAATCCGATGTTTTCTTCGATATCTTTGGCAGAAATTGTGCTTCCGGCAGGCAGTATAATTTGCAGTTTTTCGAGTTCATTATTAATCTTACTCAAGTCTGTTCCTAAAAACTCGACCAACATGGCAGATGCTTTGGGTTCGATGGTGTATTTTTTCCCGGCTAACACACGTTTAATCCAATCGCCTACCTGATTTTCATAGAGTTTTTTGCTTTCATAAACGATACCGTTTTTGGCAAGGAGTTTGGTGACTTTCTTTCTTTTATCCAGAGTTTTGTATTTATAACAAAAAACCAAAACGGTTGAAGGCATTGGGTTCTCTACATAACTTTCAATTTTGTCGATTGTTCTGGATAATTCCTGAGCTTCTTTGATAATAACCACTTGACGGTCGGCCATCATTGGATAGCGTTTTGCTGTCGAAACTACATCCTCTATGCTGATATCTCTGCCGTATAAAACAGTCTGATTAAAACCTTTCTCCTCTTCGGATAAAACATTTGTTTCTATATATTCGGATAATTTGTCAATATAATATGGTTCTTCCCCCATCAAAAAATAAATGGGTTTGATGTTTCCGGCCTTTATATCATTAACAATCTTTATAACTTCGTCCATTTTTTATTTAAAATTTCAGGTTTCAGGTTTCAAGTTCTTATTTCAATAACCTGAAATTTTAAACTTGAAACCTAAAACTATTTTATATTTTTGCCTCATGCAAAAACTCAATTTTCATTCCTATGCTTTTCGTTTCAAAAATAGCGAAAATAAAGTGTCTATTTTCGACGAAATTAGGAAAAAATTCATCATTCTCACGCCCGAAGAGTGGGTTCGCCAGCATGTAGTCCGGTTTTTATTGGAAGAAAAAAAATATCCAAAATCATTAATCAATGTCGAGAAAGTTCTAATGGTCAACGGGTTGCGTAAACGCTATGATGTTGTGGTTTTCAATCCCAACGGCACTATTTTTATATTAATCGAATGCAAAGCTCCAGAAGTTAAAATTAGCCAAGCCGTTTTTGATCAAATTGCCAGATATAATATGACTATGGAAGCCGAATTTTTGATGGTTACCAATGGGCTAAATCATTATTTTTGCATCATGGATTTTGAAAATGAAAAATATGAGTTTTTGAGAGAACTGCCCGATTATGAGAACATAGAGAATAGAATATAGAAAAAGAGCTTTGAGCATCAGATTTGATGCAATACCTTTTTAAATTCTTGTTTTGCGAACTTAAAATATAAATCTAGTAGATTTTGCAATTTAAAACATTGCGGACTTTGCGGTAAAATAATAAAATTCCTTGGAAAAAATAGCCGTCGTTATACTGAATTGGAATGGAGTGAAACTATTAGAACAGTTTTTGCCTTCCGTAATTCAATTTTCTCCCGAGGCAACTGTATATGTTGCCGATAATGCCTCTACAGACGAATCAATAGCATTTGTAAAAAATAATTTCCCGACGATTAAAATTGTGCAAAATAAAACGAATCTAGGTTTTGCAGGCGGATATAATGATGCCTTGCAACATATAGATGCCGAAATTTATGCTTTGGTAAATTCAGATATTGAAGTAACCGAAAATTGGCTGAAACCCATTCTGGAAACTTTTGAAACTGAACCCGAAACAGCAATAATTCAGCCCAAAATATTGGATTTTAAAAAGAAAGACTATTTTGAATATGCGGGTGCTGGTGGGGGATTTATTGATAAGTTTGGTTATCCTTTTTGCCGCGGGCGTATTTTTGAAACTTTAGAAAAAGACAATGGCCAGTATAATGATTCTGCAGAAATTTTCTGGGCTTCGGGTGCTTGTTTTTTTATCCGAAGCTCTGTTTATAAAGAACTGAAAGGTTTTGATGAAGATTTTTTTGCCCATCAGGAAGAAATTGATTTGTGCTGGCGCGCACTTAATAAAGGATATGGTGTTCGATATACTTCACAATCAGTTGTTTATCATGTTGGAGGTGCAACTTTGCAAAAGGCTAATTCAAAAAAAACGTATCTCAACTTTAGAAATTCGTTATTAATGTTAACAAAAAATTTACCACAAAACACTCTTTTTCAAGTGCTTTTCATCAGACTGATTTTGGATGGCGTTGCCGGAGTTAAATTTGTGTTTTCAGGTCAATTTGTTCATTGTCTGGCAATTATACGCGCACATTTTTCTTTTTACAGGCTCTTTTTTAAAAATTATAAGAAAAGAGAAAAAAAACAAACCAGAATATACTTTAAAACGAAAAGCATCGTTTATGCTTATTATGTTAAAGGTGGCACAGTTTTTGCTGACCTAATTTAACAATAATTTACATTTAAAATTAACATTTAAAAACTAACTTTGTAAAACACGTTTAATTAAACTTGATATCTATGAAAAAAATAATGATTACACTATCTGCTTTAGCACTCCTTACTTCTTGTGTGTCTAAAAAAGAATATGCAGCTTTGGAAGCTAAAAACAAGGAAACACAAGATTTGTTAAATACCTGTACTGTAAAATTAAATTCTTGCCTAGAAGAAAAAGCAGGGCTTAAAGCAACAGTGGATGGTTTAAAAGAAACAAATCAGCATTTGATTTCTACCTCAAAAGACATGACGATTTTGTCAACTAAAGGTGCAGAAAATATTGAAAAAGCTTTAGAGTCTATCAAAGAGAAAGATTTGAAAATTAGCCGAATGCAAGATGCATTGACTAAAAAAGACAGCGTTACTCTTGCGGTTGTTACCAGTTTGAAATCTGTAGTAGGATTGGATGATAAGGATATCGAAATTAATGTTGATAAAGGGGTAGTGTTTATCTCTATTTCTGATAAAATGTTATTCAAAAGCGGCAGTTATGAAGTTAGCGACAAGGCAAAAGGAGTTTTGTCTAAAGTTGCTAAAGTAGTAAATGATAAACCTGATTTTGAATGTATGGTTGAAGGCCACACAGATACTGATGTTTTAAAAGGAAATGCTTGTTTAATTGATAACTGGGATTTAAGTGTAAAACGTTCTACAGCTATTATTCGTATTTTATCTAATGATTTAGGAGTAAATCCGGCACAATTAATTGCGGCAGGAAGAAGTTCTTACGTTCCTTTGGTTCCTAATGATTCTGCAGAGAACAAATCTAAAAACAGAAGAACTCGTATCTATGTAATGCCAAAAATTGATCAGTTCTATGATATGGTTGAAAAAGAAATGAAAAAACAACCAGGAGCAGCAGCAACAACTGCACCAGTTCAAAAATAAGGCATAATTATAATTCATAAAAAATGCTTCGAGATTTCGAAGCGTTTTTTTTATGCTTTTAAAGCAAAGTTATAAAATATCAATATCCCCTTTTCCTTCTCTCACTACTATTGGTTCATCTCCCGATAAATCGATAATAGTTGACCCAATATTGTCTCCATAGCCTCCGTCAATAACCATATCAACCAAATTTTGCCATTTTTCGAAAATAAGTTCAGGATCGGTTGTGTATTCTATAACTTCGTCTTCATCACGAATAGAAGTTGAAACAATAGGATTTCCTAATTGGCGCACTATCTCTAAGGCAATTGAATTATCCGGAATACGAATACCAACTGTAGTTTTCTTTTTAAATTCTTTTGGGAGATTGTTATTTCCCGGAAGAATAAAGGTATAAGGTCCAGGTAAGGCTCTTTTAAGTATTTTGAAGGTCGAAGTATCAATTTGCTTTACATAATCGGATAAATTGCTTAAATCGTGGCAAATAAAAGAAAAATTGGCTTTTTCCAGCTTTACTCCTTTTATTTTTGCAATTTTTTCAAGAGCACGGGAATTAGTGATATCACAGCCTAATCCGTAAACGGTATCAGTTGGATAAATTACCAAACCTCCGTCTTTTAAAACTTTGACGACTTTGGCAATTGCTGCTTCGTTGGGTTTGTCTTCGTATATTTTTATGAATTGTGCCATTTTTTTTGTTTAAAGTTTAATAGTTTAAAGCTGTGCTATGCGAAACTTGAAACATTTCTTACCCTATAATATCTAATTTTGCAAAACGCAGTAATAATTTTTTTAAACCGCCCACTTCAAACTTAATTTCTGCTTTTTTATCGGCACCTACTCCTTCTAAGTTAATGACTTGTCCTTTTCCAAAGCGTTCATGCATTACTACATTTCCAGCAACGAGCGTATTATCAAATAAATTAGTATTTCCAGCCGAAGGATTACTTCCTGAGACTGGTTTCAGTTTCCTCACATTGACATCGGATTTCGGTTGGTTATCTGTAACGTGTTTTGGCGGCGTACTTCCTATAGGTTTTGCTAGCCGCAATTTGGATTTATCAACATCACCAAAAATATCGCCATCAATCATTGGTTTGAAACGGTAATTGCTTTCAGCAGGCGTAAGGTATTCCAAATATTGTCCATCTATTTCTTCAATAAAACGGGAAGGTTCGCTATCAGTCAATTTTCCCCAGCGGTAACGCGATTGGGCGTAGGTCAAATATGCCTGATGTTCCGCACGGGTTAAAGCTACGTAAAATAATCGGCGTTCCTCTTCCAGCTCGCTTCGGGTACTCATACTCATAGCGCTAGGAAACAAATCTTCTTCCATTCCAACCACAAATACATGAGGGAATTCAAGTCCTTTGGCCAAGTGAATCGTCATTAAGGCCACTCTGTCCTCATCGCTGGTATCCTTGTCTAAGTCGGTTGCGAGAGCCACATCTTCCATAAACTCAGATAATGCGCCACGAGCACCATCAACTTCTTTTTGGCCTTCGGTAAAATCCTTTACCCCGTTCAATAACTCTTCTATATTCTGAATTCGAGCCATTCCTTCAGGAGTAGCATCTTTCTTTAATTCTTGAATCAAACCAGTTTTTTTGGCAACATGATCCGTAAGATAAAAAGCATCCTGGTTCTCATTAATAACTTGAAAACTCTGAATCATCGTAACAAAATCCAACAGTTTTTGTTTAGTTCCCGAATTCAGTTTCAGGTCAATCCGCTCAATGTTTTGCATTACTTCAAAAATCGAACGCTTGTAGTGATTGGCCGCAATTGTTAGTTTTTCAATAGTTGTATTTCCAATTCCCCGCGCAGGATAATTGATTACACGCACCAAAGCTTCTTCATCTTTTGGATTAATCACCAATCGAAGGTAGCACAACACATCTTTAACCTCTTTTCTTTGGTAAAATGACAAACCTCCATAAATTCGGTATGGTATATCTCTTTTCCGTAAGGCATCTTCAATGGCTCGGGATTGTGCATTGGTACGGTACAAAACGGCAAAAGCCCCATTGTCCAACTGATGGTTCATTTTTTGTTCCCAAATCGTACTGGCGACAAAACGACCTTCTTCATTATCAGTAATACTGCGGTGCACTTTAATTTTTGGGCCAAATTCATTGGCTGTCCAAACCACTTTGTCCAGTTTTACTTTGTTTTTGTCAATGATTGTATTGGCGGCTTCCACAATATTTTTGGTTGAGCGGTAATTTTGCTCTAGCCTAAAGGTTTTTACACCTTCATAATCTTTTTGAAAATTCAGGATGTTATTAATATTCGCGCCACGGAAAGCATAAATACTTTGCGCATCATCCCCTACCACGCAAATATTCTGAAATTTATCCGACAAAGCGCGTACAATCAGATATTGTGAATGGTTAGTATCTTGGTACTCATCTACCAACAGGTATCGAAAACGGTTTTGATATTTTGAAAGAACCTCTGGAAAGCGAGTTAGTAATTCATTGGTTTTTAATAATAAATCATCAAAATCCATCGCTCCCGACTTAAAGCAGCGGTCTACATAATGCTGGTAAATTTCACCCATTCTTGGTTTTTTACTCATCGCATCGGCTTCCTGCAGATCCGGGTCATTAAAATAGGCTTTTACAGTAATCAGACTGTTTTTAAAATTCGAAATCCTGCTCAAAACCTGTTTTGGTTTGTATATATCACGATCCAATTGTAATTCCTTAATAATTCCCGAAATGGCCCGCAAAGAATCCTGAGAATCATAAATTGTAAAGTTTGAAGGATAACCCAAATGTTCAGCTTCCGAACGCAAAATTCGAGCAAATACCGAGTGAAAAGTCCCCATCCACAAATTCTTGGCTTCACTGGCACCAACAATATCAGAGATACGTTTCTTCATCTCACGTGCCGCCTTATTGGTAAAAGTAAGCGACAAAATATTAAATGGATCAACACCTTGGTGCATTAAATAAGCAATCCTGATAGTAAGCACACGAGTTTTCCCTGAGCCTGCACCTGCAATGATAATCATGGGGCCATCCTTTTGTAATACAGGTTCGCGTTGTGCCTCGTTAAGCTGTTCGATATATTTTTGCATAGAAAAATGTACTGTTTGTTGCAAAATTAAGAATTTAAGAATGAATAAACGAGTCTTAACGGAATTCTGCTAACTAAAATCAGCAATCTGCAGTTTAAAATGATTTGGGCGTGACCGCAATAGCAAAAGGGGCTAATCATAGATTGTCTCTATTCGCCCCTTTCCCTATTGCGGTCGGGTCATCCGTGCTACCTTGATAGCTTACTTCTACCCCTCACGCGGCATCCGGTAAATCGAGATATTTGGTTTTAATGGAATACAAAAAAATCAGCTCGGATATAAGTTTTTAATATAGGCAATTGATTTTTTTACTAATTGCCCCAATATAGTAATATCGATATCGTCTAATTTTTGAATGTACAAACATGCTTTGCTGGTTTTATGCTTCCCTAATTGTGAAAGTAAAGTTTCTTTCCCTTCAAAAGCTGATGCGAGATAAATTGTAATGGCATTTTTTCGTGAAGCAATCCCAACGAGCGGAGCATTTCCTTCGTGTCCGCTCTCGTATTTGTAATTATAAATGCCAAAACCAACAATCCCAGTTCCCCATATTTTGGGTTCAAATCCAGACAGTTCATTCAATAAATCGATTATCGACGCGCAGTCTTCGCGTCTTTTTGAATCTTCTATGGCAGACAAAAAATCTGCAACACTATTATCAGTTTCCCTAGTTTTATTTTTTGCCATATCGTTTTTTTAAAGTACTAATTGCTGTATTTTATTAGGACAATTGACTGTTAAATATAAGAAATTAATTGGTATTGATCAGGCTATTTATTTGTATATTAGCAATGGCTATTACCATAAATATTAACTAAAAATATGTATTACTATGAAAAATCTTGGTCTGTTTTGTTTGCTGTTGGCTTGTATTGGATTAGAAAGCTGTAAAAAAGAGCAAAGTTCAAATGATGCTGGAGCAGATAATGCCAAAGCTGAAAAACTGATTAGCACTGCATGCTATAAAGCACTATATGAAAGCGATACAATTGATTTGAAAATCAATATTTTAAAGAGCGGAAAAACAACCGGAGATATGGTGATGAAAATTGCCGATATGCCTGTAAAGACAGGGAAAATCGAAGGTGAATTTCATGGGGATACATTATTTGCAAATTATACCTTTATTCAGGGAACGTATGATAAAAGAGTATTCAAAAATCCAATGGCATTTCTAAAGCATGGAAAGGAACTCGTTCTAGGAAGCGGAAAAATAGAAACCTATTTGGGGAGATCTTACTTTGTTAAAGGAGTACCTATAGATTTTGAAAAAGTAAAATATAAATTTACGACCGTGGATTGCGTTGATAAATGATTGAATTAATAAAGATTTTAATTAAGTCTCTGCGGAACGAATCAATCTAATATTATTAATAATCACCCAAATTGATTATTAATAATATTAGATTGTTTAGTGACCCGAAATGACTCAATTATGCTTATGTATTAAATATGATTTTAATCTGTTATGACCGCGTAAAGGATAGAAGCAAGCTACCAAAGTAGCGCGGATAGCCTGACCCTGTTGAGAAAAGGGGCTTTATGAGCGGCGCTATTGGTAAGCCCCTTTTCTCAACAGGGTTACGCCCAAATGAAATGTATTAAACTTACGAAGTAAATAATCACCTTATTATTTAAAAAACACATCGTAAGCAAAACGAATCAGTGTGCCAACCACGACTGCTAAAAAGAAGATTCGTATGAATTTGTTGCCTCGATTGATAGCAAGTTTGGCGCCTATCCATCCTCCTGCTGCGTTGCTGACCGCCATAGGCAAGGCAATAGCCCAAATGATTTTGCCTTTGAGCATGAACAGACAGATAGAACCAAAATTGGTAGCCAGATTAACCATCTTGGCATTGGCTGAGGCATGCAGGAAATCAAATCCCATTATTGCGATGAAGGCAACAACAAGAAAACTTCCTGTGCCAGGGCCTATGAATCCATCATAAAATCCCACCACAAAACTGATTCCCACAGCATTCAAAATTTGAGTTCTAGCAGAAATGTCTCTTAGTTGGTGCTGTCCGAAATTTTTCTTGGCGTAGGTATAAATAGCCAGAAGTGAGAGGATTACAAGTAACAAGGGTTTCATGAAATCATTGCTGACATACGTCAATAATGTTGAACCCAAAAAAGCTGAAGGTATGGCTAATACCATCATTAATCCTAGGATTCTCCAATTGATATTGACTTCTTTTAAATATTGACGCGCCGCAAATGCCGTACCGCTAAAAGCAGGAACTTTTAAAGTCCCTATCACGGTTGATACGGGAAGACTGGGCAAGAGAATGAGACCAACAGGCGTTTGTATGAGTCCGCCGCCACCTACAATGGCATCAATAAATCCTGCGAAAAAAGCGGCTAAACAAAGTAATATGATAATGTAGGTTTCCATTGAGGTATAGAATTTGGAGGCTGAATATTCAAAAGGCAAAAATACCATTCCGCTTCAAATTATTGCGATAAATTAGCTGTAGATTTAATTTCAAAAAGATTATTTTTGCTTTTTTTAAAATGAAAACAAAATGGATATTTCAAAAATGCTAGAATTACTGAGTTATACTTTGCCTGCAATTATCACTGGAATGGTTGCTTATCACTTTTTTAATTTACATACTAAAAATGAGGAAGGAAGACGCCGTTATTTATTAATGAAAGAAGGACAAAAAAATTCCATGCCTTTGCGTTTACAGGCATACGAGCGTATGACTTTGTTTATGGAACGTATCAGCCTTGCAAATTTACTGACTAGAATTTCTCCAATCTCGACTGATAAAAATGATTATGCTAATTTTGTTATTGCGCAGATTGACCAAGAATTTGAACATAATCTGGCACAGCAGATTTATATGACAGATGAATGCTGGACTATTATTACAACTGCCAAAAACGCCACCATTCAAATGATTCGCAAAGGAGCTATGAGTGAAACTGTTGGTAATGCGGATCAATTGAGAGAAGCATTATTAAATGATTTGCTGGATAGACAGACCCCTAGTAATGCCGCTTTGGGATATATTAAAAAAGAAGTGAGCCAGATGTGGTAATTTTTTGAGTTGCTAAGATTCTGAGAGGCTAAGTTTCTAAGGTTTTTTGCCCTAGAATCTTAGCTTTTTTTGAATTTTAGTATTTATTCCTTGAGTAATCTATCCAATTGAAATTGCTCTTTTTCATTTAAACTAGGTAAAATGGTTTGGAAAGCAGCTCTGATTTCAGGATTTTTTAATAATACCCGAATATTTTCTCTTCCAAATTTAGAAAACTGCCACATATGATGGGTGGTAGCATTTACTAAATTTTTTAAAATATCCTCATTAAGAATGTTGAAATTTAATAAATATTCTAAAGCATTTTGTCTGGTTGTTGCTTCATATTTGGGAGAAGAATAGTTTACTAATTCCTGAATATAGGTTTCTTTATTACTATCATATTCTGGAGTGGAAACGGCCAATGACAGCCACAGAATCCGTAAATTGAAATCGTTGAATCCTATCCAGTCTTTTGTTTTTGTTAAATAGTCATTCCTTTTATTTGGAAAACTATTCCATAAATTATACAATGCCAGCTCTTGAGTCTGATAGGATTTGTCATCGAGCAATGTTTCGTATTCGTTCCTGAATTCTTCGGGTATTTTTTGGAGTGTACTCGCTACTGCTTGTCGTACCTGCAAGTTCTGTGTTTGCATTGCCAAGTGAAGCAATTGTTTTTTATCTTCAAATTTATCTTTGAAAAGTTGGCCTACAATAGCTTCTTTCACGCTGTGATACACATTGGACTGTAATGTTTTTTCGAAGAAAATATACTTTTCGGATAACGGTTTGTTTCTAAGTTTGGCTACTTCTAGCAGCACTTTCATGGCACTGTTTTTAGCTAGTAATTCATTTGCAATGTTGCTGTTAAAGCCAGGTGATTCAAGCCATACTTTACTAAAATTTACCAAATCATAATTGGATATTTTTTTGATTTCATCAAAGAAATTTTGAGTAGTCACGTTTTGATAAGAATATTTCAAGAGGTAATTCTTAACGGCTTTTTTAAAGGTTTCTTCTCCCATTCCTTCTCGCAAAACGTGTAATGCCCAAGCTCCTTTTTGGTAAAATGATAAGGAACTTGCTTTAGCATTAAGCACTGGAATTGTATCCGTTTTTGAAGCTTGCTTTAGCTGTAATGACGATTCATATAATTTGGAATAAAAATAATCATCACCATAGATTGATCTTTCGGCCAGCAAAGCATAATAGGTCGCAAATCCTTCCTGAAGCCAATGATCTTTACCGCTTTGAGCAGTAACTAAATCACCAAACCATTGATGCGCTAACTCATGTGCATTGACATTGACATAACTCCTGTCTTCAAAACCTATGCTGTCCACTACATAGCGGGTTGCAAATAATGTTGAACTCGTATTTTCCATACCAGCATACAGAAATTCAGAAACTGGAACTTGGCGATAGATTTTCCAAGGATACTTCACTCCTATTTCCTTTACCAGATAATCAAATATTTCTTTGGAATACCGGTAGGTCGGTTCTTGTTTGCTTATATCTTTTGGGTCTAAATACAATTCTAATGGAATTCCTGATTTTGCTTTTAGGATACTTTTTTCAAATTTACCAATGGCTATCATTAATAAATACGAACTCATCGGCTTTTGCATTTGATATTTCCAATGAGTGCTGTCCTTAGTCACTTTTTTAGTTTTTAATTTACCATTTGATATCACTTGATATTTAGAATCAAAAGCAATTTCCATATTGAAAATTACTTTTTCATTAACATCGTCAAAACTCGGAAACCAATGACTGGTATATTTTCCCTGGCCTTGTGTCCAAATCTGTAAATTATCTGTGGCTTCAGAGCCTGCAAAATACATGGTTTGTTTGGGTTTTGCTTCGTATGAAAACTGTATGGAATTTTTGCCATTTTGAAAGGGATGAATCAATAGCAATTCTTTTCCGTTAGTTGTAAATGGAATATTTTGATTATTCAGTTCCACTGCCGAAAAAGTCATATTTTGTGCATCAATTTTAATAGTGTCTATGGGGGTTAACACTTCAAAAGTATAGGCAACATCTCCATTAATGCTTTTTGTGTTTGGATTGATGACAATGTAACCATTAACGGTTTTGAAATCAACCGATTTGGTTTGTTGTCCAAATGAAAATGCGTATAGAAACAGGAAAAGGTATTTCATTAAAATTGGATTTGTCGCTAAGTTATCCAAAATTACAAAGGTTTTACCAACAAATCGTACTAAATTTGTGTAGCGTAGTAGAGACACATTCCGTAGAGACTCACGGCAGTGCGTCTTACAGGAAACTGAAATAATTAAAAGTAAAACCATTGAAAAAGAAAGCCCTATTTAATTGGAGCAGCGGAAAAGATTCTGCTTTAGCATTATATAAAACGTTACGAAATGAAGAATTTGAAGTTTGTTGTCTGTTAACCAGCGTAAATCAGCAGTTTCAGCGCATTTCGATGCATGGTGTCCGAGTAGAATTATTGGAACAGCAAGCCCAAAGCATTGGTTTGTCTCTCGAAATTATGCAGATTCCCGAAATGCCAACGATGGAAGTGTACGAAGCGGTTATGCAGACAACACTTTCTAAATTAAAAGAGCAAGGTGTTACACACTCTATTTTTGGAGATATTTTTCTGGAAGATTTACGAAAATACAGAGAAGATAAATTAGCCGAAATAGGTTTTGAAGGTGTGTTCCCGCTTTGGAAAGTGCCTACTCATGATTTGATTCAGGAGTTTATTGAACTAGGATTCAAGACTATTGTAGTTTGTGTTAATGAACGTTTTTTGGACAAAAGTTTTGTCGGTCGTGTGATTGATCAGGATTTTATCAATGATTTGCCCGAAAATGTAGATGTTTGCGGCGAAAACGGTGAATTTCACACCTTTACTTTTGACGGGCCTATTTTTAGCCAGCCTATTTCATTTGAAGTTGGAGAAGTTGTTTATCGAAAATATGAAAAACCAAAGGAACAAGATGCTTCAGATACCGCTTGTGATACATCCGCTTCGGATGCTTTTGACTACGGATTTTGGTATTGTGATTTAGTTTCAACATCGTTTTAATGCATCTCAACTTATAGCGAAACATTAATGGGATGATATAAAATGAAAAGAGAACTCTAGAACATTATTGTTTTATTGTTCTCTTTTCGGATTGTTTCATAATTGAAAATTAACCAAACATTCAAATTACAAACAAAACAATGAGATAAGTAATTATGAATTAGTCTAATATCATAATTTTTTGATAGTCTAACCCTGGACCATCACAGTTTTGCCATGTACTGGACAAAGTATTATTAGCAGAAAAATAAAGCTCTTCTTTTTGATTGCCATAACAGCTTCCAATGATCTCACTGCTATGAGGATATGTTAATTCTAAGACCGTTCCGTCTTGATTTTTTTTAGCAATGTATGTACCAGAAGCAGTTGTCTGAATAGTATTTCGAGTTCTGAACTTTGTAAATGTTCCGTTATCGCTGAATACATAGAATTCCTGCCAGTCCATTGCAGTCCCAGTGGTTACTGAGTTGAACATACTTCCAGACATTTTAACTAATGTCCATTTTCCATAATAATCGGCTGTTGTTGTATTTTCTTTATTGTCCCTAGTACAAGAAGAAAAAACAGAGAGAAAAACAACAATAATAGCAAGATTTTTCATCTTTAAGTTTTTAGAGTTACTTAGATAAGATGGTTTAAATTGCTGAAGGTTGCGTCAAATTGTAATTATTTTTTTAAAAGACAAATTTATCTGTCTTCATACATTTTCAAGAGCTGTGTCACTGTATTCCAATTTCGAATGGTTGCCGTTACATTCAGTTTTTTCTCGATGTATTTCTGGTCAAATCGCGTTTTACCTGCCCCAACGGAATATTTAATATAGATTCTGCTTTCGTCAATATGTGCTTCATCGGGTTTTACCTGACTCATTTTTAAATCATTGATGCTGTCACTTCGCAATGTTGCAGAAACAAAAGCTACATATAATTTTTTAGTATCCAATTCCTTCTCTTTCAAAAAAGGATTGTTTTTCAAACAGTTTTCTAAATCGGTTTTACCAATGACAACAATAGGCACTTCATGTCCAAAAGTTTTGAAGATTTCCTGTTTAATTTTAAAACCAACAGCTGGAGCATTTTCCTCATTGGTATCCACAAAAACATTTCCGGATTGTATATAAGTCACCACATTTTGAAAACCAATGTTTTCTAAAGCGGTTTTTAAGGCATCCATTTTTATCATGTTGTGACCAGATACGTTAATGCCACGAAGAAGTGCGAGATGGGTTGTCATTTTTTTAAAATTTTGTTTTGCTAAGGTAAAGTGAATTATAAGAATTTCCTAAACAATCCCATTTCCAAATTTCCAAACAAAAAACTATCTTCGCTTTCTTAAAAATAGAGAAAAGAAAATAGAATAAAGAGGATAGACTCTAAAAATCTAAAATCTGCAATCTAAAATCTAAAATCTGCAATCTAAAATCGAAATGTCCAATAATCTCCTAGAAACTCCCATTGAATACCTTAAAGGCGTTGGCCCCACTCGGGGCGCGTTGTTGCGTAAGGAATTGGGAATTTTTAAATATGGAGATTTAGTCAATTTTTTTCCGAATCGGTATATCGACCGAACTCGGTACTATAAAATTAATGAGTTACAGAATAATATCGCCGAAGTGCAGATTATTGGCAAAATCATCAATATAAAAACAGTTGAATTTGGCAGAAATCAAAAACGGTTAGTTGCTACTTTTGTTGATGATACAGGACAAATGGATCTCAACTGGTTTCAGGGACACAAATGGATTAAAGAGAGTTTAAAGCTTAACGAAGTCTGTGTTGTTTTTGGGAAATGCGCTCAATATGGGAGTCAATACAGTATGGCGCATCCCGAAATCGAGTTGTTGAGCGAACACGAGAAAAGCCTGCGTTCGGCAATGCAGCCAGTTTATCCTTCGACGGAAACCTTGGCTAACCGCGGAATTACAAATCGGGTGGTGAATAAAATGATGCAGCAGCTGTTTCTGGAAACGCAGGCATTATTCAGTGAAACGTTACCAGCTTATTTAACAACCGAACTCAAACTGATTCCAAAAAATGCGGCTTTATTCAATATTCATTTTCCTAAAAGTGCCGACATTTTGGCGAAAGCCCAATTCCGATTAAAATTTGAAGAGCTGTTCTTTATTCAGCTGCAATTGATAACGAAGAATCTTATTCAGAAACATAAAATAAAAGGACATCCTTTTTCCAAAGTGGGAGAATTTTTTAATGAATTTTATCAAAATCATCTTCCTTTTGAATTGACAAATGCTCAAAAAAGAGTGATCAAGGAAATTCGAACCGACATGGGAAGCAATGCCCAAATGAATCGATTGCTTCAGGGCGATGTGGGTTCCGGAAAAACCATAGTCGCTTTTATGAGTATGCTGTTGGCAATGGATAACGGCTTTCAAGCTTGTTTGATGGCGCCAACAGAGATTTTGGCCAATCAGCATTTTATAGGATTATCGGAACTGGCAAAATCTTTAAGCATAAATATAAAAATACTCACAGGTTCTACTAAAATTGCTGCCCGCAGAATCATACATGAAGAACTGGAAAACGGAACTTTGCAGATACTCATTGGCACTCACGCCTTATTAGAAGACAAAGTGAAATTCCAAAATTTAGGATTGGCAGTTATTGATGAGCAGCACCGTTTTGGGGTCGAACAGCGATCCAAATTGTGGAAAAAAAATACGATTCCGCCTCATATTTTAGTAATGACAGCTACGCCAATTCCAAGAACTTTGGCGATGAGTTTGTATGGAGATCTTGATATTTCGGTTATTGATGAATTGCCTCCGGGACGAAAACCTATTCAAACTGTTCATCGTTTTGATAGTAATCGTCTGAAAGTTTGGAAATTCATTCGGGATGAAATTGCTTTAGGCAGGCAGATATATATTGTTTATCCGTTGATTCAGGAATCTGAAAAAATGGATTATAAGGATTTAATGGATGGATATGAGAGTATTTCACGTGATTTTCCACTGCCGCAGTATTCGGTTTCGATTCTTCATGGTAAAATGAAACCCACCGAAAAAGATTCTGAAATGAAACGTTTTTCCGAAGGCAAAACCAATATTATGGTTGCCACAACGGTTATCGAAGTTGGTGTAAACGTTCCTAATGCGAGTGTGATGATTATAGAAAGTGCCGAACGTTTTGGATTATCACAGCTGCATCAATTACGAGGCCGTGTAGGACGTGGTGCCGACCAAAGTTATTGCATTTTGATGACTTCTTTCAAATTATCGAGCGATAGCAAAACACGTATGGAAACGATGGTGAGTACCAATGATGGTTTCGAAATTGCCGAAGTCGATTTGAAACTCCGAGGTCCGGGTGATTTGATGGGAACCCAGCAAAGTGGTGTACTAAATCTTCAAATTGCTGATATCGTTCGTGATAAGGATATTTTGCTTTTGGCTCGAAACTATGCCATAAAAATCCTTAAAGACGATGCTCCTATGCAGAAACCTGAAAACGCTATTTTGAAAGCTGTTTTTATTGAATTGACCAAAAAGAAAAATATTTGGAATTACATTAGCTAATTTCAAAATCGTATTATCCCTTCTTTTTTTTTTAAAGTTGTTTGGATTATTTTCAATAAAAACAAAAAAACATTTTTAAACCTTTTTATAAAAATTGCATCCAATGCTTATTAAACATTACTATTTTTAAATTCTTGTATATACAACTGTTAAATTAAGAAGTAACGCCTTTCGTATTCATACTAAAAGCTTAATTTTGTTTCTAACTAAAAAAGACATCAAAAAATACATTTCGAACACCCATTTATTCACCGTTTTATGAAAATAAAAAACCTTATTTACGCTTTGCTGATTATCCTATTTGGTAGTTTTATTGCTTATAGGATTATCTCAAATAGAAGCAAAAATGAAGAATCTAAAAATAAAAGTGATAAAGATTCACCAATATTTGTAATTGGACAAGTAGTAAAAACTGCCACTTTTGATAATAATTTATCTTTATCGGGTTCTATTGAAGCCAATGAGCAGATTGAAATTCATAGTGAAGTTTCAGGAATTGTAGAAGGTATTCATTTTAATGAGGGCTCAATAGTAAAAAAAGGGCAAATTTTATTCAAAGTAAATGATATTGAATTAAAAGCGCAATTGCAGCAAGCAGTGACCAAAGAAGGTTTGGCAGCGGAGAATGCCAGAAGAGCTAAATTACTGCTCGAAAAAGAAGCGATCAGCCAAGAAGAATATGATATTTCAAGAGCCGATTATAAATCTGCTCAAGCCCAAACGCAATTAATAAGAGCTCAAATTTCAAAAACGGCAGTTAAAGCTCCTTTTTCAGGAAAAATTGGATTGCGTTCCATTTCTCCAGGAACTTATATAACTCCTGCGGTTTTAGTAGCAAAATTGGTAAATACCGGAAAATTAAAAATCACATTTTCAATACCTGAAAAATATGCTTCTCAAATAAGATCAGGCTCTACTATAGACTTTAGTGTTTCGGGATCGGCTAAAACTTATACCGCAAAAATATATGCAATTGAACCAGAAGTTGAAGTAGCCACCCGCACCTTACAAGTTCGCGCCATTGCAGATAATATAGACGGCAATCTTTTCCCAGGAACTTTTGCTGACATAAAATTGCCATTGGCGATTATTAAAGATGCTATTGTTGTTCCTTCTGAAGCTATTGTTCCTGTTCAAGAAGGCAAAAAAGTTTTTATTTCTAACATGGGCAAAGCCAAAGAAGTAATGGTAGAGGCCACTACTAGAACAGATGCTTCTATTTTGATTCTTTCGGGTTTGAAGGCTGGTGATACTTTAATAACAAGCGGAGTTATGTCTTTAAAAAATGATGCCCCAGTAAAAGTTAAGGTAAAATAGATTTAAAAGTACAAAGATTGAAGTATTAAGTATTATGAAAAAATTACAAATCTAAAATCTCAATGAGTTTATCAACTATAAGTATAAGAAGACCTGTTTTAACAATAGTACTTAATCTTCTGATCATATTATTCGGTTTTATTGGTTACAGCTTTCTGGGTGTTAGAGAATTTCCCTCAATTGATCCAGCGCAGGTTTCTATTAGAACGAATTATACTGGAGCCAATTCTGATATCATAGAATCTCAAATCACAGAACCTCTCGAAAAAGCAGTAAATGCTATCGACGGAATTCGAAATATTACTTCTTCCAGTAATCAGGGAAGCAGTAATATTACAATTGAATTTAATTTAGATAAAGATCTTGAAAGCGCAGCAAATGATGTTCGTGACAAAGTCTCACAAGCTATCCGGAGCTTGCCTCAAGATATCGATGCACCGCCAGTAGTCTCTAAGGCTGATGCCGATAGTGAATCTATTATTTCGATGACAGTTCAAAGCGACACTAGGAGTTCATTAGAACTAAGCGATTATGCAGAGAATGTTATTTCTCAACGTTTGGAAACCATTCCTGGTGTGAGCGGCGTCCAAATTTGGGGGCAAAAGCGATACGCGATGCGTTTATGGATTGACCCTTCAAAACTGGCTGCTTATGGCTGTACAGTTGCCGAAGTCCGCACAGCTTTAAATGCTCAAAATGTTGAACTGCCTTCTGGAAAACTGACGGGTAATAATACGGAACTTACTGTAAAAACTATTGGGAATTTATCAAAACCCGAAGAATTTAACAATATCATTATCCGTACGGATGGTGATAAAATTGTCCGTTTTAGCGATGTAGGGAATGCAAGTTTAGGCCCTGAAAATATAGAAACTCAACTTTCACAATCTGGATTGCCACTGATTGGTTTGGCTATTGTTCCAATGCCTGGGGCAAATTATTTGGATATTTCAAAAGAATTCTATAAAAAATACGAGGCTTTAAAAAAAGATCTGCCGAAGGATATTAAACTTAACATTGCTTTGGATAATACTATTTTCGTAAAGAAATCAGTACTTGAAGTGGCTGAAACTCTTGGTATTTCTATTCTTTTGGTAATCATTATTATTTATTTGTTTTTTAGAGACTGGGCCATTGCTTTCAGGCCTTTAATTGATATTCCAGTTTCCTTAATAGCAACTTTTTTCATTATGTGGCTTTTTGGATTTTCGATTAACGTATTAACACTTTTGGCTATAGTTCTGGCAACTGGTTTGGTGGTTGATGATGGTATCGTTGTTACCGAAAACATCTTTAAAAAAGTGGAAGAAGGAATGTCGCCAATCGAAGCAGCCATCAAAGGATCAAATGAGATTTTTTATGCCGTAATTTCGATTTCGATAACTCTGGCAGCAGTGTTTTTGCCAGTAATATTTTTAGAAGGGTTTGTAGGCCGCCTATTCCGAGAGTTTGGTGTGGTAATTGGAGCCGCGGTATTAATTTCGGCCTTTGTGTCCTTGACTTTAACACCGATGCTGAATGCCTATCTGATGAAAGGCGGAGAACAGAAAAAATCAAATTTTTATATTAAGACCGAGCCATTTTTTGAAAAATTAAATAGCGGTTATGCAGCTTCTTTAAAGCGTTTCATGGATAAAAAATGGATTAGTTTTCCAATTCTTATAGTTTGTTTCGGATTGATTTATTTATTCTTCACTATTCTTCCAAAAGAAACTGCTCCTTATGACGACCGCAGTTCGGTAACAATGCGTATGACAACTCCTGAGGGATCTTCCTATGAATATACGGATCGTTTCATGCAGGAAATTTCAAAATTAGTTGATGATTCTATTCCGGAGAAAAAAGTGAGTTTGGTTATTACAGCGCCTGGTTTTGGTGCTTCGGCGACCAATACTGGTTTTATCCGACTTTCATTAAAAGGACCAGATGAAAGAAAAAAATATCAGAAAGATATTGCTGATGAACTATCAAAATGGACAAAAAAATATCCTAATGCAAAAACATCAGTGCTGCAGCAAGCTACAATTGCAGTAAACAGACGTGGCGGTTTACCGATTCAGTATATTATTCAAGCCCCAAATTTTGAAAAGCTTCGTGAAAAAATCCCATTATTTATGGATGAAGTTGGCAAGAGCGATGTATTTTCGATTACTGATGTGAATTTAAAATTTAATAAACCGGAAATAAACGTAAGCATTGATCGTGCAAAAGCCGAAAGTCTTGGGATTTCTATTAAGGATATTGCTCAAACCCTTCAGCTTTCTTTAAGCGGTCAGCGTTTTGGTTATTTTATTAAAAACGGAAAACAATATCAGGTTATCGGGCAGTTTGATCAAAAGGACCGTTCAAAACCATTGGATTTAACCTCAATGTTTGTAAAAAACAACAAAGGCGAATTGATTCAAATGGACAATGTTGTCAAAGTAGAAGAACAAAGTAATCCACCGCAATTATTTCATAATAACCGATACATGTCGGCAACGGTTTCAGCAGGTTTGGCGCCTGGTAAAAGCATTAGTGACGGTATTGATGTGATGAACGAAATTAAAGCCAAAGTGCTTGATGATTCATTTACCACAGATTTAGGTGGAGAATCACGAGATTTTGTTGAGAGCAGTTCGAATACTTCTTTTGCTTTTGGACTTGCTTTATTATTAATTTTTTTGATTCTTGCTGCACAATTTGAAAGTTTTATAGATCCGTTTATTATTATTTTGACAGTACCAATGGCGGTTGCTGGAGCTTTATTCTCTCTTTGGCTATTCAATCAGACTTGGAATATTTTTAGTCAAATCGGAACTGTAATGCTTATAGGTCTGGTAACCAAAAATGGAATTTTGATAGTCGAATTTGCTAATCAGCTGCGGGAACAGGGAAAACCAAAATTAGAAGCAATTTTAGAGGCATCTGAAGCGCGTCTGCGTCCTATTTTAATGACCAGTTTAGCCATTGCATTGGGAGCCCTGCCAATTGCCATGTCTTTGGGTGCAGCTTCTACCAGCAGAATTGGAATGGGAGTTGTAATCGTAGGAGGAACAATTTTCTCTTTGACATTAACCCTTTTTGTAATTCCTGCTATTTATCTGATGTGGTCTAAGTCTAGAAAACATTATCCTGAATTTGATCATATCGAAGAATATGAAAAAGACAGTAAATCTTAGACTCTAATTTTTGAAACAAATAGTTAAAGCCGTGAATGTTTTAAAAAAAATTCGCAGCTAATAATTTATCACATGAAAACTAAAAACATATTAAAAAGTCTAGCTTTATTTTTGTTTTGCATCGCAAAAACGAGTGCACAAGAAGTGCTGTCTCTTGAGGATGCCATAAAAATAGCTTTAGAAAACAATTTTGAAATTAAAATTGCCAAAAACAATTTAAGAATAAATGAAACCAACGTAGCCATTGGAAACGCTGGAATGTTACCTAGTGCAACAGCTTCTGTTGTGGATGATAACAGTATTAAAAATTCTTCTCAAACCCGCCAAGACGGCACTACAACCTCGTTGGATAATGCTAAAAATAATAGCTTAAATTATGGTGTTTCTTTGGACTGGACGATTTTTGACGGAATGAGAATGTTTGCCAGATACGACCAATTAAAAGAATTGCAAAAGATGAGCGATGCGCAGCTAAAATGGACTATCATTAATAAAGTCAGCAGCGTAAATTCTGTGTATTACGATTTGATACAAGAACAGCAAAAATTATCTGATTTGGATTCGACTATTGTTATTTCCAAAAAAAGACTTGAATTTACCAAAAATCGCTATATCATTGGAAAAAATTCTAAACTCGATGTTTTAAATGCGCAAGTAGATTTAAATACTGATCTTGGAAATCTGGTAAAAGAAAAGCAAGCCTATTCTAATGCAAAAACACTTTTGAATCAAATATTGGCTCGGGATCTGAAGACAGATTTTATAGTTTCGAATAAAATTAATGTAGATCGAAAACTGCAGCTGGACGCTTTAATGGCATTGGCCGAAAAGCAAAATCCTGAATTGGAAATGCAGTTAATTAATAAAAAAGTAGCCGAATTAGAATTAAAACAAATAAAAGGAGATCGCTATCCTACTATTAAGGTAAATACAGGTTACAATTTCAGTGATTCACACTCAAGTCTTGGTTTTACCTCTCAATCCTCTGCACATGGCTTAAATTATGGTTTTTCTGCCTCTTTGAATTTGTTTGATGGAGATGCACAAAACAGAAATGAAAAAATTGCCAAAATGCAGATTGACAACTCAAAACTGGCAATTGATCAGCAATTAATTCAATTGAGAAGCAATTTGATAGTCGCTTATCAGGTGTATTTGACTAATTTAGATTTGATTGATCTGGAAGTAAACAATACAGCTATTTCAAAGCAAAATCTAGAAATAACTGCCGAAAAATTTAAAATTGGCACTATTACTTCTGTAGAATTCAGAGCAGCGCAATTAAATTATATCAATTCCAGAATTCGTTTGAGCAGTGCACAATTTCAAGCCAAATTATCAGAAATAACATTGAGAGAGTTAGCTGGTAATCTTAATTTTTAATTATTTTTGGCATAAAAAGTCAGAATGATATCCTATAATCCTAAAATTTGGTTCGCGTACATTTTTCGTTTTCATAAATCAGATTCTTTTAAAGAACTATTCCCTATTCTGCTTATAATTGCAGCTTATTCTGGAATCATTGCTTATTTTGAAATGGAATATTTCAAATTAGACGAAAACAGTCATGTTAAAAACCTTTCTGTTATTCATACAACATTAGGTTTTGTAATCTCTTTATTATTGGCATATCGAATCAATTCTGCTTATGATCGTTGGTGGGAAGGACGCAAATTATGGGGGGCTTTAGTTAATAATAGCCGTAATCTAGCCATTAAACTTTCAGTAATATTAAAAGATGAAAAGGATTTAGCCTATTTCCGAAAATTGATTCCTAGTTACGCTTCAATGTTGAACAAGCATTTGAAAGACGAAGAAACGAGCATGCAATTGTTTGAGGATGTCGATTTAGCCTTAGATCACCACAAACACAGACCCAATCAAATCGCTAAAATGCTGTTCCAAAAAATTAATGATTTGTATGTTTCTCATAAAATAACAGGAGACCAATTAATCATTTTGAATAATGAAATTCAATCGTTTACAGATATTTGCGGTGCTTGCGAGCGCATCAAAAATACCCCAATCCCCTATTCATACAGTACTTTTATCAAAAAATTCATTTTCATCTTTGTCTTGACCTTACCGTATGCATATTCTTTCACTTTGGGATATTATGTAATTCCTGTGGTGTCTTTTATTTTTTATGCATTGGCAAGTATCGAAATAATTTCTGAAGAAATTGAAGAACCATTTGGTTACGATGACAACGACTTGCCAATAACAAAAATCACTCAAAATATAAAAAGACATATAGAAKAAATTTTATAAGTTTTATTAATTATTTTTAGGAACAGGAACATTACGCATTTTTTGTTATATGGGTCCTGCTCTTCACTTTATCTTTGCTTTTTTAAAGAAAAAAAGCAAAGATATCATTTCGATCAGGGTTAAAGGGATTTATAGTACTACTTTGCTATCATTTTCCATTAGAATCAAACTCAGATTTCAAAATAAAATTTGTTGTCATAGTTTTAAATTTTGCCACAAACTAACTTTGACCCTCACGAAACATTGATTATATTTGCGCTCGAGACCGTAGGGCAAACGGACGAAGTAATCTTGAAAAAAACGTAAAATGAAAATATCTTATAACTGGCTAAAACAGTTCATTAAAATAGATTGGAAATCCGAGGAAACATCAGCATTACTTACCGATTTAGGACTTGAAGTAGAAATTGTTGAGAAATACCAATCTATAAAAGGAGGATTAGAAGGTATTGTTGTGGGACATGTATTAACTTGTGTACAACATCCTGATGCCGATCGTTTAAAAATTACTACTGTCGATCTTGGAGACGGTACTCCAATACAAATTGTTTGCGGTGCCAGTAATGTTGAGGCAGGGCAAAAAGTGCCAGTAGCAACCATTGGAACAGTTTTATATGATAAAGAAGGAAATTCATTTACCATAAAAAAAGGAAAGATTCGCGGACAGGAAAGCCACGGAATGATTTGCGCCGAAGACGAATTAGGTTTAGGTGAAGGTCATGACGGAATTATGGTTTTAGATGAATCAATTCCAGCGGGAACATTAGGTTCTACTGTTTTTAAAATAGAAAATGACGAAGTTTTTGAGATTGGCTTAACGCCTAATCGTGCTGATGCTATGAGTCATTTAGGCACTGCACGTGATTTAAGAGCTGGTTTGATTCAAACAGGAATTAATGTTGAATTGATTACTCCATCAGTTAGTAATTTTAGAGTTGATAAAAGAACTTTAAAAATAGATGTTGATGTAAAAGATATTCAGCTTGCTCCAAGATATTGTGGCGTAACTATTTCTGGACTTACCGTAAAAGAATCTCCAGAATGGTTAAAAAACAGATTAAAAGCTATTGGGATAAACCCAAAAAATAATATTGTAGACGTTACTAATTACGTATTGCATGATTTAGGTCAGCCCCTGCATGCCTTTGATGCTACTAAGATTAATGGAAAAATTTTAGTGCAGACACTTCCTGCAGGGACTAAGTTTGTCACATTGGATGACATAGAAAGAACTTTGCACGAAGAGGATTTAATGATTTGTGACGAAAAAGGACCATTATGTATTGCGGGAGTTTTTGGAGGAAAAAAATCTGGAGTGACAGAGACAACGACTTCTATTTTCTTAGAGAGTGCTTATTTTAATCCAGTAAGTATTCGTAAATCTGCCAAAAGACATCAATTGAATACCGATGCTTCTTTTAGATTTGAAAGAGGAATTGATCCAACAATTACTGAATATGCTTTAAAAAGAGCTGCTTTATTGATCCAAGAAGTAGCAGGCGGTGAAATAACATCCGACATTGTAGATATCTATCAAAAGAAAATTGAAGACTTTACTGTGTTCTTGAATTTCAAAAATGTTTCCAGAATTATAGGTCAAGAACTGCCAAAAGATACCATCAAACAAATTTTAGCTTCTTTAGAAATTAAAATTAACAGTGTTTCTGACGCTGGTTTGGGATTAATAATTCCAGCTTATCGCGTTGATGTACAAAGAGAAATTGATGTTATCGAGGAAATTTTGAGAGTATATGGATATAATAATATTGTATTCTCCAAGAAGTTAAATGCGACAGTGTCTAATTCGCCAAGAAATGAAGATTATAAAGTACAAAATACCATTGCAAGCCAATTGAATTCTCAAGGATTTAATGAAATGATGGCCAATTCATTGACTACAGCTTCGTATGTACAGCTTTCGGAAACCTTAAAAGAGGATTATAATGTGACAATGTTAAATCCGCTGAGCAGTGATTTAGCAACAATGCGCCAGTCATTGCTATTCTCTGGATTGGAAGCAATATCATATAATATTAACCGCAAGAATGCGGATTTAAAATTATTTGAATTCGGGAAATCATACCATAAATTTCTTGCTGGATATGAGGAAATTAAGCATTTAACATTATTCCAGACAGGAAATAGAAACCAAGAGAGCTGGACAAATGCTCAAAAACCTTCTGATTTCTTTTTGTTTAAAGGATATGTTGAAGCTATACTTTCGAGATTAGGAATTTCTAATGCTAAAAGTGTAGCCGTTTCTTCAGATGTATTTTCGGAAGGGATTGCATTTGGATTAGGAAATGATACTTTAGTTGAATTTGGCGTTGTTAAGAAATCAATTCTTAAGCATTTTGGAATAAAACAAGAAGTTTTATATGCTGATTTTAATTGGGTGGCAGTTTTAAAATTAATGTCCAGTAAAATTAAATATACCGATATACCGAAATATCCTGAAGTCCGTAGAGATTTAGCTTTATTAGTAGATCAAGATATAACTTATGATACTATTTATACGATTGCTAGACAAACTGAAAAAGCGTTATTGAAAAATGTCAATTTATTTGATGTGTATGAAGGCCAGAATTTACCAGAAGGAAAAAAATCGTATGCATTGAGTTTTATCATTCAAGATACTACCAAAACACTAGAAGATGCTCAGATTGATAAAATCATGAATAAGCTGCAAAAGAATTTTGAAACCGAACTTGGAGCAAGTTTGAGATAATGTTTTTCAAATTTGAATAAAAAAAAACTAATTCATATGAATTAGTTTTTTTTGTTTTAAGTCAATGTATTTTTATAKATTTTTAATCACAAACTCACTTCTTCTGTTTAGCTCATGCTGTTCTTCATCACATGAATCTTCAGGAATGCATTTTACAATTGGAACAGATTCTCCATATCCTTTAGCTTGTATTCTGTTTTTAGAAATTCCTTGTTCTAAAATATAGTTTCTTGTTGCATCGGCTCTATTTTGAGAAAGAGTCAAGTTGAATTTTGCAGTACCGCGATTATCTGTATGAGAACCAATTTCAACGACCATTTCTGGATATTTGTTCATTAATTCAACCACACGATTTAGAATTTTTTTAGATTCCTTTCGGATGTACCACATGTTGTAATCAAAATAAATAGGTTCTGTTTTTATGATTAATCGGTCTTTATCTTTGACAACATCTTTTTCGGCTGCAACTATAGCTGCCGTTTTTTCTTTTTTCTTTGCTTCAGCTAATTCTTTTTGTTTTTTATCTGCTGCGAGTTTGTCATTCTTCAATTGCTGAATCGCTGCTAATTCAGCTAGTTTTTTGGATTCAAGAGCATTAGCTTCAGCTATTTTTTGTTCTTGCAAAGCAATTGCATCATCTTTTCTTTTTTGTTCAAGTGCCACTAATTCTGCAGCTTTCAATTTTTCTGCTGCTAATTGTTCTTCTTTTTTAATTATTTCCAATGATCTGATTTCCATAGAGCCATCATTGGATTTATTTCTCTCTTTAGAAGCAGTTAATGATTTTGAATTTTCAGTATAATTTTCTTTTGTTACCAATAACGAATACTTAGACTCACATACAATAGAAAAATTAAATTTTCCATCTGCAGCAGTTATAGTTTTATCAAGTTCTTGATTCTCATTGTTTCTTAATATGACTTTTGCATTTTCTAATGCAAGATGGGAATCTGTATCGGTAATTATTCCTGCGATATATTGTTTGCAGTCTTCAATAAGCAATTCTTTGGTTTCTTTGAATGAATAAATATCATCTTTTCCTTTTCCCTCAGACCTATCCGAAGAAAAATAACCTTCTTTGGAATCTGAGTCAATATAATAGGCAAAATCATCATAACCAGAATTTACAGGAAGCCCAACATTCAAAGCTTTAGAATATGAATTATTGTGAATATCCGAAACAAAAATATCTAAAGCTCCATATCCTTCCAGTCCATTCGAAGAAAAATACAATTGATGGTCTTTAGAAACAAATGGAAATTGCTCTCTTTTCGATGTATTTATATTTTCTCCTAAATTGGTTGGAACTCCATATGTTAAGCCGTCAACAGAAACACTGAAAATGTCAAAAGATCCTAATGTTCCTGGCATATCAGAGGCAAAATATAATGTTTTCTCATCAGGGCTTAAAGCAGGATGTTCTACTGAATATTCAGGACTGTTGAATGGTAATGACACGATATTTGTCCATTTACCATTGATTAATTCTGCTCTGAAAATCTGAATGTTTGATATTTTGTTTGCATCTTTTCCTCTCTTTCCATTATTGTAATTGTTTCGGGTAAAATACATTGTTTTGCCATCTTTTGTAAAAATAGCATTCGATTCATGCATTGGTGATTTCAATTCTTTAGAAAAATAAGTTACAATGGAATCCTTTGCGTTTATATTCTTCAATGGAATGCTTACTAAATTCAGATAACCCTCATTATTCCATTTATAGGTTTTATCAAATAGATTGGGTTTCTTTTTTACAGCTGCAAATACTAAATTATCGTTGAAAACCACTCCTCCAAATTCAGAGTTTGGTGTGTTCAAGGCTAAATTTACGATTTCAAATCTATCTCCAATTGCTGTGACATTGCTTAAGCTTTTGATATCCTTGTCTAATTTTTCAATTGCGGTTTTATTATTTGAAACTTCATAGTAATTTCTCAGGACAGTATTGGCTTCAGTATATTTTCCTCTGGCTTTTAGCGTTTGTGCGTATTTAAAATAAAAGTCGTCATTAAGTTCTTTGCTTTCGCTTCGAAATAAAATAGAATATTGTGCTTGAGCTTTATCATATTGATTGGTATAGTAATAACAATCTCCCAAATTTTGAATTATTGCAGTACTTTGGTCTTTGAGTCTAATTTTTTCATACAAAGGAATGGCTTCGCTATAATACGTTTTGTTAAAAAAATGGTTTGCTCTTTGCAAATCCTGCTGTTGGGCTTGTGCAAATTGGATTGTAAAAACAATTAAGAGTATATATATTCTTTTCATCTTTATTTTTTTAGAAGAATCTAGGCGATTTATTATATCCTTTACCCAATAAATCCAAATTATACAATAATACTATTTCATGTGAACCCGAATTAAATTGACTCAGATTAGAAATAGTATAATCGTATGAATAACCAATCTTTAAATTAGGAGCTACATTTACATTCATAAGAACGCTTACAGCATCTCCAAACCGATAAGCGGCACCAAGTTCAAACTTTTCATTATATAGTACATTTGCAGTTAAATCTACAGAAACCGGTGCTCCTTCAACAAATATTGCCATAGCAGCTGGCTTTAATTTGAATTCTTCATTGATATCAAAAACATAGCCTCCTGTTAAGTAACCATGAACTCTATGAGTTCCAAAGGAATTAATTTGGCCTTTAGATGATCCTATATGTTCGGCAGTAAGTATGTTTGGAACAGACAGTCCTACATAATAATTATCAGTGAAGTAATATGCTCCTGCCCCAATATTAGGCATAGTTTGATTTGTGTTTTCAGCAAATGCCAAATCAGTAGAAACATCACCGCTATTTAATTGAAAGCCATTAAAGTTTGTACTTATTGTAGAGAACCCGGCTTTTATTCCAAAGGAAAGTTTATGTATCTCATTTAAATGAACAATATAAGCAAAATCAGCAAATACATTAGTTTCTTTTTTGGCGCCATCACCAATATCATCCGAAATTAATGATAATCCTGTTTCTATTTTTTCATTAATAGGAGTATGTGCAAATAAAGTCATCGTTTTTGGAGCGCCTTTAATTCCTGCCCATTGGTAACGATACAGGCTTCCTAAATTTAAGATTGCCGGTATATCTGTTGCATAAGCAGGGTTTATTACACTCATATTGTACATATACTGTGTAAAATGAGGGTCTTGCTGAGCGCTCGCCTTTAGTATGGAAAGGAAAAAAAACACAAAAAGTATTAATTTTTTCATTTGAATAAATTTAGTAGTAAAAAAAGAATTATCGGTTCAAATAAAGCTGTCCTTGTCTTGGGGAGAAGTTGTCTTTATTATAATTGATAATATAAAAATACACCCCAGTACCAGCATCACCGCTTATAAAACTTGAATTAGAATTTTTTCCATCCCAATCTGGTTTGTTGATATTTCCTTTGAACATGATATTTCCATATCTATTAAATATTTCTATGCTGAAATTTGGAAACAAATATTCGATATCTAATATTTTGAATGTATCGTTAATGCCGTCTCCATTTGGTGAAAAACCATCAGGAATCGTTAAGCCGTCTGGTGTTACATTACAGGAAATTAATGTTACAGTAGCCTGTAATGGTTCTGAAACACATTTAGTATTTGGATTGTAATCAATTCCATAGTAAGTTGTTCCCTCGGTAAGCAATTCGGTATTGGCAAGGGCAGTTCCATTGACAGGTGCATTATACCATGTTAAATCTCCAGTATAATCAGTATTGCTGGATAAATTTTTAATAGTTGGTTTGTCAGCTCCGCAAAAATTTTCTCCATTAGTTTTTAGTGTTGGCGCTGGTACACTGTTTATTGTGATACTTACAACAGTTGCATTTGATTCACATCCTGTTGCGGGATTTATTTCTTTCAAATAGTAATTTCCAGTTACCAAAAGAGTGTTAGGCAGTAATGGTGATGTGCCTGCAGCAGAATCATACCATTTATATTGTGTTCCGCTGGGCTTTAAATTGGCAACTGTTGCTGAATCTTCTTTACAAAATCCTTGATTATTCGCAACTGGCATATTTGGAATTGGTAAAATAGCAAAGTTTTGAGGAATAAGATTTACTACAGCAGAACAAGTAGTGACTAAATTGACTATCCCGTTTATAACTAATGAATTAGTTCCTGTGACAGAAAGTCTAGAGCCTGGTATTGTAAAATTAGTGTTGCCTCCAGTTACAACTAAAGGATCGGTTTGTAGATTAATTGTATTGGCTCCAGATACAGCATAGCTTAATGTGATACTGGATAAGGTTCCCAATCCTGAAATAGTAACATTTAGAGGCTGATTTGGACAGCCATCTTTAACAGTTACAACCATATTAGAGGTATCTGGTGGTCCATTTACTGTGAAATTAGTTTTTTGATCAACGAATAAAGGACAGCCATTTGCAGTATTGGTAATGTTTGTTAGATTAAAAGTGGTTAATCCTGCTTTAGGTATATCAGTTGCTGGAATTACAAAACTGACTTTTCCATTTGTTACAGTTAATGGAATGGTTTTTAAGTTAACTATATTAGCTCCCAATAATTGATAATTAATATTGATTGTAGTTAAAGATCCTAAACCTGATAACTCTACGTTTGTGGCCTGCCCTTGACAAATATCTTTAATAGTTGTCACCATGTTAGTAATATCGGGTAATGGGTTTGTTGTAAAGGATCTGCTTAGATTTGCTGTATTTGTACAGCCTGTAGTAGGATTGGTAATATTTGTTATTAAAACTGTGGTCGAACCTGCATTTGGAACAAAATTAGACAGAATTTCAAATCGGCCAACTCCGCTAATTACGCTAAGGACAGCTGTTATACCTGAGCCAGTATTGGCACCGCTTAAATTATAGAGTACATTGTAACTTCCATTAACAAGGTTTGAACTTCCTCCTAATAGAACAGTTACAGTATAGGATTGACAAGTTTGTGCAATTGATAATCTGGCACTATCAATTTGAGGAGTTGTATTAATAGTTATGGGAATCATTTTTAAGGCTGATTCACAATGAGTCGTCGGATTTACTTCTTTAACATAATAATTTCCAGTATGTAAAAGAGTCGTACTGGCCAATGGAACCGTGCTTGTTGCAGAATCCAACCATTGGTATTGATTTCCTTGTGGGGTTAAATTGGCAACAGTTGCATTATCTGTGCTGCAGAAAGGTCCGCCCGAAGCCACAGGGGTATTTGGAAGTGGATTAACTGTAAAAGGAATTGGTTTATTTATTGCAAATGTACAGCCTGTTATAGTGTTTGTTACATTTGTTATGTTCAAAGTGGTTAATCCTGTATTAGGAATATCGCTGGCTGGAAGGAGAAATTTAACCTGACCAGAGACAGCGGTCAAGGAAACAATTTTGGAACCTGCATTATTGTTTCCTGTAAGGTTATAAGCAACGTCAATGGAAGTTAATACGCCTAAATTAGTTAAAGTTACTTCAATTGGTTGGGCAACACAGGCATCTTTAATATTAATCCCTAAATTAGCTAGATCTAGAGAGGGATTCACAATAAAATCTTTTCTAAGTGTTGATGTATTATGACAGCCAGTAAGAGAATTGGTGATTTTAGTAATTGCAATTGTTGTAGTGCCAGTCTTTGGGATATAAGCTGATTGAACATTAAATGTAGCCAATCCGCTAGTTACATTCATTGTTGCAGGTATTCCGTTTAGAATGTTACTCCCGCTTAAATTGTAAATAATATCATAGCTTCCATCGGAAAGATTTGAAGTGCCGGAAAACTGGATTATAGCATCCGAACCCTGACAAACAGGAGCAATCGTAAGAGTGGCGCTATTAATCTTAGGGCTTGGATAAATATGCAGTACATCTTCAATTGTTCCAACAATGCTGGAACAAAAAACAGGGCTTGAGGTCAAAGTAACATTGTTTACGCTGATTGTGTAATTTCTAACTTGTAAAAAATAAGACGTGGGAATTGGGAATGTTAAAACACCATTAGAAAAGTTTTGAAAGGTGGTAAAGAAACCTACACCTGATATTGAATAGTCAACTCTATATGTCCCATTTGCAATTGCTTTTGTTCCTTGTGTTAAAATTCCGGTATAAATTGTAGTTGTTAAATCATTTTCACAAACAGGATCAGGATGTACACTTAGTGTTGCAGTGGTAAAATCTAGCTGTTCTCCTATTGCAATAATTACAGTAGCTGATTGGTCGGTACAAACCCGATCATCTTTTGGAGGTTTTACGGTATACGTAAATCTGTAATAACCAGGGCCTTTTGTATTGTATATGTTTTGAATGTCAATTGTAGAGTCTGTGCTATTGCTTAGTTCTGATGTTCCTGATTCTGTCCAAGTTCCGCCGGCATCTTCCCCATTCAGTTGATTATATAAATTTATATTTGTATATGCACTAAGCTGGTTGGAACACAGGTTTAAATTAGTGGGTGTGCCTGGTTCTGGAGTACGATAAATGGATACTGCGACTTGAGACGATACCTTTGGGCAGCTTCCAATAGCATTTATAGTGTATTTATAGGAGTATGTGTTGTAAGGAGGCGGAACAGAAGCATTCAAATTACCAGTTACAGTATTTAACCCTCCTGTATAATCAAGCCCTTCCCAAGTTCCTCCGCTTTGTGGAGCTAAAACTGGTGTTCCTTGAAAAACTTGAAATAAGCTATACGAATGATCTGAACTGCAGATAGAATTATTTGGTCCCGGAATTCCTGCATATCCACCAATAGTAACTTCTATCATAGCCGTATTAGTAATACAGCCAACAACTCCATCTACTGTATAGGTATAATGATAGACTCCACTTTCAAATACTTTTTGGGCATTTAAAATACCTGTTGCTAAATTTAGCCCGCCAGAATTATCGTCATCACTCCAAGTACCTCCTGCTGTATGTGACCCTAATAGTGCATTCAAATCAATTGTTTGACTGCTAATATTAGTTATATCACTGCTGCATAAAGTGAGGCTGTTGTTATTCCCGGCACATTGAGCATATATGTCTGTTGAAAATACAGAAAAAAACAAAACAATTAAACAAGCAGGTAATGCAAATTTGGAGGAGAAAGATAATTTTCGAACCATAAATTGTATTTAGTTTTATCAAAAATAAACATTTTTCGAATTGAAAATACAGTTTTATTCTTTTTAATTGATTAAAAATGCGTTAGATATGAAAAAATGATATTTTAACAAAAAAAGTCCCGATTTAATCGGGACTTTTTATATTCAGAAAATCGAAGAATTATTTTTTCTCTGATTTTTCCATTTTAGCTTTCAATGCAGCTAATACATCATTGTTATCTCCCAAAGTTGCAGCTGGTGCATTTGTAGTAGATGCAGATGAAGTATTTTCGGTTGCAGCTTTCACGTTTTTCTCTTCTTCTTCACGGAAGATAGCAGTGTGAGAAGCAACTACTCTTTTGAATTCTTTGTTGAATTCAATTACTTTGAAATCAGCAGAATCTCCTTTTTTCAATTTCTTACCGTCTTCTTTTTCAAGGTGACGAGTAGGAATGAAAGCAACGATATCATCTCCGAATTCTACAGTAGCTCCTTTGTCAACGATTTCAGAAATCTCACCATTGTGGATAGTTCCTACAGCGAAAGAATCTTCGTATTGATCCCAAGGATTAGCAGTAGTTTGTTTGTGACCTAAAGATAATTTACGTCCTTCAACATCTAATTCTAATACAACTACATCAAGTTTTTCACCAACATTTACAAATTCAGATGGGTGTTTGATTTTCTTAGTCCAAGATAAGTCAGAGATGTAAATTAATCCATCAATTCCTTCTTCTAATTCTACGAAAATACCAAAGTTTGTAAAGTTTCTAACGATACCTGTATGTTTAGAACCTACAGGGTATTTAGCCGTGATATCAGTCCAAGGATCTTGAGTCAATTGTTTGATACCTAATGACATTTTACGGTCATCTCTGTCAAGAGTTAAGATAACAGCTTCAACAACATCACCTACTTTTACGAAATCTTGAGCAGAACGTAAATGAGTAGACCATGACATTTCAGAAACGTGGATTAAACCTTCAACACCTTCAGCAACTTCGATAAATGCACCGTAATCAGCGATTACAACTACTTTACCGTTTACTTTGTCACCAATTTTCAAATCAGCGTTCAAAGCATCCCATGGGTGAGCGTTCAATTGTTTCAATCCTAATTGAATTCTTGTTTTCTCATCATCGAAATCAAGGATTACAACGTTTAATTTTTGGTCTAATTCAAGAACTTCACTTGGATGGTTGATTCTGCTCCAAGAAAGGTCAGTAATGTGAATTAATCCATCAACACCACCTAAGTCAATGAACACACCATAAGAAGTAATGTTTTTAACAACACCTTCTAATACTTGTCCTTTTTGTAATTGACCGATGATTTCTTTTTTCTGTACTTCAATATCCGCTTCAATAAGCGCTTTATGAGAAACAACAACATTTTTGAATTCGTGGTTAATTTTTACCACTTTGAATTCCATCATTTTGTTTACATATACATCGTAGTCTCTAATTGGCTTAACATCAATTTGAGATCCTGGTAAGAAAGCTTCAATTCCGAAAACGTCAACGATCATACCGCCTTTAGTTCTGCATTTCACAAAACCATTAACGATTTCTCCTGTTTCGTTAGCAGAAATAACTCTATCCCAAGATTTGATAGTACGTGCTTTTCTGTGAGATAATACCAATTGACCAGTTTTGTCCTCACGGATGTCAATTAATACTTCTACTTTATCACCTACTTTTAAAGCTGGGTTGTAACGGAATTCGTTCAATGAAATAACACCTTCCGATTTTGCGTTGATATCAACGATAACGTCTCTATCTGTGATTCTTACAACTACTCCTTCAACTACTTCTTCTTGGTCAGTTGCAATAAAAGTTTTTGATACTAGTTCTTCGAATTCCAATAAGTTTTTTTCATCTACTGCATCGATACCTTCTTCGAAGTTATGCCAGTTAAAATTTGCTAAAAACTCTTCTTGTGATTTTAATTGTTCAGACATGCTGATAAAAAATTTGTATTCTGTTTTTCTTGAGTTTCTCAAAGTGATAGAAAAAACAGAAGTTGTTTTACTTAAATTGTTGATACCTAAAGGAAACTCCTATTCACCAAAAGGTGTGCAAAATTAATTCTTTTTTCTGAACTAGCAAAACAAAACACATATGATTATCAATCTATTGTTTCAGGAGCAGAAAATTTTGCTTTTTCAGAGAGTTTAGTCCCGCTATCCGTTACAATCTTGTTTGCCAAACTCCAGCAAACAAGGATTTTCACTACTATCGGGGCTAGTTTAGACGTTTAGTTTTTCATAAGAGATTATAGTCCCGATAAGTTTTTACGCAATTTTGTCAATTCCGACGAAGGAGGAATACGAATGTGGCTTAACACCTGAAAGCCTAAAAAGAAACACTGAATTTATTACAAAAATGGCGTAACCTGCAATTACTCCAAAAATTTGTTTTATCATAAATGTTATTTAATTAGTTGCCTATTTATAAGCAGCATTTATATGTAAAAAATCCTAACAAGTTTAAAACCTGTTAGGATTATATATTTTAATCTGAATTACAATTAATGACTCAAGTTCTCAACAACATCTTCATTTGGATTGTGCTCATGCTTGAATAAAATGGCAAACGCAATTGCAACAATCAAAGCATAACTGGCAAAAGCCAGCCAAATCATATGCCAATCTTTCATCATGATTACTTTATCAAACAAACCATTTACAGAAATTGAATTTCCTTGGCTTTTTATAAATTCCAACATTTTTGGGTTTGTAACATCAGTCTGTAAAAATGAAGCCAATTCAGTACTAGAGCTAAAAGATTTTGTAAAAAAACGATCAATCGCCCATCCTGAAGTTGTACTTCCTAATATTGCTCCTACTCCATTAGTCATCATCATAAACATTCCTTGAGCCGAAGAACGATTTTTGGCATCAGCATGTGTCTCCACAAACAAAGACCCCGATATGTTGAAAAAATCAAAAGCCATTCCGTAAACGATGCAAGACAATACAATCATCCATAATCCATCGGTAGGATTCCCAAAAGAAAACAATCCAAAACGCAATACCCAAGCCAGCATACTAATCAGCATAACCTGTTTGATTCCAAAACGTTTTAAGAAAAATGGAATGGCAAGTATGAATAAAGTCTCCGATATTTGAGAAATAGACATGATAATGGTCGAATATTTTATTACAAAAGAGTCAGCGTATTTAGGAAAATGTTTAAACTCATCCAAAAATACATCTCCATAAGCATTTGTTAATTGCAAAGCGCCACCCAAGAACATGGAAAAAATAAAGAACAAAGCCATTTTGTAATTAGCAAATAATTTAAAAGACTCCAATCCCAAAGTTTCCATCAAAGAAGCGTCTTCTTTGATTAATCGCTGTGGTTTGCATTTAGGCAAAGTAAAAGAATAAATCCCCAGTACAACAGCCGAAATTCCAGCAATATAAAATTGATAAGCAGTCGCTTTGTTTCCTGTCAAATTGGTCATCCACATCGCTACTATAAAACCAATAGTTCCAAAAACACGAATGGGTGGAAAATTCTTAACAACATCTTTGTTGTTAATCTTCAAAGCATTGTATGAAATTGAATTGCTCAAAGCAATCGTTGGCATATAAAAACACATAGCCAATAGCATCACATAAATAAAAGCAGTTGGAGTAATAACTTCAGGGATGTAAAATAAAACAGCGCCATATAAAATATGAAGACCTCCGTATAATTTTTCGGCATTAATCCATCTGTCAGCTATAATACCAGCTATTGTAGGCATAAAAAGGGAAGCAATCCCCATAGTTCCAAAAACTAAACCAAATTGGGTACCTTCCCAGTTTTTGGTTCCAAACCAATAATTTGCAATTGTAATTAACCATGCTCCCCAAACAAAAAATTGAAGAAAACTCATTATTATCAATCTGTTTTTAACTCCCATAAGATGATTTGTATTTTTTATTTGTAGATTTTTGAGACGCGTAAATCTACCATTAAAATTGATATTACCAAAAAATACTAGCTATTAATCACTTCATTTGCCAAATCCAAAACAATATCAAACTGCTCCTTGCGGTCCAAATATGAATTGTCAACTTCAATAGCATCTTCAGCTATTATCAAAGGAGAGTCGTCTCTATGTGTATCAACATAATCGCGTTCCACTACATTTTTCAAAACCTCTTCATAGGAAACAGAATCTCCTTTTGCCTGCAATTCGTCAAAACGTCTTTGCGCACGTGTATCGGCTCCTGCCGTCATAAATATTTTAAGCTCGGCATTTGGAAAGACAACCGTTCCTATGTCTCTTCCATCCATAACAATTCCTTTTGCTGCACCCATTTCCTGTTGCTGTTCGACTAATTTGGAACGTACTTCGGAAATTGCCGCTACCGCGCTAACAAAACTGGAAACCTCCAAAGTCCTAATTTCGGTTTCCACATTGATATCATTCAGGTACATTTCTGCAAAACCCAACTCAGGATTGAATTTAAAACTTAATTTTATAGAAGGTAAGCTGTTTACCAATTTGTCTTTATCTAAAAATTCGATTCCAATGCAATTGTTTTGCATTGCAAATAAGGTTACTGCACGGTACATAGCACCAGTATCTACATATACATATCCTAAATGTTTAGCGAGCTGTTTGGCTAATGTGCTTTTTCCAGTGGATGAAAATCCGTCTATTGCTATGGTGATCTTTTTCATGTTTTTATTTTAAAAATAAGTTCTAAGTCTTTTCTCTTTATTCTGAAAATCATTCCCCAAAATTAATTATCAATCCAAACAAGCTGGTATTTCCTGCTAAAGTATATTTGGAGTACGAATAATTAAATTTCAGTTTGTTTAGCTTTAGTCCAAAACCAAATGACAGTCCAGAGAAATTGCGCTGATCTTGAATCTGCAGTTCTGAAGATCTTCTAAAATTATATCCCAATCTAATATTAAAGGCTTTCTTTGGGAAAAGTTCCGCACCAAAAATCATGTGCCGTAGCACATTGTTAAAAAAGGATGCTTTTTCTTCGGTTACAGTGCCATCAATAGAAGTTTCAGAATTCACAGGATTAGAAAATGCCAAATTCCATTGCTGTAAATTTTCAATGGTTAAGTGCCAGCGTAAGGGTACATGCTCTAGTTCTTGAGAAACTCCTGCGATAATTTCAAAAGGCAGATTTTCTCTTGTGCCGTCATATGTAGTAAATTGAGTTCCAATATTCATTAAGGTTAAAGCCCAATTGACATCATTCTTTTTATCAATATACACCATTCCAAGATCTACGGCTCCTCCAAAAGAGCTGTAGCTTTCTAATGTGGACTGAATAAGTTTAGCATTAGTACCTATGTGAATATCGGTATAGGGAATATTATAGGCATATCCCAACGAAAGGGCTATTTCGCTGCCAGTAAATGAACTTGTAGGTACTCCATTTTCATCATATCCATCAAATTTTCCGTAGTTAATATAATTGATGCCTGCTTGAAATGTCTGCAGATGCTGGTCATAAGTATAAGCATAAGAAGCGGTTCCGTATGTTACTTCTTGGTAGTAATTTCCGTAATTTAAAGACAAACGATTATCCATTTCATCATTGATTGATGCAGGATTGAAAAGTGCCTGATTGACGTCTTCATCATAAATGGTAATTACTTTTCCGCCTAGTGCTGCTTGTCTTGGCGAAGTAACCAAGTTCAAAAACTCGTAAGTGTACTTCCCTCCTATTTGTCCGTAAGAAGCCGAACAAATCAATATAAAAAAAAGAAAAACAGATTGTTTTGACATGCTTGAAAAGAGCTTTTACCTGTACTAAACCGCAACTGCGAAGATAAAATTATAAATTTGAAAAAATCAAAATCTAATATATAATTTCAAACAAAAAAATAAACAGCAAATTCCAGAACTAAAAAATATTAAGATTGGAATTTGTTGTTTATTTACTAATAAGACTTCTATTTGTCTAAATTGGATATAAATATTTCTTGAAAATTTTTAATAATACCATTCATTTCATTTTCCTGATTGGGTAAAACTTCATAAATAGATTCAAATTCTACTTCACTTTTAGTATCGTTTATGGAGCTGATATTAAATATTCCTTCATAATTATAAACAGGCATTGGAGTTGATAGAATAATGAATTTCAGTTCCAATTTATTTTCATTCGCTAAAGTTAGCTTTTCAACTATTTCACCTCCGCCTTTGAGATAAATATTTCGAATGGCACCAATTCCATTTCCTTGTACAATAACTTTTTCAATAAGATCAGGCACAAATTTTTCCGTGCCTCCAAAACTTACTAATTTTTCCCAAATTATTTTTTTCTCTAAATTAACTATGCCTGTTGATTTTAGGCTAACTTTTATTTTACTCATTGCTATGTTTTATGTTTTAAGCAAAAGTAAAACAGTGAAAAATAAATAAATTTTGATTTTTTGCAAAAGTATCACTATTAGTTCAAAACCTTGCCTGCTCTTTTTTGAATAAGAAACTGTTTTGGAGAAATACCAAAATGTTTTCCAAATAAATTAATGAAGTAGGAGATATTTTCGTAACCGACTTCGATTGAAATTTGCTCAATATTTAAATTTGAAGAACTTAATAATTCTACAGCTTTTTCAAGCCTTTTATTTACTATCCATTTTTTTGGCGATATATCAAATTTTCTTTGAAAATCTCTATTAAAAGTCGAGATGCTTCTGCCTGCCAAAAAAGCATAATCTTCAATACTTAATGGCTTATCATAATTATCCAGCATTAACTCCTCAAGATTTCTTTTTTTCTTTGAGCTTATTGAGGCTAAAATTTGTACTAAATGATCTTGTTGAGGCGAGTTGTAAATTAGATGCAATAATTCTAAAAGCTTTAATTTTGTAACTTCTTTATTTGTGTTTTCAGGATAAATTTTCAGGATTGCTTCTGTAAAAGCTTTTATGTTTTCGGCGTAATTTAGAAGCAAAACAGGTTTTAAATCAGATGTTTTAACGGGCTTAATTTCAAGTAAAAAACTATTAATCAGCTTTTCTTCAAAAAAGTAAAAAACTGCTTCAAATTCGCCATTTTTAGGTATTATGTCAGAAATCATATATCTGCCTTTCGGTATAAAAACCAACTGGTTTTGAGTAGCAGTAAATCGCTCTTCATCATAATATGTTTCTATATTTAATTCTCCCTTTAGAACAACTGACAAAACATGAGAGGAAACATAATGATCTGTATTGACATCAATGGTATCAATTGTTTTGTGTACAATACAAGATAGACCGTCGACCATTATTTTTCGAACTTTTTTATGCTGATATAAAAGTTGAGGAACTACTTTCATCTGTCTGTATATTTAAAATTCCAAATCCCTTTTGAGATAACTCAATTTTTGGAATTTGGAATTTTGTTATTGGATTTAAAATATTGGAATTTATTTCAGATCCTTTGCGTTTTTAACTTTGTCTTTTGTTATGGCCAATTCTAAAACTTCACTCATTTCTTTTACATAATGAAACGTAAGTCCTTCTAAATATTCGGCTTTGATTTCATCAATATCGCTTTTGTTTTCATGGCATAAGATGATTTCTTTGATATTCGCTCTTTTGGCTGCCAATATTTTTTCTTTAATACCGCCAACAGGCAATACTTTTCCTCTCAAAGTAATTTCTCCTGTCATGGCTAAGTTTTTCTTTACTCTTTTTTGAGAAAGCAAAGAAACTAACGATGTCAGCATAGCAATACCAGCACTAGGACCATCTTTTGGAGTTGCTCCTTCTGGAACGTGTAAATGAATGTTGTATTTCGTTAATACTTCAGGGTTTAATCCTAATAATTCAGCATTGGCTTTAATGTATTCTAAAGCAATAGTTGCCGATTCTTTCATTACCGTTCCTAAATTTCCGGTAATAGTCATGGAACCTTTACCGGGAGAAAGCAGTGATTCGATAAAAAGAATATCTCCTCCTACACTAGTCCAAGCAAGGCCGGTTACAACGCCAGCGACTTCATTATTTTCGTATTTATCTCTTTCTAGTCTTGGAACCCCCAGAACTTTTATAATATCTTCGTCAGTTACTTTTTTGTTGTACTCTTCTTCCATAGCTACCGATTTGGCGGCATTACGAACGATTTGGGCAATTTTATTCTCCAATCCGCGTACTCCAGATTCACGAGTGTAGCCTTCAACAATTTTTTCTAATTGTTTTTTTCCAATAGTCAAGTCTTTGGCTTTCAGTCCGTGGGCAGTCAATTGTTTAGAGAATAAATGTTTTCTGGCAATTTCGACTTTTTCTTCAATAGTGTATCCAGACATTTTTATAACTTCCATACGGTCAATCAATGCAGGCTGAATAGCCGCCATATTATTAGAAGTTGCTATGAACATCACTTTGGATAAATCATAGCCCATTTCGAGGAAATTATCATAAAAAGCGCTGTTTTGCTCTGGATCCAGAACTTCCAATAAGGCAGAAGAAGGATCTCCGCTATTACTGGAAGATAATTTATCAATTTCATCCAAAACAAATACAGGATTTGATGTCCCGGCTTTCTTTAAACTCTGAATGATGCGTCCTGGCATAGCGCCTATATAGGTTTTTCTGTGCCCGCGAATTTCGGCTTCATCGCGCAAACCGCCTAATGAGATACGCACATATTCTCTGCCCAATGCTTCTGCTACAGATCTTCCAATGGATGTTTTACCAACACCAGGAGGTCCTGTCAAACAGATGATTGGAGACTTCATGTCATTTCTTAATTTAAGTACTGCCAAATGTTCAATCATTCTCTTTTTGACGTCCTCTAAACCAAAATGATCTTTGTCTAATATTTTTTGAGCATGTTTTAAGTCAAAATTATCTTTAGAATAATCACCCCAAGGTAAATCTAAAAACAGCTCTAAATAATTTCTTTGAATTCCAAAATCAGGAGCTTGGGGATTCATTCTGCGCATTTTGGACAATTCTTTATCGAAATGTTTCTGTGTTTTATCGTCCCATTTTTTGGATTTGGCTTTCAGGCTCATTTCATCCATTTCTTCTTCCTGCGAAACGCCTCCCAATTCTTCCTGAATGGTTTTCATTTGCTGATGCAGGAAATATTCTCTTTGCTGCTGGTCTAAATCAAAACGGACTTTAGATTGAATGTCATTTTTTAGTTCTAATTTCTGCAGCTCCACATTCATGTAGCGAAGCGTTTCCAGAGCACGTTCCTTTAATCCGTTGACAGATAACAGTTCTTGTTTCTCATTGACAGATAAATTCATGTTGGATGAAACAAAATTGATCAGGAATGAAGGGCTTCCAATATTTTTGATAGCAAAAGTTGCTTCTGAAGGAATATTAGGGCTTTCGCTGATAATTTTAACGGCCAATTCTTTTACAGAATCAATGATCGCATTGAACTCGGTATCTTTTTTAGTTGGTCTTTTTTCAGGAACTTCTTTGATTTTTGCTTTCAAATAAGGCGTTTCCGATACAACTTCACTAATTTCAAAACGCTTTTTTCCCTGAAGGATGACGGTTACATTACCATCGGGCATTTTTAAAACGCGAAGAATACGAGCTACTGTACCAATTTTATGAATATCATCAAATGAAGGATCTTCGTCTTCCTCGTTAATTTGGGCCACTACCCCAATTACTTTTCCAGCGGCATTGGCGTCATTAATCAGTTTTATTGATTTATCTCTTCCCGCCGAAATTGGAATTACAACTCCAGGAAACAAAACAGTATTGCGCAAAGGTAAAATTGGTAAAAAATCAGGCAGTTCTTCATTATTCATTTCTTCCTCATCCTCTGGAGTCAATAATGGAATTAATTCGGCTTCCGAATCAAATTCTTGAAGTGACAGATTGTCAATAGTAAGTATTTTATGATTTGACATAGTAGTGTTTAAGTCTTTTTGTCATTAATTTTTTAGATCGGAACGCAAATATAAGGTATCATAACAATATTTTAAACTAATATCGATACATAAATACATTAAAATATTCGAGCATTAATTAAGGCAATCATTGTGCCAAAAAGTAAAGTGACTTGAAATTTCTTTTAATAAATAATCATTTTACTTGTTTGAAAGATTTTTGAAGCTGACTTAAAATTCATAGTTTTTGGTTTGCATTAATTTTGCTGGTCAGTAGTTATTTTGCGTGAGTGATGGCAGTGGAGCTCTTTTTTTGATTCTTTTTAGGAATCAAAAAAAAGCGGGAACGTACAGCACGACCCTCCGTCTCGTCCCAAAAGACGAGACGGAGGGTCACGCCCGAATTAAACTTGTGGAGTTCATGAAATTACGCCAAAATGAATTATTTTTATAAAAACTGTAACAAACCAAAAACTTCCATGTCTTTACTACAAATCATTACTATTTAATTGGATCTGAAGAATCAAAATATCGAGGAATTAATTTCGCTTTGCAAAGAGAATAGTCAGAAAGCACAATTTGAGATTTATAATCGCTATTGCAAGGCGATGTATAATGTGGCCTATAGAATTGTGAAAGATGAGCATTTTGCCGAAGACGTCATGCAGGAAGGCTTTTTGAAGGCATTTACCAAAATTAATGATTTCAAGCAGGAAGTTGCTTTTGGTGCTTGGTTGAAACGGATTATAGTTAATTACAGTATTGATTTTTACAAAAAAAACAATCAATTTAAAACAGAAGACTTTGAAAAAACACTTTACAAATTAGAAGAAAACGATAATGAGCGGGAAGAAAAATTAGATTTTAATGATTTAAAAATCAAGCAGGTTCTGGATGCTATTCAGTCCTTGAAATACAATTACAGCATGGTTTTAACTTTGTTTTATATAGAAGGTTATGATCAGGAGGAAATAAGCGAAATTCTTAAAATTAGTTATGCAAATTGTAGAACAACTTTGAGCAGAGCTAAAGAAAGCTTAAGAAAAAAATTAAATGAGTTATGAAAAATGAAAATGAAAAATTAGATCAGTTATTTGAAAATTTAGAAAATCAGTGGGATGTCCATGAGTTAGACAGTCAGCATATAGATAGGTTTTCAAAGAAACTGACTCTTAAAAAGAAAAAAAGGAATTACAGTTTTATTTATGCTGTTGCTGCTTCAGTAGTTGTTTTGCTAGGGGTGTCATTACTTTATACAAATAATGATAAACCAAAAGAATTGAAATTTGCGTCTAAAGAAACAAAACAGACCGATTCCATTTTTACTGTGCTGATCAGAAATGAAATGGAAAAAATAAAAGAAAAAAAGTCACCAGAAAATGAGAAAATCATAAATGATGCCTTGAAACAAATGAAATCGCTGGATAGCGATTATGTAAAAATTATACATGAATTAGAAACTAATGGCGAAAGCAAACCTCTGATTTATGCTATGATAAGTAATCTTCAAACTAGGATTTCTTTTTTGCAAAGTGTTTTGCAGCATATAGAAGAATCTGAAAAACTTAAAAATTTAAACGATGAAAAAACAATTTAAAATATTCTTGATACTTTTTTTAATTCCTTTTTTTGGATTTTCTAATGATGATTTTAGCTATACGAAACAAAAAAGTATTTATAAGGCTTATATAGTCAACAGCGATGCTGGTATCAATATTGACAACTCTTATGGAAATATTTTTGTGACTACATGGAATGAAGATAAAATTGAAATCGATGTCCTAATCAAAGTCAGCGGTGACAGTGAAAGATGGGTTACTCAAAAACTGGATGCCATCGATGTAAATTTTATAGCATTAAAAAGTATGGTCACAGCTAAGACAGTATTTGAGAATAATGTTTCTAAAAATAATGGAAGGAATAATAGTTTCGAAATTAATTACACCATCAAGATTCCTAAAAATGGATCGGTAACCTTGAATAATAAATACGGTAATATTAGCACGACTAATCTATTTTCTGCAACCGATATTAATTGTAAGTATGGCAAAATTAATTTGGCGAATCTAAATGGAAGCTTCAATAAAATCCAAATTGACTATTGTTCAAAATCTACAATCGATTATTTAAAAAATGGTTTAGTAACTTCAAAATATTCTGAATTGAGAATAGATCGTGTTGCCAAAATCGATTTGATTTCAGATTATTCTGAAATAGAAATTGGTGACGGTGGTGATGTAAAGTATAATAATAAATATGGCAGTATTAAAATTTACAAAGTCAATACCTTGGATGCAAACGGTAATTATTTATCAATCGATATTGGATCAATTACTAATCAATTAAAATTATGTACTAAATACAGTAATCTTTCTATTGATGCTATTCAGTCGAAAGCAAATAGAATAGCCATCGCGACTGAATATACGGGGGTTAACATAGGTTTTGACTCGAATTATGTTTTTGATTTTGACGTGAGTGTAAAATATGCCGATTTTAAATACGATAATGAATTGAATGTTAGTTCGAAAGAAGAAACCAATTATACCAAAAGAGTGAGTGGTTATTTTAAGAAAAAAGGAGAAAATAAAATCACGGTTACTTCCGAATATGGGAATGTGAAATTGTATAAAAATTATGTTCAAAAATAGTTTCAATCACAAAATCAAAAATTAATTTTAAATCAATTAAAAATGGAAAAAACTCTTCAATTAATCATTTTAGGAGCTTTGTCAGTTACAGCTACAGGACATGCCCAATGGAACAAAATTAAAGGCAATGGAAAAATAGTTACCGAAAAAAGAACTACAGCTGAGTATGACGAAATCAGTGTTTCCGGTTTTTTTGATGTAGTTTTGGTTTCAGGAAAAGAAGGGGAAATAACTATCAAAGGAGAAGAAAATTTATTGCCTTACATCAAAGTTGAAGTAAAAGATAATGTTCTGCATATTTATACTGAGAAAAATATAAATATTAATACCAAAGAAGACATTGTTCTGACAGTTCCTTTCAAGCAAATTAGTGCTGTTTCTCTTTCTGGTTCAGGTGTTCTTAAGTCTAAAAATACAATTGTTGCCAAAAATTTAAAAGCTAAATTATCTGGTTCAGGAGATTTGACTCTGGATGTTAAAGCTACAGATTTTGAAGCTCACCTTAGTGGTTCTGGAGATGTTGTTATCAATGGAAATGCAGATAATTTTACTTCTAAAATTTCAGGATCCGGTGATGTCGATGCGGTTAATTTAATTGCGAAGAAAGCAAATTTAACAGTTTCTGGATCGGGCGATATGAAAGTAAATTGTAGTGACAGCTTATATGCTAGAGTTTCAGGTTCTGGTGATATTGCATATAAAGGCAATCCTCAATCGAAAGATACTAAAGTGAGTGGTTCTGGTGAAATTTCAAAAATATAACCGTAATCATTGTTTATAGCGGTTTTCTAAACCAATTTTTTGAAGATTATTTTTTGTATTGTTCATACAGATAAATTTAAAGCATAAAAAAAGAGGTCAATTCATTGACCTCTTTTTTTATGCTTTAATGATTATATTATCTGATATGGAAAAAATCAGCATTCGTACGGTTATTTCCTAAAGAAGCTATAATTCCAAAAGTCAAAGCAAATTGACTGCTTGAAAATTTGCCTGGATTTGGAAAAGTTGTATTTTGTCCGTTATAATAAACCTCTTGTCCAATTATGCTTTTGTATGTTGCGTCAGCAAAGAAAGAAACTTTATCATTAAATGCCCATACTGGCTTAATTCCGAAAACTACAGCACCTATGTTATCATGATCTTTATATTTGCTTGATATTGCACCAGCATTTAGACCACCATGTAGTAACATTGTGAAATTATCGGAATTTCCAGATAAATTAAGGGTCTTTCCGACATTATAAACTAATTCTAAACCAGCTAATTTTTGTTCGCTTTTTTGATTAAAGTCATTTTTAAAAAGATCATAATTTAAACTTCCCATTACTCCAACATTTTCGTTGAACATGTAGCGCAAAGCTCCTTGAAAATGTATTAATGAAATGGTTCCGTTACTGTTTCCAGCAGGGGAAAATTGAGATAATGGAAATCCTGCTCCAATTCCGCTTTCAAGGAATAACCTGTCGTAATTAAATGATTGTCCTTGAGCCATAGCAGTCATAAGCAGAAATGCAAAAACGATTTTTTTCATAGTTGGTTAAATTTTTATAAATAGTAAATTGATGGGTTAATTAAAAAATGTCTATATTAAATAAAAAATAGATTTGTTTCTGAATCATAAGAAATAGTTATTATAATTTGATTGTTTTTCGCTGCTTAAAAAGCAGAAGTGAAAAATATATTTAAACTAAATTACCGTAATTATTTTCCTAAATTCCCGTAATATTTCCAATATTATAAAGCTATTTTTGTGCAAATATAATTGACTGATATTTAATTATTGTAAAAAAAAACTGATACGAAGACAATTTTTATTAAATTAATCAATAATACGCTGATTAACAATTACTTATTTTTTTTATTTTTTTTATTTTTTTAAAAGTTAATTAAACTCAAAAAATGATTGTAAATGTACTTTTGAATCTTATCAATCGTCAATTGTTAGTAAAAGAGTAATTAATTTTTGGAACAAAATGCAATATGCAAATTTACTTTGCAAATGATATTCAATTTTTACTTGTGAAAAGCTAAATTAAGGCGTGACAGATAAGGCTTGAATTTATTGGATTTCAATTTTGTAATACTGTATTTTGGCAAATACAGTTTAATCTAAGTTTATCTAGTTTTAAACTTTTATAGCGCTTAAAAACTAAATAAATATAGCGTAATACAAACAACTATTTATTTTGATACAGCCTCACTTTTGGGTACTCTGTTCAAAAGCAATACACCTATTACAAAGAATAGAGCTAAAAACACAATGGCTAGTCTTGGACTTCCGGTAATTTGATCAATAATACCATAAACACACATTCCAATTACAATTCCAATTTTTTCGGTAACATCATAAAAGCTAAAAAAGGAAGCAGTATCTTCTGTTTCTGGTAAAAGTTTAGAATAGGTTGAACGGGACAATGCTTGAATTCCTCCCATTACAAGCCCTACAAGCGCCGCCATGATATAAAACTCATTAGGAGTGCGTATGAAATAAGCAGCAGAACAAAGTACAACCCAAAAACAATTGATTGCAATAAGAGTTGGTATATTCCCAAATTTGGCTGATGCTTTTGAAGTTAAAACCGCACCAATAACCGCAATTATTTGTATTAATAAAATACAGATAATTAACCCCGTCTGACTTTGGCTTGGAGATTCCCATGCGATTTCCTGTGAACCAAAATAAGTGGCAATAAGCATCACCGTCTGAACAGCCATACTGTAAACAAAAAAACTTAGTAAATATCTTTTTAAGGGAATGTTAGCTTCTAATAATTTCCAAACTTTTTTTAATTCATTGAAGCCATTAAAGACAACAGTTTTGGACACTTTTCTAGCTTCGTTTTTGTTTCCTTTCGGTAAAAAATAATAAGTGTATTGACTGAAAAGCATCCACCAAATTCCAACCATAACAAAAGAGTATTTCATTGCTTTCATTGCAGCTTCACCTTTACTGGCCCCCGTAATACCAAAAGCATCAGGAAACATTACCATTCCAAGATTTAGAATTAATAAAATCACGCTGCCAATATATCCGAGAGAATAGCCTTTGGCGCTTACCGCATCCTGCTGTTCCGGATATGCAATGTCGGGCAAATAGGAATTGTAAAACACCAAACTCCCCCAAAAACCAATTAATCCAAAAAAGTAAAAAAATAACCCAACATAAATATTTTCTAAGCTAAACCAATTCAAGCCAATACAGGAACATGCACCTAAATAGCAAAAGAATTTCATAAAGGATTTTTTATTTCCAACATAATCGGCTATTCCTGATAATAGCGGAGAAAAAATAGCGACCATCAAAAAAGCTCCGGCAGTTACAAAACTAATTAAAGCGGAATTTTTAAAACTCATTCCAAATACGGTTATGTAATGATTTCTTTCTGAAAATAATGCTTCGTAAAAAATTGGAAATATAGCTGATGAAATTACTAAAGGATAAACTGAATTTGCCCAATCGTAAAATGCCCATGCGTTCAATAATTTTTTGCTCCCTTTTGCTAAATCTACCATACTTGTCTTTTTTATTCTGCGAATTTATTTATTTTTTAATTGGAATAACAAAAATTGAACTATAAACAGCATTAATTTTATAATGCTAAATCATTATTATTTTGTACTCAGCTCTTTTGTGATTTATAATTTAGTATTATCTTTTTTAAAAACAACAGCACTCAAAGGGGGAAGTGTTAAAATTGCCGAGTATTCTTTTCCGTCATACGGATTGTTTTCAACGAACAAATTTTTACTGTTTTTCACTCCGCTTCCGCCAAAATCAGAGTCATCACTATTGAATATTTCTGTAAGTTTTCCTGGTTTAGTAATGCCTATTCTATAATTTTCACGTACTACCTGAGTAAAATTGAGAACAACAATTAAATCATCTTTTGGATTCTTTCCTTTTCTAATGAAAGACATTACCGCATTTTCATGATCTGAATAATTAATCCATTCAAAACCTTCTGGACTGAATTGTTTTTCATGTAAAGCAGGTTCTGTTTTATATAATTTATTAAGCTTTGTAATAGTTAATTTTATACCGTTATGAAAAGGATACTGCAATAAATGCCAATCCAAGCTGTTTTGAAAATTCCATTCGCTGCTTTGGCCAAATTCGGATCCCATAAATAATAATTTGGTTCCCGGATGCGTAAACATGTAACCATAAAGCAATCGCAGATTAGCGAATTTTTGCCACTCATCCCCAGGCATTCTCCCTGCAATTGACTTTTTTCCATATACTACTTCATCATGTGAAAGCGGTAACATAAAATTTTCCGTATAAGTATAGGTCATGGAAAAAGTTAAATCATTTTGATGGTATTTTCGATAGACCGTTTCTTTTTGAAAATATTCTAATGTATCGTGCATCCAACCCATCATCCATTTCATTCCAAAACCTAATCCTCCAGCAAATGTTGGTCTGGAAACCATTGGGAAAGAAGTGCTTTCTTCAGCGATTGTTTGTACCCCCTCATAATTAGCATAYACAGCTTCATTAAAATCTTTCAAAAAGCTGATTGTGTCTAGGTTTTCCCTTCCTCCATAAATATTAGGTTCCCACTCTCCCTCGTTTCTGGAATAATCTAAATAAAGCATTGATGCAACAGCATCAACCCTAAGACCGTCAATATGATAATGGTGTAACCAAAACAAAGCATTACTAATTAAAAAGGAACGAACTTCATTTCGTCCATAATTAAAAACTAAGCTCTTCCAGTCAGGATGATATCCTTTTCTGCGGTCTGGGTGTTCAAATAAATTGGAACCGTCAAAAAATCCCAATCCATGAGCATCTTCTGGAAAATGTGAAGGAACCCAATCCAGAATAACTCCAATACCTGCCTGATGCAATTTATCTACCAATACCATAAAATCTTGAGGGTTTCCAAAACGGGAAGTTGGTGCAAAATAGCCTACCAATTGATAGCCCCACGATGGGTCATAAGGATATTCCATAACCGGCATGAACTCTACATGGGTAAATCCAGTTTCTTTTACATATTTTACCAGATCTTCGGCAAATTCTAGATAAGTCAAAAATCGGTTTTCTTTCCCATGTCTTTTCCAAGAGCCTAAATGTACTTCATAGACTGAATATGGTTTATCCAAATCGTTATGTTCTTTGCGGGTTTGCATCCATTTTTTGTCTTTCCAGTTATAGTCGAGATCCCAAATAACGGAAGCGGTATGGGGTGGTTTTTCGCAATAAAAAGCAAAAGGATCGGCTTTTTCGGTAATGATGCCACCGTTGTTAGACTGTATTTTGTATTTATAGGTAGTTCCTTGTTCAATTCTGGGGATAAATCCTTCCCAAATGCCCGATGAATCCCAACGCACCTGCAAAGGATGTTCGCCTTGAATCCAGTAATTAAAATCGCCTATAACAGAAACCGTTTTTGCAGATGGCGCCCAAACTGCAAAATAAACTCCTTTCACTCCATCTACTTCAATAAGATGTGCTCCTAATTTTTCATAAAGTCTAAAATGTTTACCTGCTTTGAATAAATCAATATCAAAATCTGTAAAAAGCGAATAGGTTTGTACTTTGTTCATTTTTGTATTTTATTTTCTTGTGAGATTGTAATCAACTAATTTTATTAAACTCCATTATACTGGCAATTCCTGTCAACGGAATTACTGACCATCTCGGTCTCGAATTCAATTCATATCCCAATTCATAAACTGCTTTTTCCAAAAGGCAATATTTCAATAAAAAATCTATTTCTTTCGAGTATCCAATATTTAGATTGCCGGCTTGAGCCACTTCAGTGTAAGTATTCAGAAAAACTCCAACAAAATATTTATATAAAATTTCCCCTGCCTGAAAAAGTTCCTCCTGCTCGTATGGATATTTATCGTTGCTGTTAAAGATAGTGGCATAAATTGCATAATGAAAAGAACGGAACATTCCAGCGACATCTTTCAATGGCGGTTGCTTCACTTTTCGATCACGAATAGTGCTTTCAGGCTCTCCTTCAAAATCAAGAATAAAGAAATCATCGCCATTGACCAAAACTTGTCCCAAATGATAGTCGCCATGTATTCGAATGCGTTCCGATTTCATTTGCGTCCAGTCAAAATCAAGAAAAACTTTTCTGATTTCTTTTTTATGATCCAAAAACTGATTGGCCAACTCTAATTCTAAACCATCCAATTTGTGCAGATTATTTTCTAATATATTCAATCGGTTTTGAAACTGATAGGTTAACCTATTTTTAAGCCAAACCGAATAATCGCCATTATAAGTAAGCGGTGTAAATGCCGTTTCATGGATATCACTGCCCAAAGCAATATGCATTTCGGCTGTGCGGGTTGCCAAAGTTTTAATTTTCAAAAAGACGCTCAATCCCGCCCAATCAATGATTTCGTGAGGGACATCGTTTATTTTTAATCTTTTAAATAAATCTACTTCCGGGAGTTTGCCGACAGAAATCTTTTTTGCTTTTAAATTTTCAAAAATCCGATCCACTTCCTCAAGCATATATTTCCAGGCATCTCCCTGATTGGGAACCAATTCCTGCATTAAGCCAAGCGTAATATTTCCGTCAGATGAAACGATGCTAATGCTTCCTGTATAGGCCGGGGAATATTTAAAATTCATTCTTTCGGTTAGGAATCTGCTAATTTCATAATCAGGATTCATGCTGATATAAATTCTCCTGAAAATTTTCAGAACCAGATTATCATTGTAAACTATTGAAGTGTTGCTTTGCTCGACCCCCATAAAATACGATGAAATATACTCTTTGGAATGCAAATTTTTCCCTTTATGAAAGGTAACATTGGATTCCTCATTTTTTTTGGAATGGATGATTTTCTCAAAAAGAAGTTTTCTAAAATCTTCTTGGTGTAACGCATCCACAAGATATCCCTCCTTTTCGTTCATTATAACTGGAGCTATAACTGTATTGGTGTCCAAATCTTTTTCGGACATAAATGCCAATGGCATGAAATAATGCTGATAAAAAGCTTCTTTAAAATTAACTTCCAATAAAACGCCGTAATAAGTATTGTCATTTGAACTTATTTTAAAGGAATGTACAATTTCAATATATTTCAGGGTACTTGCTTTACCACCGTACCATCTTTTATTGATAATGTAATTTTCTAAAATATCGGAAGCAAAAATTTTAATAAAATTTTCGTCTTCAAGCGCATCGTTCCAATCTGTATGAAATACAAGCGGGTTTTTATATTCGGCTTCGTTAATTTTATCAACCATTATTTCTGAATTTTAAATAGATGAAATGGCAATTCTGGGGGAAGTTCTACATAATTCCATTCATTATTCCATGAATAGGAATTTCCGGTAATCAAATCGGTAATCTGAATGTTATGCGTTCCGATTTTATCTACAGGCAGTCTGACCATTGCTTTGCCTGTATGATGTGAATCCAGGCTAACTATCATCAAAGTTTCGTCCTGCTTATCATCGTCAAACTTATAATAAGCGATTACTTGGTCATTATTGGTATCGCAAAAAACAATATTGTTGGTTTGCTGTAAAGATAAATGTTCTCTTCTAAGGAAATTGATACGAGTAATAAGAGTAATTAATTTATTTTGAATACTCCAGTCCCATGTGTAACATTGGTATTTTTCAGAATGCAAATATTCTTCTTTACCGGGAGCCATCGGCGTACTCACCATATATTCAAAAACGGGGCCATAAATCCCAACATTAGAACTTAAGGTTGCTGCCAAAAAGTATTTCTGCAGATGAACCGACTCATTACCATGCTGTAAAGCAAAAGGATTAATATCTGGCGTATTTGGCCAAAAATTAGGTCTGTAAAATTCTTTCTGTTCTGTTTGCGTTAATTCCTCAACATATTCGGTTAATTCTTGTTTGGAATTTCTCCAAGTAAAATATGAATAAGATTGGCTGAAACCTTGTTTTGCCAACTCATTCATAATTTTGGGTCGTGTAAATGCTTCAGCCAAAAACAATACATCGGGATGTTTCTTTTTGATTTCGGCTATCAACCAGCCCCAAAAATAAAAGGGCTTGGTGTGCGGATTGTCTACTCGGTAAATCCTAATATTGCATTCTTCAATCCAAAATAGAGCTACATCCAAGAGTTCTTTCCATAAATTCTTCCAGTCGGAGCTTTCAAAATATATAGGCTGAATGTCTTGGTATTTTTTTGGGGGATTTTCGGCATATTGAACAGTTCCGTCGGGTCTCCATTTAAACCATTGCGGAAAATCTTTAACGTAAGGATGATCCGGTGCGGCCTGCAGGGCATAATCCATTGCTACTTCGATTCCTAAATCCTGCGCTTTCTTTACTAATTCTTTAAAATCGTCAATTGTCCCTAATTCAGGATGGGTTGATTTGTGTCCGCCATGATGCGAACCAATCCCCCAAGGAGAACCTACATCTCCATATTCGGCATTTGTAGCATTATTTTTCCCTTTTCTGTTTATTTCTCCAATGGGATGAATCGGAGGAAAATAAAGCGTGTCAAATCCCATTTCGGCAACTCTGGGAAGCAATCTTTCGCAATCTTTAAAAGTACCGTGCCTTCCTTCTTCTGATGATGCCGAACGAGGAAAAAATTCATACCAAGTACTAAACAATGCTTTTTTACGATCTACATATATTTCTAAATCAATCGATTTGTTTTCCAAAAATCGGATTGGATATTTTTTGAAAATCCTGATAAGGGCTGAAGATTTTGCTTCTCTAACAGCATTATCATATTCGGATTCTGTAGTGAAATAATAAACAAGCCGATTGAGATATTCATTATCGGAAGCATCAACTAAATTGAGAATTGCACGAACATATTCTGCACCTTCCAGTAATTCTGATTTTACATATTGATTGTCATTAATCTTCCTTTCAGTACCATGTTGCCAGTTCAAGGCATAATCCACCCATCCTTCAACAAAATAGGCATACTTTCCTTGTTTATCTACTTGAAATTCTGCAAACCATTCATCATTTTGGGTTGGAGTCATTCGAACTTCCTGCCAATTGTTATCATTCTCATGCTTGAATTTTACACAGCATTCTACAACATCATGTCCATCTGAAAAAACTTCAGCCGTTACAAAAATTTTTTGACCAACAATCCTTTTAATTGCGAAGCTCCCGCTATTGAGCTGCGGTAAAACATTTTCTATAATTATTCGGGTTTGATTTTGCATAGTATTAGTTAAATTGAATATGAAATTTAGTAAATATTAAGGGTTTATAGAAACTAATTTTAAGAAATGCAAATAATCTATTAATTTGATTCATTCCTCTTTATTTGTTATGAATAACCAATAAAATTACTGAATTGAGCAACTTTTTTTGCATTATTACTGAAAGAAAATAATTGGTTTTTTAAAATAACTGTAATCGTTTTGCGTTAAAACCCAATTATTCCTTTTTTTAGTGAAATAATCAAATTAATTAGAAAATTTTGAATTGATTCTTAAAATAATTGAAGTTTTATGTAAAGCTAAAAACCTTTAATTGCTAATTACACCAAATTGAAAGTGCAATGAATTGAACTGTCTATTTGGTGTAATTAGTTTTTTAGATATAAAATTTTAAAATAGTTGACTTATTTGACGGTAAAGTTATTTGGAATTATGGCTCCTTTTCGAATCACGACAATGCCTTCTTTTACGCAATATAATTCATTGACAGAATCCTTCAAGTGTTTTCCTCCTTTTACATATACGTCATTACCGATTCTGCAGTTTTTATCGACAATTGCATTATGAATAAAGCATCTTTCACCGATACCAATTAATGGAATATTGTTTTCAATGTCTTCCTTGATATTTTCAATGCTTTGATATAAATCATTACCCATTACATAGCTGTGCTGAATTACAGTCCCCTCTCCTATTCGAGAACGATTTCCTATAATTGATTTGGTGATTTCTTTGGCATGAATAATACAGCCCTCTGAAATTAAAGATCTTTCAACTAGTGTGTTATGAAACTTAGATGGTGACAGCAATCGTGGTCGAGTATAGATTCTATTGTCATTATCGAACAGATTAAATTGAGGAATATCATCTGTTAATCCAATGTTTGCCTCAAAAAATGAATCGATATTTCCAATATCAGTCCAATAACCTTCATATTGATAACTTAGCAGTTTTTTATTTCCAACAGCTTGCGGAATGATTTCTTTTCCAAAATCTTTGGTTTCTGTGTCAGACATCAATTCAATTAATAGTTTTCTATTAAAAATATAGATTCCCATCGAAGCCAAATAATGCTTTCCTTGGCTTTTCATCTCATCGCTTACCTCTGATTTCCAGTTAGGCAATAATTCTTTTGCGGGTTTTTCGATGAAAGATTCAATACAGCTTTCAGAATTGGTTTTTAATATTCCAAACTCAGGAGCGTCTTTGTCATTTACAGGTAATGTTGCGATAGAAATATCGGCTTCGGTCTCAATATGAGCTTCAAGCATTTCATTAAAATCCATCTGATATAATTGGTCTCCAGATAGAATTAGAGCATAATCAAAATCATGATTTAAAAAATGTGGCATACATTGCCTTACTGCATCTGCAGTTCCCTGAAACCAAGTTGGATTATCTGGCGTCTGTTCAGCGGCCAAAATATCAACAAAGGAATGACTGAAAATGCTAAAATTATACGTGTTTTTAATATGTGCATTTAAAGAAGCGGAATTGAATTGTGTCAATACAAACATCTTATAAATATCTGAATTGATGCAATTCGAAATAGGAATGTCTACTAATCGATATTTTCCGCCTATCGGCACAGCGGGTTTTGATCTTTTGGCAGTTAGAGGAAATAATCTTGAACCCTGACCTCCTCCTAAAATAATAGCGATAACATTTTTCTTTTTAATTTTCATGTCTTTTTGCAATAATTAGATTATATAATTCTAAATATTCTTGGCTTACGTGTTCCCAAGAATGGTCTGTGTTCATTCCTTTAATTCTAATTTGGCCGATGGCTTCTTTATCTGAATATAAACCGACAGCTCTATGTATAGCATCACAAATGTCTTCTACAGATGCCTGATCATGGCAAATGCCATTTCCATTATCTTCAAAATCAGTAATAGTATCTTTCAGTCCTCCAGTTCTTCTTACTATTGGAACTGTTCCATAACGCATTGCATACATTTGGTTTAATCCGCAAGGTTCAATGCGGGACGGGATTAAAATAAAATCAGAACCAGCATATGTTTTATGCGCTAATTTTTCATCATAACCAATGTGAACATGATAGTTTACTTTGTAGACCTCAAGTAATTGTTTAAGCTGATTTTCTATTTCGACGTCACCATATCCTAAAATTAAAAAATTAATCTCGTCTTTATATGCTGTCATAATCAATGATATAACCTTGGGTAACAAATCGGCTCCTTTTTCATTATACAATCTTCCAATAAAACTAAAAAGCGGTTTTGCCGGGTTCATATTAAAAAGCGAACACAACTGTTCTCTATTTTTTTGTTTTCCTTCATTAATGCTAGTAACCGAATAATTCGTTTCTAGCATCGGATCGCTATTTGGATCCCAGACATCTAAATCAATTCCGTTAAGAATCCCTCTTGATTTGTGCCTCACCTGCTGAAATAAAGTTTCAAGACCATTATCAGAATAATTAATTTCATTAAGATAACTTGTTGACACTGTTGTGATTTCATCAGAACATTTTATTGCTGCCGCTAATGAGTTAATACAATTACTCCACTCTAATTCTTTTATGTTGATTAAATCAAATTCAGGCAAATAATACAACTTGTTAAATGTAAATATCCCTTGATATATGCCATTGTGAATGGTTATAATTGTGGGTATATTTTTTAATTTTTCATATTTCGGGCAATACTTTTTCATAAACGGAATTAACCCTGTATGATGATCATGACAATGAATAATATCAGGTATTATGCTTAATCCGGCTATCCAGTCTAAAACTGCAATCTGAAAGGACAAAAAACGTTCAGTATCATCTCTATAGTTATAAATATTTGGCCTGTCAAAAAGCTCTGGTATTTCAATTAAATAAAGCTCAAATCCTAGTTTATCTGATGTTTCTTTGAGTACACTATAGGGAAAATTGAAATGGCCTAATTTTAATTTTCCCCAATGAATACATTCAAAATCATTCTCTAATCTAAATGCTGCCTGGTAACATGGAATAGTTACGCTAACATTATTCTCTGTATTATTTTGATATTTTGGCAATGAACCAATTACATCTGCCAGTCCCCCCACTTTTGCTACTGGGTAACATTCTGCACCCACGTGAAGTATTTCCATTCATTAATTATTTAAATTTTCTTAAAGCGTTAATTTTTTTCAGATGTCTCAATGAAGATACAAAATTTAAAAAATTGTAAATTTTATTGTAAAAAACTAAATTATATTAACATTAAATTTATAGTACTTTTGTGTTTTTTAAATTTAGTTAAAAAAAATTAATATATAAAGGCTTCTAAAAATTTTATCAATATGACAAAAAATGCATCAAAACATACTAAACCTTTAAAAATTCCAAAAATTATAATACTATCCAGTAAGGTTATTTCGTTTCTGTCAACAAAATGGGCTACTATCTATGCCTCCAAATTGTTTATTACCCCAATAAAACATAAGATTCCAAAACGAGAAATTGAAATGGATGAAAAAAGCATGCAGCAAATAATTACAATTCCGACAATAGACAGAAAAGTTAATGTTTATGAATATGGTAAAAGGGGTACAGACAAAAAAGTGCTTTTAGTTCATGGCTGGTCAGGCAGGGGAACACAATTGTATAAAATTGCAGATGAATTAATTAAATTAGGATACACAACCGTAAGTTTTGATGCGCCAGCGCATGGCAAATCTCCAGGGAATTCGACTATTATGATTGATTTTATTGCTTCTATTATTGAAATTGACAAACAGTTCGGACCATTTGAAATTGCTATTGGCCATTCTTTAGGAGGAATGTCTGTAATGAATGCAATAAAAGACGGATTAAAAGTGGATAAGGCTGTTATTATCGGAAGTGGGGATATTGTACAGGATATTACCGATGATTTTGTTGCTAAATTAGAATTAAAACCAATCATAAGTAGACTATTATGTGAGCGTTTTGAAGATAAATATGGAGGAAAAATGAATGATTACAGTGTTTACAAAGCAGCAGAAACAACCTTAATCCCAACTTTGGTTATTCACGACAAAAATGATCCTGAAGTGCCAGTTAAAGCAGGAATCAATATTCATAAGCATCTCAAAAACGGTGAATTAATGCTGACTGAGAAATTAGGCCACAGAAAAATACTGGCAGATCACCAAGTGATTGAAAAAATAATTAATTTTATTGAAAAATAATAATCATGAATTATCCTTTTGAAAAATCAGAGAAAGAATGGGAAGAAGAATTAGGTACTGAGCGTTATCGGATTCTTCGTCAAAAAGGAACTGAATATCCGCATACTGGAAAATATAATCTGCATTTTGAAAATGGCCTTTATTGTTGTGGCGGTTGTGGCACTCCCCTGTTTGAAAGCAACTCTAAGTTTGATGCACATTGCGGATGGCCATCATTTGATGAATCAATACCCGGAAAAGTAGAATACATACCGGACGCAACACATGGAATGACACGAACTGAAATAGTTTGTGCCAATTGCGGTGGACATTTAGGCCATGTTTTTGAAGACGGTCCAACAAAAACGGGACAACGGTATTGTGTAAATTCTTTATCGGTTGATTTTAAAGAAAAATAAGTATGTTATTCTAAAGACTTAATCAAACAAAAAATGCTTTACATTTCCTGTAAAGCATTTTTTGTTTGTATCAAAATGAATTAAAAAGCTACATTCCATCTTGGCAGTTTTCCAGTTTCGTCTAAAAAAGATTGTAAAATTTGCCCTTCAACACTAGTTGGAATTGATTTTATATCACCATTAAAAGTTTCAAACCATAAAACTTCTAATGTATCAATGTTTTCTTTTTTCATTTGTGAAGGCCAAGAATATTTTCTTCCTGTTTTTGCAAATTGCTGGCCATTTACAATTTTGTCATAAAGACCGCCATTTTTGCTTTTCAAAGTCCCGTCATTTTGAACTGTTCCTGTAGAACCAACCATTATTAATTCTTTGGAATCATTTGCAACAGCATAAACAACAAAAACACCGCTTCCTGCATCTGAAGCGTTACAAACAGCTTCTAGATTATCTTCCTGTGCAAACGTAAAATTTCCTTTTACTGCAAACTTTTCTAATTCTTTGTACATATTTTTAATTTTTAAGCACCTAAGATTCTTAGAATCTTAGGTGCTAAGTTTTTAATTATATTCCACACATTTTAAAAAATGTAAAAAAGTCTCAACAAAATATTGAGACTTTTTTTTGGAATTTTTTATTTTGAATATTGGAGATTATCCCAATACTTCTTTTACTTTCTTACCAATTTCAGCTGGAGAATCAACAACGTGAATTCCGTTTTCTCTCATAATTTGTTTTTTAGCTTCAGCTGTATCGTCAGAACCTCCAACAATTGCACCTGCGTGTCCCATAGTACGTCCTGCTGGAGCTGTAACTCCTGCAATGAAACCTACAACTGGCTTGCGGTTACCATCGGCTTTGATCCATTTAGCAGCATCAGCTTCTAATTGACCTCCAATTTCACCAATCATTACGATACATTCAGTTTCTGGATCGTTCATTAATAATTCTACAGCTTCTTTAGTAGTTGTTCCAATGATTGGATCTCCGCCAATTCCGATAGCAGTTGTGATTCCTAAACCTTGTTTTACAACTTGGTCAGCAGCTTCATAAGTTAAAGTTCCTGATTTTGAAACAATTCCAACTGTTCCTTTTTTGAAAACGAAACCTGGCATAATCCCAACTTTAGCTTCACCTGGAGTTATAACACCTGGGCAGTTTGGTCCAATTAACCTAGCGTTTCTTTCTTTAACATAGCTGTTAGCTTTAATCATATCAGCAACTGGAATTCCTTCTGTAATTGCAATGATTACTTTTATTCCTGCATCTGCAGCTTCCATAATAGCATCTGCAGCAAAAGCAGGCGGTACAAAAATAATTGTAGTATCAGCTCCAGCCTGCAAAACTGCATCTTTTACTGTGTTGAAAACAGGAAGGTCCAAATGTGTAGTCCCTCCTTTTCCAGGAGTAACACCACCAACAACATTTGTACCGTATTCAATCATTTGAGTAGCGTGGAATGTTCCTTCGCTTCCAGTAAATCCCTGAACAATTATTTTTGAATCTTTATTAACTAAAACACTCATGATATATTTTTTATATAGTTTTTAAAATTGTTTCGCAAAAGTAAGTCTTTTGCAATTATTTTATACTTTTTTATAATAAAAATAATTACGAAACTTGACTCATTTGATATCCTCTGTATAATTTATTATCTTTTATTTCCCATATGATCATAATATGAGCCAAAAACATTTCTTCTCTTGGATTTTCTATCGTTTTTACATAATGTGAAAAACGGACAGAAACCATATTCCCTTCTTCTATAATATGACTGATTCTTGCTTTGCTTCGTACATAAGCTCTGCTGATTTCATTAGTCAAATTTATTAGTGCTTCGTAATCCATTTGAATAAACCCTTTGCTGCTATTCCAATCCAAAATGCACTCTGGATGCAGATACTCTTTCATTATTGCAGTGTTAATGAAGGCATCTGATTTATAAAAACTTTTTACAATTTCTTTAGCAGACATAATTATTTCAATTTATTTAAAATTTCAGGAATCTTCTTAATATTTGCCAGTTGCTTTAATTTTTCTCTTGATTCTTGAATTGGTGTACCGAAATAGCTTTTTCCGCCTTCTATTGATTTTGTTACACCTGTTTGCCCCATAATAACTGCATTGGCACCTATAGTAATACCGCTTGTAGTACCAACTTGCCCCCAAATTGTGACTTCATCCTCAATAATAACGCAACCAGCAATGCCAGTTTGGGAAGCAATTAAGCATTTTTTACCAATAATCGTATCGTGGCCAACATGCACTTGATTATCAATTTTTGTGCCTTCGCCAATAGTTGTATCTCCTGTAACTCCTTTGTCAATGGTGCAAAGGGCTCCAATTCCAACATTGTCTTTTATTACAACTCTGCCTCCTGACAGTAATTGATCATAACCTTCGGGTCTTTTTTTGTAATAAAAAGCATCAGCACCAAGAACTGAACCTGAATGTATAATCACATTATTGCCTATAATAGTGTGGTCATAAATGGTGACATTAGCATGTATCAGACAATTTTCTCCAATAACTACATTGTTTCCAATAAAAGCATTTGGCTGAATAACCGTTCCTTTTCCAATTTTAGAAGAAGGAGAAACTGTAATAGCTGCTTGCTCAAAAGGTTTAAAATGCTTTGTTAAAACATTGAAATCTCTAAAAGGATCGGCAGAAATCAACAATGCTTTACCATCAGGGCATTCCACTTTTTTGTTTATTAAAACAATAGTAGCTGCAGAATTTAATGCTTTGTCGTAATATTTTGGATGATCTACAAAAACGATATCTCCAGATTCTACAACATGAATTTCATTCATGCCATGAACAGGGAACAAAGCATCACCTACAAATTCACATTCAAGCAAATTTGCAATATGTTGTAGAGAATAAACTTTTGGAAATTTCATAATTTAATATTCTTTATATAAAAAATCCGTATTTAGTTTAAACAACTGAATACGGATTTTGGAAAAACTATGCTTTAACACGTTCCATATAAGAACCTGATGCAGTATCAATTTTAATTTTATCTCCCTCATTAATAAATAAAGGGACGTTTACAGTAGCTCCAGTTTCAACGGTTGCTGATTTAGTTGCATTTGTAGCAGTGTTACCTTTTATGCCTGGTTCGGCATAAGTAACTTCAAGGATTACAGATGCTGGCATATCTACAGAAAGAGGCAAGTCAGTCTCGGTGTTGATACTTACCATTACATTTTCACCTTCTTTTAATAAATCTGGTGAATCAAGTATGTTTTTATTTAAAGAAATTTGTTCGAAAGTCTCTACATTCATAAAGTGGAATAAATCACCTTCAGGGTATAAAAACTGAAATTTATGATTTTCAACTCTTACTTCATCAATTTTATGTCCTGCAGAAAATGTATTATCCAATACTTTACCATTGCTCAGACTTCTTAATTTTGTTCTGACAAATGCAGGTCCTTTACCTGGTTTCACATGAAGAAATTCAATGATTTTGTAAATATCATTGTTATATTTGATGCACAATCCGTTTTTAATATCTGATGTAGATGCCATTTTGTATTAATTTAGTAATTCGTTTTTTTTAATTTGAAGAAAAAAGCAATGTCTATTTTGCTTTTTATTGTTTAATAATTTCCTGTATAGCCTTTCATGACACCGCGAGAAGAATTACGAATAAAGTCTAATATCTCATCACGCTCTGTTGTTGCCTCCATTTCAGCTTCAATAATACCAATGGCTTGAGTCGTATTATAATTTTTTTGATAAAGAATTCGGTAAATATCCTGGATTTCTCTTATTTTTTCTGTAGAAAACCCTCTTCTTCTCAGACCGATAGAATTGATGCCTACGTAAGATAAAGGTTCCTTTGCCGCTTTAGTATATGGAGGAACATCTTTTCTCAACAAAGAACCACCAGAAATCATAGCATGATCTCCAACGCTTATAAATTGATGTACCGCAGATAAGCCGCCAATAACCGCATAATTGCCAATAGTCACGTGACCTCCTAGTAAAACACCATTTACAATGATCGCGTTATCTCCTACATGACAATCGTGAGCGATATGGGCTGCGGCCATAATTAAGCAGTTATTTCCGATAGTGGTTTGCCCAGAAGCTATAGTTCCTCTATTAATTGTAACACATTCTCTAATTGTGCAGTTGTCTCCAATAATGGCTAGAGAATCTTCTCCGCCAAATTTTAAATCTTGAGGTACGGCTGCTATTACTGCTCCTGGAAAAATGTTACAATTTTTTCCAATTCGAGCACCTTCCATTATAGTAACATTAGAACCTATCCAAGTTCCATCTCCGATAATAACATTATTATGTATTGTTGTAAAAGGTTCAATTACAACATTTTTGGCGATTTTTGCACCTGGATGAACGTATGCTAACGGTTGATTCATATATTTTGTTTAATCGTTTAACTGTTAATTGATTAATCGTTTATCCGATAATCAAATCAACAAAAAATTATTGTTTTCTGGCAATTTGCGCCATTAATTCAGCTTGAGCAACTAATCGCCCGTTTGCATATGCATTTGCCTGCATGTGACAAATCCCCCTGCGTATTGGGGTTATTAAATCACATTTAAAAATAAGTGTATCTCCAGGCAATACTTTTTGCTTGAATTTTACATTATCAATCTTCATGAAAAAAGTCAAATAATTTTCAGGGTCTGGAACTGTGCTTAACACTAAAATACCGCCAGTTTGAGCCATTGCTTCTACAATCAGAACTCCAGGCATTACTGGGGCATTAGGAAAGTGTCCAACGAAGAAATTTTCATTCATGGTMACATTTTTCATTCCTACTACATGACTGTCAGACATTTCAATAATTCTGTCAATTAACAAAAATGGAGGTCTGTGTGGTAGCATTGCCATAATTTTATGGATATCCATTAATGGTTCCTGGTTCAAATCATAAGTCGGAACATAATTTCTTTGTTCGTTTTTGATGATTTTTGACATTTTTTTTGCAAACTGAGTATTTACAAAATGTCCTGGTTTATTGGCAATAATTTTTCCTTGAATTTTAGTTCCAATTAAAGCCAAATCACCAATTACATCTAATAATTTATGTCTTGCGGCTTCATTTGGATAATGCAAAGTAAGATTATCCAAGATGCCATTCGGCTTTACAGTAATTTCGTCTTTGCCAAAAGCTTTTTTCAAGCTTTCCATTGTAGACTCAGAAATATCTTTGTCTACATATACAATAGCATTGTTTAAATCACCGCCTTTAATCAATCCATTTTCTAACAATGCTTCTAATTCATGTAAAAAACTAAATGTCCTTGCATTAGAAATTTCATTTTTGAAATCATTGATGGTTTTTAAATTGGCATTTTGAGTTCCTAATATTTTTGTGCCAAAATCAACCATAGTTGTCACACTATAGTGATCACTCGGCATTACCATAATTTCACTTCCAGAAGCTTCATCTGTAAATGAAATTACTTCTTTTACGACATATATATTACGGTTTAATTCTTGTTCTTGAATACCTGCTTCTTCAATTGCTTCCATGAAAAATTTTGAAGAGCCGTCCATAATTGGAAGTTCAGAAGCATCTAGTTCGATAATAATGTTATCCAAATCAGATCCCATCAAGGCAGCCAAAACATGTTCGGGTGTTTGAATTTTGACACCCAATTTTTCTAAATTAGTACCGCGTTGTGTATTAACTACATAATTAGCATCAGCTTCAATAACAGGATGGCCTTCAAGATCTACACGAACAAATGTAAATCCATTGTTTACCGGAGCAGGCTTGAAAGTCATTTTTACTTCTTTTCCAGTATGCAACCCAACTCCTGTTAACGAAATTTCTGTTTTGATGGTCTTCTGTTTAACCATTGTTTCCATTTTTTTGGTTTAATATTTGTTTTTTTAACTCTTCTATTTCTCTCGCCAGTTTTGGTAAATTCTTAAAATGAACATACGATTTACTAAAATCAGAATATCCAAAAGTTGGACTTCCCTGGAGAATTTCGTTGTCTTTTATACTGCGTCCAACCCCAGATTGGGCTTGAATACGGACATTATTTCCTATCGTTAAGTGACCAACAATACCTACTTGCCCTCCAATCATGCAGTTATATCCTACTTTTGTTGAGCCCGCTATTCCTGATTGAGCTGCAATAAMTGTATTATTGCCAATTTCAACATTATGAGCAATCTGAACTTGATTGTCAAGCTTTACTCCTGCTTTTATTATGGTAGATCCTAATGTTGCTCTGTCAATCGTAGAATTGGCACCAATATCGACATTATCTCCAATAATTACATTTCCAATTTGTGGAATTTTATCATATGTTCCGTCTTCATTTGGAGCATAACCAAAACCATCAGCACCAATAATAGCTCCTGAGTGAATGGTACAATTATTACCAATTACTGTTTCGGAATAAATTTTAGCACCAGCAAAAATAATCACATTATGACCTATATTTACATTGTCTCCAATAAAACTTCCAGGATATATTTTTACATTGTCTCCCAGCGTTACATTGTCACCYATATAACTAAAGCTGCCTAAATACAGATTTTTACCATAAACGGCATTTTCCGAAATAAATGAAGGGGTTTCAATACCGCTTTTGTTTAATTTAACCTGATTATAAAATTCAAGTAATTTAGAAAATGCTTTATAGGCATCACTTACTTTTATAAGGGTTGTATCTATAGGTGTTTCAGGAACAAAAGTGTTGTTAACAATTGTAATTGAGGCTTTTGTTGTATATATGAAGTTAGTATATTTTGGATTGGATAAAAAAGTGAGCGAGCCTTCAGTCCCCTCTTCAATTTTAGATAAGCGGGATACTTCAACATTGGGATTACCAACAATCTCTCCTTCTAATATTCCTGCTATTTGTTCAGCTGTAAATTTCATCTTATTGTATTGTATTTTTAAAAAGTATAAGATGGAACAGACTAAAAGCTAGTTCTCACACTATATAATAAAAATAGATTGGCTTGATTCATGGCGACAAAAATATAAAAAATAGGTTTTAAATGTTAATTTAAAAGCAGTTGTTTTGGAAAACAAATATAATACTTGGTTACCAGCCTTGATAACGACTTCAAATTCAGCTGATCAGAAGCCTCTACAACATCTTCAATAGTAGCATCTTTATTTAATATTCGTATAGGTTCAGCTATTTTGCTATATGCCTGGCTTTTTATTTTTCCTTTGAAAATGAAATAATTGGTTTCAACCAAAGAAATTTTATTTTGAACAGAAAAACGTTCTTTTTGTATTTGCAGTTCTTCTAGAGAAACCTTGTCATTGGTTAGTTTTATTTTTAATAAGTCTCTGTTAATAATCATTTTACTTAATGAGGAAAGAATGAAATCATCATTATCTTCCCAAGCTTTTAAAGCACTGATAATATCAAAATCATCTAGTTTAGTAAATAGTTTTACTGTTTTTTGGTCGAAAGTTTCTAAGGTTACCTTATTTTGCATAAAAAACAATAACGATTTACTGCAAGGCAGAACAATCCCTCTTTCGGTCAGTTCTTTGGCGCGTTTTAGCGCTTTGGTCAAAATTAGTTCGGCTGCCAGACTTGTTTTGTGTAAATATACTTGCCAATACATTAATCGTCTTGACATCAAAAACTTTTCGACCGAATAAATTCCTTTTTCTTCTATTACCAATACGTCGTCAACAACATTCATCATCTGAATCAATCTTTCAGAATTGATATTCCCTTCGGAAACTCCAGAATAAAAACTGTCTCTTTTCAAGTAGTCCATACGATCCATATCAAGCTGGCTAGAAATCAATTGCAGCATGAATTTTCGATCGTATTCTCCTTTAAAAACCTGAATAGCCAGACTCAATTGACCATTAAATTCTATATTGAGCTGATTCATTAATAATAATGAAATTTCTTCATGATGTACATCTTCAACAATACTGCTTTCCATGGCATGAGAAAAAGGGCCATGTCCTATATCGTGCAGTAATATAGCAATGTATAAGGCATTTTCTTCCGCTGGGCTGATTTTTACTTCTTTAAACCGCAATACATCAACTGCCTTTTGCATTAGGTGCATGCATCCTAAAGCATGATGGAAGCGGGTATGATTAGCTCCTGGATATACTAAATAGGATAATCCCATTTGCGAAATACGTCTTAAACGCTGAAAATATGGATGTTGTACTAAGTCGTAGATTAAAGGATTTGGTACGGTAATAAACCCATAAATGGGATCATTGAATATTTTTAATTTATTTATTTGGGACACTATTAAGTATTTTTAAGGAAAACAAATATAGTTAAAATAGTATATAGTACTGGAATCGAATTTGTAATCTAATTACAAAATTTTTTGGACTTGCCTGTATAAAAAATACAAATTTCAGACTAAAAAAAATCCAAAATATATGCGTTTGATAATTTTTAGAAATTACTTGTTTATGCAGAATGATGCGTTAGCCTATTTGCTCGGGTTTGTAATGAGTAATCGTTTCTATTATCATTATATAATTTATTTGGGCGTGCAATCTTAAATCAAGAATTTTTTTATAATGACTAATTTTTAAAGTCTTGATTAGCTAAATCATTCTTCTATTTGTATTCAAAAGCGGTTTTTCAATATGGCCAATTATATTTCGAAATGTGTTATAATGAACTGCGCTCAATATACTTAAATTCATTTTTAATTATCTCTTTTTTGTTTGATAATATCAGACCGGCAGCAAGTGTTCCCATAGCTCTAAAATCAGTACTAATAACTGCTATGTCAAGTAATGATTTAAGTGGAGTTTCATTGTATGAAATTACACCTATATCTTTTCCTAATACTAGATTTTTGGATTTGATTTTCTGGACTAAATAGACCAAATCTGATTCCTCGATTACTATGTAAGCGTCTTTGCTTTCGGATTTTAGACAATCATTAATATCGTTTATTACCTCAAAATTAAAATTATAAGAAATACAGAATGCTTTAAAGCCAGTTATAATGAGCTGTGGGTATGGAAATACAGCATTATTTGGGTATATTAAAATGATTTTTTCATACTTTTTGAGTTTGTCCGACGCCTGTTCTAATGCATGGAAAATATCATTTTTAAAGTCTTGGCATACTGCACCATAATTTCCGGTGATTCCTTCTTTTACGGTATCCAGTAAAATAAGTTTGTCTTTGGGCATATTTTGAAGAGCCTCGAAAGCTTTATCTGTATAACTGACATGAGTATTGCTTTCGTTTTTAAAATGAGGCATAATTACGTAATAATCAAACATGCCTAAGTTTTTTTTCAAAGCGTCAATAAAAAGATTTTCATCACAATAATAAAAAGATACAGAAATATTCCCTTTGGCACCTATTGTATCCACAAAAGCATCACAAATTTCCATCTTATAAGAACTTGGCTTATTAATCAGGAAAAAAATATTAAACTTGTCTGAAGAATTGTTTTTATTGATAAAATTGCCAACTCCCTTAACAGAAATGATTAGATTTTTGGTACGCAAATATTTATAGGCCTTTTGAATTGTATCGCGTGATAGGGAACTTACCTGACTTAATTCATTAATCGAAGGTATTTGTTGTCCTGCTTCTAGTGTTCCTAAATTTATATCATTCATGATGCATTCGGCTACCTGCATATATTTTGGAGTGCTAGAATGTCTGCTTACAATTAATTTTAATTTTTGTTGTTGCATGGTACTTATGAAATTAACAGCACTATAATATTTTGAACAAGAGAAAATTCAAGTATTCTTTTATGCTTTAAACTGTTTTGAGTATAATTCATGGACTTTGATTTTACATTCATTTTAAAATATACTTATTATTTATAAATAATTGATTCAAAAATAATAAAAATCCAGACTCAGAATATTTTCCTGATCTAACTATGTCGTTAAACATTTTTTTCGATATAGGGCAAAAAAAAACTTCTCAATAAATTTGAGAAGTTTTGTGGGCGATGAGGGGTTCGAACCCCCGACCCCCTCGGTGTAAACGAGGTGCTCTGAACCAGCTGAGCTAATCGCCCTATTGCGTGTGCAAATATACAACTAGAACTCGTAATTGCAAGCAAAATTCAAAAAAAATCAAATAAAAAATAACTGTTTTATTATTAGTTGCTCATAAACAGTACCTTATTTAAAATTGAATGTGGATTTTTTTTTTGCTATGAACTTCTTATAACCTTACATTTGTATCATAAAACAAATACAATGGCGCGATTCCAAGAAAATGATTTACCAAAATCAAAAATTACAGCAAGTTCACTGCAAAAAGCAATCCTGATTTTTAAATATGCCAATAATCACAAATGGAAATTTTATTTGGGATTGGTTTTCTTACTCCTTACCAGTGTTACTGCCCTGGCCTTTCCWAAATTTATGGGAATGCTCGTGGATTGTGTTAATAAAAAGGATGCACATTTAGCCAATCAAATTGCATTGGGATTAGGTTTAGTACTATTACTGCAGTCATTATTCTCTTTTTTCAGACTTTCATTATTCGTCAATTTTACCGAAAATACATTGGCAAATGTTCGTTTGGCTCTATATACTAATTTGGTTAAATTACCAATGTCATTTTTTTCCCAAAAACGGGTAGGCGAATTAAATAGCCGAATCAGTAATGATATTACTCAAATTCAAGATACTTTAACCACTACAATTGCAGAGTTTTTAAGACAATTTATATTAATTATCGGGAGTTTTGCCATGCTGGCCAGTATTAATATTAAATTAACTATTATGATGGTTTCGGTGGTACCTTTTGTTGGTGTTGCTGCCGTTATTTTTGGACGATTTATTCGAAAATATTCGAAAAAAGTGCAGGATCAAGTTGCCGAAAGCCAAGTAGTTGTGGAAGAAACAATGCAGGGAATCAGTATAGTTAAGGCTTTCGCCAATGAATGGTACGAAATTGCACGTTATAAAGAAAGAATTAAAGAAGTCGTTAAAATGGGTATTAAGGGCGGACAGTTTAGAGGCTTTTTTGCGTCCTTTATTATTATCTGTTTATTCGGAACGATTGTGGCTGTTGTTTGGTATGGTGTACAACTGAGTATTGCTGGCGAAATCACGGTTGGACAATTGTTTACCTTTATATTGTATTCCAGTTATGTGGGAGCGTCTTCAGGTGGAATTGCCGAATTATATGCACAAATGCAGAAAGCAATTGGTGCGACCGAAAGAGTTTTTGAACTATTGGATGAAACACCCGAAAAAATTAATTCAAATGCGCACATTCCTTCGATAAACAAGATTAAAGGTGATGTAACTTTTAAGGATGTTGCTTTTAGTTATCCGTCCAGAAAAGAAGTTCAGGTTTTGAAAGGCATTAATTTTTCTGCAGGTTTTGGACAAAAAATAGCTCTTGTCGGACCAAGCGGTATGGGAAAATCGACCATTGCATCTTTATTATTGCGTTTTTATGATATAGATGGTGGTGAAATCTTAATAGATGGAAAAAATATTTATGATTTTGATTTGGAAAACCTGCGTGGTAATATGAGTATTGTTCCGCAAGATGTGATCCTGTTTGGAGGGACTATAAAGGAAAATATTGCTTACGGCAAACCCAATGCTACTGATGAAGAGATTATCATGGCTGCAAAGCAAGCAAATGCCTATGTTTTTATAGAAAGCTTTCCTGAAAAATTTGATACTATAGTCGGAGAAAGAGGGATCAAACTTTCGGGTGGACAAAGACAGCGTATTGCAATTGCTCGTGCGCTATTAAAAAACCCTTCGATATTAATTCTTGACGAAGCTACTTCATCATTGGATAGTGAAAGTGAAAAACTGGTTCAGGAAGCTTTGGAAATTTTGATGGAAGGAAGAACCAGTATTATTATTGCTCACCGTCTTTCAACGATTCGTTCTGCCGATCAAATTTTAGTGCTCGATAACGGGAAAATCAGCGAACAGGGAACACATCAGGAATTAATTAATCTCGAAAATGGACTGTATAAAAACTTGAGTAATTTACAGTTTAGCAATTCTTAGTTTCTCCATTTAAGCCATAAAAAAATCCATTTGTTTTTCGCAAATGGATTTTTTTATAAAATAGTTGCAATTTTCGAAATCCTAAATAATTGAAAACTGCTGACTGAATTCTACTTCCCTTTTCTTCTATTGCGTTCTGCTTTAATCATGGAGAGCTCACGGCTGGTTTGCCCAGCTACAGAAGTATTTTCTTCGGCACGGCGAATCAAATATGGCATAACATCTTTAACGGGGCCAAAAGGCAAGTATTTAGCAATATTATAGCCATTGGAAGCCAAATTATAGCTGATATTATCACTCATTCCATATAGTTGTCCAAACCAAATTCTGTCATCATTTGACGAAATTCCTTTGATTTTCATTATCTCCATTAACTTATAGGTGCTTTCTTCATTGTGCGTTCCTGCAAAAATCGACATAGTATCTAAATGTTCTGCCATATATAGGACAGCTGCGTCATAATTTACGTCAGAAGCTTCTTTAGAAGCGCATATTGGTGTTGGATATCCTTTTTCTTCGGCGCGAAGATTTTCTTTTTCCATATAAGCGCCGCGAACCAATTTTATTCCAATATAGAATCCTTCTGCTTTTGCCTGTTCATGCAATTGTTTCAAATAATCCAAACGATCCCAACGGTACATTTGAAGTGTGTTGAAAACAATTACTTTTTCTTTATTGTATTTGCGCATCATTTCAGTAACCAAATCATCAGCCGCTTCTTGCATCCAGCTTTCTTCAGCATCAATCAATAATGCCACATTTTTTTTATGAGCTTCACCGCACACTTGATCAAAACGCGCTACTACCCTATCCCATTCAGATTGTTCTTCAGGAGTTAGTGTTTGTTTCTCTCCAATTTTCTCATACAAATCCAATCGGCCTAGACCTGTAGGTTTAAATACTGCAAAAGGAATTGCTTTGCGTTCTTTGGCAAACTCAATGGTTTTTAAGGTCATTTCCAATGCCGCATCAAATTGATTTTCCTCTTCTTTTCCTTCTACCGAATAATCCAAGACTGAAGAAACTCCTTTAGTAAACATTTTATCAACAACTGTTAAGCAGTCATCTTCGTTTACGCCTCCGCAAAAATGGTCAAAAACTGTCGCTCGAATTAAACTTTCAACAGGAAGATTAGCCTTTATTGCAAAATTAGTAACTGCTGTGCCAATACGGACTAATGGCTGGCTATTGATTAATTTGAAAAGAAAATAAGCTCTGTCGAGCTCAGTATCGCTTTTCAATGCAAACGCAATTTGTGTGTTATTGAAAATATTATCCATATTTTGTTATATTTTTTTTGCAAATATAAAGAGAGTAAGTCATTATTATTTGCAAAATTTGCCTTATTTTGCGCTTTTAATTAAAATAAAATGATGCAATCTATTCAAGCCAATAATTATCCAGTTCATTTCAATGAAACTGCTTATGAAAGACTAAACCAACACCTAAAAGAGAACAAATATTCTAATCTTTTTATTATTGCAGATACTAATACGAATGAATATTGCCTGCCTAAATTACTGCCATTATTAGAAACCGATTTAACGATAGAAATTATAGAATTTGAAGCAGGTGAAATAAATAAAAATATAGAAACTTGTATTGAAATTTGGAATGTCTTGACAGAGCTTGGAGCCGACAGAAAAACGCTGATTATTAATATTGGTGGTGGTGTTGTAACTGATTTAGGCGGTTTTGTGGCTTCAACTTTTAAAAGAGGTGTAGATTTTATTCATATTCCAACAACTTTATTATCTATGGTTGATGCTTCTGTTGGCGGAAAAAATGGAGTTGATTTAGGAAACCTGAAGAATCAGATTGGTGTAATCAATACTCCAAAAATGGTTTTGATTGATACAGCATATCTTGAAACGGTTCCTCAAAATGAAATGCGGTCTGGTCTTGCAGAAATGCTGAAACACGGATTAATTTTCGACAAAGCTTACTGGGAATCATTTTTGGATATTAAAGCAATTGATTTTAATCAATTAGATACTTTAATACATCGTTCTGTTGAAATTAAGAATATTATCGTAATGCAGGATCCAACAGAGAAAAACATTAGAAAATCACTAAATTTTGGACATACGCTAGGACACGCAATCGAAAGTTATTTTTTAGAAAATAAAAATAAAACTACTTTGTTGCACGGAGAAGCTATTGCTGTAGGAATGGTGCTGGAGAGTTATATATCATTGCATAAAAATCTAATTACCGAAGAGGAATACAATGAAATAAAATCAACTCTAAAGTCAATATACGATGACGTAGTTTTTGAAGAAAATGATATTGATCCGATACTTGAATTACTGATTCATGATAAGAAAAACGAGTATGGAATGATACAATTTGCATTAATTGAAGGCATCGGAAAAATTAAAATTAATCAATCTGTTGAAAACGAATTAATTCTAAACGCTTTTCAGGATTATAAATCTTAGCTATTTTTTAATAAAAAGGATTGCTTTGCGTTTATATTATTTTTTACATTTGCCACAATGAATAAAAATAAAAATACCAAAATGTTTTCTACAAAAAGAAACAGGAACAATAGAGCTTTTTTGAGCATATTGAAACGTTTCTATGGTATAAAAGGAAATTTTAGTTTTGATGTATTTCAATATTTTAAGGCAGATTATGATGAGCTTCAGATTATCTATGCCAACATTAGGGTTTGATTTTATATTAATTCTATTTTTTAAATACAATTAATTTCATAAAAACTCTAAAAACAAATGAATACAAAATATTCTGACTTAATAAATCAAACGTATTACTTTCCACAAGAAGAATTCAAATTAAACAAGGACAATCTTCAGTTTCATAATATCGATTTAATGAAGTTGGTAGATACGTATGGTACTCCTTTGAAATTTACGTATTTGCCGCAAATTTCCAATAATATTAACAAAGCCAAGAGCTGGTTTCGTAAATCGATGGAAAAAAACAAATACGAAGCAAAATATTTTTATTGTTATTGTACAAAAAGCTCTCATTTTAAATATGTTATGAATGAAGCTTTCAAGAATAACATTCATATTGAAACATCTTCTGCTTTTGATATTAATATTGTTGAAAATTTATTAGAGAAAGGACAAATTAACAAAAGCACTTATATCATTTGTAATGGCTTCAAAAGAGACCAATACATTGAAAATATTGCCAGATTAGTTAATAATGGGCATAAGAATACCATTCCAATTATTGATAACTATGAGGAATTGGATTTGCTTCAAGGGCAAATCAATGGTAAATTTAAGATCGGAATCAGAATTGCCGCTGAAGAGGAACCCAAATTTGAATTTTATACCTCTCGATTAGGTATTGGATACAAAAACATTGTTCCATTTTATAAAAAAGAGATAAAAGAGAATAAAAACTTGGAGCTTAAAATGCTGCACTTTTTTATTAATACTGGAATCAATGACAATGCTTATTATTGGAATGAGCTTGTAAAATGTATCAAAGTATATGTAGCTTTGAAAAAAGAATGCCCTACTCTTGATGGCTTAAATATTGGCGGTGGTTTTCCAATCAAGAATTCGTTGGCTTTCGAATACGATTACCAATATATGATTGACGAAATCATCAATCAGATTAAAATTGCCTGTGATGAAGCGGAAGTTGATGTTCCAAATATTTTTACTGAATTTGGTTCATTTACAGTTGGAGAAAGCGGAGGTGCTATTTATCAGGTGTTGTATCAAAAACAGCAAAACGATAGGGAAAAATGGAATATGATTGATTCCTCTTTTATTACAACTTTACCAGATACTTGGGCTATTAACAAGCGTTTTATCATGTTAGCCATTAACAGATGGAATGAAACTTATGAAAGAGTTTTGTTAGGTGGTATGACTTGTGACAGTGATGATTATTACAACTCTGAGCAAAATATGAATGCTATATATTTGCCAAAATACAATAAGGATAAACCATTATATTTAGGTTTTTTTAACACAGGGGCTTACCAGGAAACTATTGGTGGTTTTGGTGGATTGCAGCACTGCTTAATACCGCAGCCAAAACACATTTTGATTGACCGCGATGAGAATGGAATACTGGCAACCGAAGTGTTTTCTGAACAGCAGACAGCTGAGGATGTACTAAAAATATTAGGTTATAATAAATAATAAATATAAATTGGGAACAGGGAATTTGATATTTATAAATTTCTTTTATTTGTAAATCCAAATCTCTATAAACCTTTTGAGCACTAAACAAAAAAAGAAAAAAAAGAATATGAGTAAAGGACCAATCAGTCAGTTTATTGAAAAGCATTATCTGCATTTCAATTCTGCATCTTTAGTTGACGCTGCAAAAGCTTATGAGCAGCAATTAGCGAATGGTGCAAAAATGATGGTAAGTATGGCTGGTGCAATGAGTACCGCTGAAATTGGAAAAATTTTTGCCGAAATAATTCGTCAGGACAAAGTTCAGATTATTTCTTGTACAGGAGCTAATCTTGAAGAAGATATTATGAATTTGGTAGCGCATTCTCACTACGAAAGAGTTCCAAACTATCGTGATTTAACTCCGCAGGATGAATGGGATTTGTTAGAAAGAGGATTGAACAGAGTTACAGATACTTGTATTCCGGAACATGAGGCTTTTCGTCGTCTTCAAAAACACATTTATAAAATTTGGAAAGATGCTGATGATAAAGGAGAAAGATATTTCCCTCATGAGTTCATGTATAAAATGTTACTTTCCGGTGTCTTAGAAGAATATTATGAAATTGATTTGAAAGACAGTTGGATGTATGCTGCAGCTGAGAAAAATTTACCTATTATTGTACCGGGGTGGGAAGACAGTACTATGGGAAATATTTTTGCATCATATGTTATCAAGGGAGATTTGAAAGCATCGACGATGAAATCAGGTATTGAATATATGGTTTTCTTATCAGACTGGTATCCAAAAAATAGCACTAATGGTGTTGGTTTCTTTCAAATTGGAGGAGGTATTGCAGGTGATTTCCCGATTTGTGTAGTACCAATGCTGTATCAGGATATGGAAATGCATGATATTCCATTTTGGAGTTATTTCTGTCAGATTTCAGATTCTACAACCAGCTACGGATCTTATTCAGGAGCGGTTCCTAATGAAAAAATCACTTGGGGTAAATTAGATATTACAACTCCAAAATTCATTATCGAATCGGATGCTACGATTGTAGCTCCATTAATTTTTGCCTATTTGTTAGATTTATAATAATTATTTATGAAAAGAATAATAGTTGATTACGCCAAATTGACCAACGAAATTTTAAATCTTTTGGTTGATAAATTTCCTGATGGTTATGATGATTCAGACATCATAAGATTTAGAAATGCCAAAAATGAATTAATCGAAGCTGTTGAAGTTAAAACTGAAGATACTATTTATTTAGTAAAAGTAAGTACTAAGCTTGCCGACAGAATTGGAAATTATGATGAAGATGATGAAATAGATGATGTAGTTGAACCAATCAGCGGTTTAGAATTAGACGTTGAAGATGCTGACGACGATGATGACGATGACGACGATGACAATGATAAACCAGATTTAGACGGTGATGACGATGATGAAGATTCTGACAGTAAAGACATCGCAGATGATGAGGATGATGAAGACGATGAAGATTAATTTTTAAATTTATTGAAATATAGAAAGGAACTCGAATTTGAGTTCCTTTTTTTATTATATTTATTTTTCAAAATATAAGCCAAAATGACAACAGCAATTCTACACGCCAAACTTAAAGAAAATTTTGGGTTTGAAAAATTCAGACCTAATCAAGAAGAAATTATTAATTGTATACTTTCAGGAAAGGATACTTTGGCAATTATGCCAACTGGTGGGGGAAAATCAATATGCTTTCAGCTTCCCGCTTTAGTCTTTCCAGGAATCACAATTGTTATTTCGCCATTAATTGCCCTAATGAAAGATCAGGTGGACAGCCTGAAAGCAAATGGAATTGACGCCTGTTTTATTAATAGCAGCCAATCATCTGAAGAGCAGCAATTTCATATTCAAAATTTAAAAGACAATAAAGTTAAACTGGTTTATGTTGCACCAGAGAGTTTGTCGTTTTTAGAAAATACATTTAGTCAGATAGTTGTGAGCTTAATCGCTATTGACGAAGCACATTGTATTTCTGCCTGGGGCCATGATTTTCGACCTGCATATACTAATTTAGGGTATCTTAAAAACCGCTTCCCTTCTACTCCAATTTTAGCATTGACAGCAACAGCCGATAAAGCAACGCGTACTGATATTTCTGAACAGTTAAATTTAATTAGTCCGGAAATTTTTGTTTCTTCTTTCGATAGGAAAAATTTGAGCTTGGAAGTTAGACCGGCTTTGGATCGTGTAAAGCAAATTATAGATTTTATAAAAAATAAGCCAAATGAATCGGGCATTGTCTATTGTCTAAGCCGAAAGACAACAGAAGAACTTACCGAAAAATTGCAAAAAACAGGAATTAAAGCCAAAGCCTATCATGCTGGTTTGGATAGTAAAATACGATCAAAAACTCAAGATGAATTTATTAGCGATGATTGTCAGGTGGTTTGTGCAACTATTGCTTTTGGGATGGGAATTGATAAATCAAATGTCCGTTGGGTCATTCATTATAATTTACCAAAAAACATTGAAGGTTATTATCAAGAAATTGGAAGAGCGGGCCGTGACGGATTACCATCTGAAACCGTTTTATTCGAAAGTTATGGTGATATGATTCAGCTGCAAAAATTTGCTTCCGAAGGTTTGAATGCTGATGTACAATTGGCAAAATTGGAAAGAATGAAACAATATGCGGATGCATTGAGCTGCCGCAGAAAAATATTGCTTTCTTATTTTGGTGAATTGGTAACTGAAAATTGTGGCAATTGCGATATTTGCAAAAATCCTCCCGCTTTTATTGACGGAACAATAATTGCGCAAAAAGCATTGTCAGGAATCATTCGTTTGAAGGAATCAGAAGCTTTACCTGTAATTGTAGATTTTTTAAGAGGTTCCAAAAATGCATCTATTTATGACAAAGGATATCAAAATTTAAAAACCTATGGAGTAGGTACCGATATTTCGTGGTATGACTGGAATCAATATCTGATTCAATTGATTAATCTGGGATATTGCGAAATTGCCTTTCATCAGCAGAATAAAATAAAATTGACTCCTTTTGCAAAGAAAGTATTATTTGAGGGAGAAAAAGTTCAATTGACAACTGTTCAAAAAATGAATGCCAAAGCAGTTGAGCCTAAAACTGTTAAAATAAAATCTGCTGCGAATTCTCTTTTTGAAGTTCTTAGAAAACTGCGCTCTGAAATTGCGAAAGAAGAAGAAGTTCCAGCCTACATTATTTTTAATGATGCCACTTTGAAACAGTTCGAAATTCAGCGCCCAATGAGTGATTCCGAATTTCTGGCAATTGATGGAGTTGGAAAAGCAAAGCTCGAAAAATATGGTGATGCCTTCATAAAAGCAATCATTGAATTTCAAAAAAGCAAATCAGTGAGAGTAAAAAAAGAAAATACTACTTATAAAGAAACTTTGGAACTGTTTCAAAGCGGAATGACCGTTGAAGAAATTGCATTAAAAAGAAAATTAGGAGTACCTACGATAATTTCGCATTTGACTAAATTATTTAGTGATGGTCATTCGATAAATTTGAGTATTTTTATAAATGATGGGGAAATTGCAAAAATTGCAGAGGCAAAAATTAAACTGGAAGCTCCAAACGCTTTGAAACCATATTTTGATTTTTTTGAAGAACAGCTTTCTTATGATAAAATCAGAATTGGTTTGGCTATACTCGAAAAAGAAAATGTAGCACTTTAATTTTATGACAATACATTCATTTTCATATTTTGTAAATTTAAAAACAGAAATATTAATTTTAGGAACTATGCCTGGAGCTATGTCTCTTGAAAAACAGGAATATTATGCAAATCCAAGAAATCATTTTTGGAAAATAATTTACACGCTTTTTGATGCATTACCCATTCCTGAAAATTTTGAAGAAAAAATTCAATTTCTTCAATCTAATAAAATTGGGCTGTGGGATGTATTAGAAAATTGTGAAAGAAAGGGAAGTTTGGATATTCATATAAAAAATCAAAAGGAAAATGATTTTATGGCTTTACTCGAAAAATTTCCAGCGATCAATAAAATTGTTTTTAATGGAAAACAGAGTCATGCTTTTTTTATGAAGAGATTTGGACAAATAGAAGGCATCACTTATTTTGTAATGCCTTCCAGCAGTCCTGCAAATACTATGTCTTTTGAGAATAAGTTAAAAATTTGGTCGAGCTGTTTTTAAATAAAAAACTTAATTTTTATAAATATCTTTCTGCAAAAACTTTTTGATGATGTTTAAGATGGCCAAGAATTAAAAAGCCTAAGGCTCTTACCGAAACTTCATGACCTGATGCAGTTCCAATTCTTCTTAATTGTTCATCCGAAAAACTTTTGAACATCAATAAATTTGAATGGCGAACAGCCGAAAATTCCGTTAATAAATCTTGAATACTTCTGCTTTTGGCATCTGTATTGTCTACATAATCATTTTCTTCAAAACCAGGCAATGGTGTTTTGTCGTTTCTTGAAATTCTAAGTGCCCGGTAGCTAAAAATTCTTTCGGCATCAATAATGTGCTGAATGATTTCTTTGATTGTCCATTTGCCTTCAGCATAACTGTAATCAAATTTGTCCAAGGGAATATTTTGAACAAATTTGATAAAGTCGTGCAAACTAATTTCTAATTCTTCAAATAATTCAACATTTTCTAATGCTTGTATATATGTAGCATTAAATTTAGAATATTCATTTACTGGCAATTGATTGGAATTCATAATGACAATTTTTTAGAAATTTAGAATTTAATTTTTATATCAGTATTTTAGGCAGAATTTCTGCTTGCATTGGTATTGCCAAAAAGAGAGCGGGTCACAATTTTTTCATACACTTTTATCAAGTTCAAATCTGGGTTTTCTGCTTTATTTAGCTCACTAATTTTAAGTAAAGCATATTGCTGTATTGTCAACAGCGGTAATACTATACGCTCTCTCATTTGAATAGAAGCTATACCATCTGGATAATTTTCCATTAATTCAGTATGACCGGCAATTTTTAATAATAGTCTTTTTGTTTCCAAAAATTCATCATAAATAATTTGCCAAAAAGCACCAAATTCCGGATCCTTGCTCATATATGCAGTTAATGGGAAAAATGATTTTGCCAATGACATCATGCTGTTTTCAAGCAAGGTTCTGAAAAATAATGAATCATTATATAGATTTTGAACTTTATCCCATTGATTATTATTTTCGAAATGCTTTAAAGCAGTACCTACTCCAAAAAATCCCGGAACATTTTGTTTTAATTGGCTCCAAGAACCCACAAATGGAATTGCCCTCAAATCAGCAAAATCAAGACTTTCAGATTTACTTCTTTTTGAAGGACGGCTACCAATATTGGTTTTGGCGTAGTATTTCAAAGTACTCATTTGTTCCAAATAAGGAATAAATTTAGGATGATTTTTAAAACTCAAATATTTATCATATCCTAATTCGGCCATTTGATCCAAAATTCCTTTTTCATCTGTACTTAGCTGATTTTGCCCTTGATTAAATACTTGATTGGCTACACCGGCGCTCAAAAGGTTTTCCAAATTATAGCGGCAAGAATCTAATGTTCCAAAATTCGAACTGATGGTTTGTCCTTGAATTGTAATTTGGATTTCATTATTTTCAATATTTGGGCCTAGTGAAGCATAAAATTTATGGGTTTTTCCTCCGCCACGCGCAGGAGGCCCGCCACGTCCATCAAAAAATATAACATGAATTCCATATTTTCTGGACATTTCAGTCAAAGCTTCTTTTGCTTTATAAATGCTCCAGTTTGCCATTAAATAGCCACCATCTTTTGTTCCATCAGAAAAACCTAACATTATTGTTTGTTTGTTATTTCTTTTTTGCAAATGCTGAATATATTCAGGATTTGTGTATAATGTTTCCATCACAGAATGTGCATTATGCAAATCATCAACTGATTCAAAAAGCGGAATAATATCTACGGTAGCATTTTCCCAATTGCATAATTTAAATAAGGCAAAAGTTTCCATAACATTAAGTGCACTTTCGTTATTACTTATGATATAACGGTTGGCGCCAAATTCTCCATTGTTTTCTTGAATTGTTTTGATACACTGAATGGATTCAATAGTAGATCTTGTCATTTCATTTTCAAAATCAGCAGCATCTAAATTGCCTTTCAGAGTTGACAATACTTCCAATTTTTTTTCATCAGTTAATTGGAAATAATCAGCAGGGAAAACATTTTCTTTTGATTTTGAGTAATAATCGACAATATCATAAAAAACACTTTGATGAATTTTACTGTTTTGTCTGATATCTAAAGTAGCAAAATGGAAACCAAATAAATTAATACGAATAAGCAAGGCATCTATCTGATCAACATATAATGACTGATGCTGTTCGATTATTATAGTTTTTATCTTATTTAACTGCAGTTTAAATTCATCAAGCGTAATAAAAATATCTCCTTTTGAATAAAAAACAGAACGATATAATTTTTGCTCAAGCTCCATTACCAGTGAATCTACAACTGGAAAAGTTAGCTTTCTTTTTAAATTTCTTATTTCAAAATAATAGCATTTTAAAATAGAAGTTCTCAAACGCTCAGCAACTTTCAATGTGATTTCTGTAGTAACAAATGGGTTACCGTCACGGTCACCGCCAGGCCAGAAACCAAGTTTAATTAATGGATTTTTTATGGATTCTCCTTCAAAAACATTTTTTTGCAGATAATGAACCATTTCTCCTGAAGTGTTATAAAAAACATTTTCAAGATACCAAATTAGGCTAACAGCTTCATCATAAGGATTCGGTTTTTCATTTTGAATAAAAGGCGTTTTCCCTAATTGAGCTAATAACTGCTTTATTTCTAATAGATTGTTCTTTCTAAGAGCTTCTGTCAAATCATTAATAATTCCTAAAACAGAACCCGGATAAAATTGAGTTGGATGAGCTGTTAAAACAGTACGAACATTAAAGTTTTCTAAGAAATTAATTAATTCCTCTTTATTGCCTCTAACATCAGATTTCTCTTTAATATCACGAAGAGAACCTCTTCCTTCCATATTGTTTACCACAGGAAAAGCAGCATCTTCAATAGCATCAAACAAAACAATCTGACGCTCAATGTATTGTATAAAATGAAACATCAGATTAATTTTATCTTTTTCAGAATCACTATGCATGTATTTATCTGAAAAGAAATCGAATATTTCTGTAGGAGTTTTTTGCTTTTTGAAGCCTGAATCGCAAAGTTCTGTAAAAATAGGCAACAAAACACCTGTATTATCAACAGAATCGAAAGGCAATGTTATAAAAACACTATTGTAAATATGGTATTTAGATAAAACATTTTCGTTAAAACGCTCTATTTTAGGTAACGTATACATAATTGTACTATTAGTTGGTTGATTAATCTAACATAAAAAAACCCCAAGATTACACTTGAGGTTATATTTATATATAGCATTCAAGATTTACATTTCTTTGAAAATAGTATGCATCAAACGCTTTTTATCGTTAATGCTTTCCTCAAGAGAAATCATAGTTTCTGTTCTATAAACACCCTCTATGTCATCAATCATAAAAATAACATCCTTAGCATGCTTAGTGTCTTTTGCTCTGATCTTGCAAAAAATATTGAATTTGCCTGTAGTTACAGAAGCTACTGTTACAAATGGAATCTCATTTATACGCTCTAAAACAAATTTTGTTTGAGAAGTATTATTAAGAAAAACACCTACATAGGCAATAAATGAATACCCCAATTTATCATAATCAAGGACTAATGAAGATCCCATTATGATCCCGGCATCTTCCATTTTTTTAACTCTAACATGCACCGTTCCAGCTGAAATCAATAATTTTTTAGCAATGTCTGTAAACGGAACTCTTGTGTTGTCTATCAACATATCTAAAATCTGGTGATCTACTTCATCTAAACGAAACTTACTCATAATTCTTTTATTATACGGTTATTTGCTACTAAAAAAGTTAAAATTATAAATAAAAATTAAATAAACAGCAAAAAAATCAATTTTTTAATTTTCCATTAACGAAAAACACTTTTTCATCAAAATTGAAATCTGCTTTTTGATTTTCTTTGGGTCTGTTATTTTGTCCATCTTTATATAATGCTCCTTTTGCATCATACTCATAATGACCATAATAGCCCTTTAAATCACCTGCTTCAACTATGTAAGCATTAAAATTTAATTTATTGTCAATTAACTCTTCCTTATATTGTGCAACAAAATTCGTGATAATTTCATTACCATCATAATTTATTTTGACATTTTTATACATAAAATCAAAAAAACTAACATTATTCTGAGGAATATTTAAATATTTATCAGTTCTATTATTAACTATAACGTTTTCGCTGAGAATAATGAAACTCTCAAGTAAAGACATGAATACGAATTTTCTTGTTTTTTCTCTTTCATAATCATCTGGGTAATGACCTGCTTCGAATAATACAGTGGGAACTCCTAAATATTGAAAAGTGTCTCCAATGCAGTTAATATTGAAAGAATCGTCAAATCGGCCTATTTGTCCAGGAATATAATTCTGTAATACTTCATTAATGCCAGCAATAAGGTTAATGGCTTTCAATCTTGATTCATTTACCTCTCTCTCTGCATTATAAGAAGGCGCTAAAAAAGAAACCGTTGCAGGTTTTCCTGTATCTGCAACTCCAAAAATGGTACGCTGATCATGAAGATTAAAACAATAATCCGGTTTAAATTCCTCGAAAACAGATCTAAGAATTTTGCTTTCTGGCTGTGTAAGATCCTGCGAATCCCTGTTCAAATCTATATTATTAGCATTTGCACGCGTATATAATTTGGCTCCATCAGGATTTAGCATCGGAATACAATAAAAAGTAAAGGCATCTAAAAGCTCCTTGGCTAAATCTGATCCATTATTAAGAAGATTTATAAAATCAAATAACGCTTTAGTAGTTGTACTTTCGTTACCGTGCATTTGCGACCAAAGATAAATTTTGGTTTTTCCGTTTCCTTTTCGATAACTGTAAATGGGCTTTCCTAAAACGGATTCTCCAATAATAGCTACATCTTTTTTTAAGGATTCTTTGTTTAATAAAGGCTCAATATTTTCTAAAGTAATATAGCGCCCTTCAATTGTGTTTTCTTTATTTTGATTGAATAACTGTTCTAAATTCATATTCTAATATTTGATTTACAAAAGTAAACATCTTTATATTTACATTTGTAAATTGCTTATTTTTTAAAAATATTAAGTTTGTAAACTATTATTTTAACGTTGGAAACGGATGGTTTTAAGTGATTATTACTTTCTGTAATTATTAAATGAAACAAGTATTAAATACACTAAATCAATGTATTACTAATAGTTATTTGAATTAAAATATTATGTAATACAATATTAAGTTTATGTTTTAACATTGTAAATTAGGTTGTTGAATAATGTTTTGTTACATTTGTAAATACTTTAATTTGAAATACAATTTACAATGGTAAACACTGATGATTTCATAAAAAGAGTCGAGATTATACTCGATTATTATAGCCTAAATGCCTCTACATTTGCAGATAAAATTGGTGTACAGCGTTCCAGTATGTCACATCTGCTTTCGGGAAGAAATAAGCCGAGCTTGGATTTTATTCTAAAAATTATTGATATTTTTCCTGATGTAGATTTATATTGGATATTGAATGGTACTGGCGTTTTTCCTAAAAATACTGAAATAACTGAAAATCCAAACCTGAATGCTACAGCTCCAAATTTAGATGCTCCTACTCCAATTGATTTATTTTCCCAAATTTCAGTTCCATTAGAATCTAATATTGATCTTCCAAAATTAAAACGAATTGAAACTTCTGCTGAAAATGATAAAAATGATGAAATAGAAAAAATTGTGTTCTTTTATAAAAATGGAAGTTTCAAAATTTATTCACCGAATTAATTTACGACTTAAGTGATAGCGAATAGACGAAGTAATCTTTTTTTGAATATAAAATCTAAAATCACAATTCACGAGAATTGAATATTCTGAACGAAGATTAATAAAAAATATTTTATGCAATTCTCAGTGAGTTTAATTTTGTGGTGCTTTGTATCCGTTTTCTGGAATTTTTCCTTTGGCATCAACAAAATGTTCATTCAAAATGATTAAATCTGATTCAATATTGCCTGTTGGATAAAATGCTTTCCCAAAATTCACTACTTTCTTTTTAAAATTTATTGATACAGGGATAATGGGGACGTTTGCTTTTAAGGCGATGTAGTAAAAACCTGTTTTGAGCTGTTCGACTTTTTTTCGTGTTCCTTCAGGAGACAGCCCCAATCTGAATGTTTCTTTAGAATTAAATATACTGACAATAGATTCTACTTTGTTTAATCCTCCTGTTCTGTCTAGAGGTGCGCCTCCCAAAGATTTAAAAAAAAATCCAAACGGAAAACTGAATAATTCTTTTTTTCCAACCCAATTGATATCTATGCCTACTGTACCTCTACAAATAATGGCCACATAAAAATCGTGCCAGCTTGTATGCGGCATTACCATTAATACACATTTTTTAATTTGTTCATCGAAGCTACCTTCTATTTTCCAGCCCATTATATTTTCAAAAATCCATTTATAGATTTGTTTCTTCATTTGTTGACAATTTTGCACAAATTAAATAATTAATATCTTATTTTTGATAAAAACCAAAAATTAATGCTTCGTAAATTATTAAGTTATATTATACCCATTAAAATTTATAAAACTAATTCTGCACTAAGTAAAACTATTGAAGTTACGTGGGCCAATGGCGAGTTAGTGCTGGATTCAGAAAATACCAATTATTCTTATGGCAGTCTGCAGCGCATCTTAAGAAAAGGATTAAAACATTTTGGTTTTAAGAAAATTGCAAAAATGAATAATGTTTTGGTACTTGGAGTCGCAGGCGGAAGCGTGATTAAAACACTGGTAGACGAAATCCATTTTGAAGGCCAAATCACCGGCGTTGACATTGATTCGGATATTATAAAAATCGCAAATGAATACTTTAATCTTAATGAAATCAAAAATCTAAATATCATAATTGATGATGCTTTTGAATTTGTATTAAAGACAAAAGACCGATATGATTTGATTATTGTTGACATTTTTCAGGATACAAAAATGCCAAATTTTCTGTTTGAAAAATTCTTCATCGATAGAATCTGCTTTTTGCTCAAAAGCAAAGGAATTATTCTTTTTAACACAATGTGTTTGACCGCTGGAGATAATGTAAGAAATCAAAATTTCATTAAGGACTTTAATGATAATGGCTATAAAATAGAGTCTATTCCTAGAGTTGAAATTCACAATGAACTAATAATTATAGAAAAACTGCATTAAAAAATGCTTCTTTAATCTAAATCAAAGAAGCATTTTTCGAGCTTTTTCTAAATCTTCAGGAGTATCAATTCCGATTCCTACATGCGTAGTTTCTATCATTTTGATGCGTTTGCCAAATTCCAGATAACGCAATTGCTCCAATTTTTCGGAGGCTTCCAATGATTTCATCGGCAAGCTGTAAAAATCTAAAAGAGCCTGTTTTCTAAAAGCATAAATCCCAATGTGCTGCATATAGCGTACACCAACATTTTTCTCTCTTGGATATGGAATTACCGAACGGGAGAAGTACAATGCAAATCCGTTTTGATCAACGACAACTTTAACATTATTAGGATTATTGATTTCATCTTCATTTTTTATCTCTCTCATCAAAGAAGCCAAGTCAACTTGTTTTGCTGTATCGTTTTTAAAAACTTCAATAACTTTTGCCAAAGGCTCAGCATCTATAAACGGCTCATCTCCTTGCACGTTGACAACAATATCTACGTCTAGATTTTCAATCGCCTCGGCAATACGGTCACTCCCCGATTCGTGTTCTTTGGCACTTCGTATGGCTTTTCCACCATTTGAAACAATTTCATCATAAATTAATTCTGAATCGGTAACTACAAAAACATCATCAAATAATTGGGTGTTTATTGCGGCTTCGTAAGTTCTTAAAATGACCGTTTTACCTCCTAAATCCTGCATCAGTTTTGCTGGAAATCGTGTGGATGCGTAACGGGCGGGAATGACTGCTATTATTTTCATTATTGTTAATTCTATTTTTTCTGGTTTCAAATATATGTTTTTATAATCTAAAATTAATTCGAAATCTTCACCGAAGTCATACTCAAAGAACCTGCAACCAATTTATCATTAAACAGGCTCAATTCTTCTGATTTTCCTTTTAATCCTAAAGTATAAATAAGCGGTAAATAATGATCGGGAGTTGGAATTGCCAATTGAAAAGCTTTGCTTTGTTTTTCAAAATCAATAAGTGGCTGAAAATTGCCGTCCAGTAAATAATCATTTATAACGGATCTGGCTTCTATTGCCCAATCAAAACCATAATTGTCTTTGTCAAAATTATGAAAATCGACTAATCTCAAATTATGAACAATATTTCCGCTGCCAATAATAAGAATTCCTTTGGTTCGTAACGCACTCAGTTTTTGTGCCAATTCAAAATGATATTGACCTGATTTTGTATAATCGATACTCATTTGAATTACAGGAATATCAGCATCAGGATATAAATGTTTAATTACACTCCAAGCTCCGTGATCTAAACCCCAATGTTGATCTAATTCTACTGCTGTTGGCGATAATAATTCTTGTGTTGCCACCGCCAATTCGGGACTCCCTTTTGCTGGATACTGCACTTGGAATAATTCTTGTGGAAACCCTCCAAAATCATGAATCGTTCTCGGCATTTCCATAGCAGTTACTTTGGTACCGTTAGTAAACCAATGTGCCGAAATACATAAAATAGCATTTGGTTTGGGTAATATTTTTGCTATATTTCGAAAACCGCTTACAAACTGATTTTCTTCAATAGCATTCATTGGACTTCCGTGTCCCAAGAATAAAACAGGCATTTTTTCGGTATTTGAAAAAGAACCTGATATTTTATGTAAGTCATTTAGTGTGTTCATAATGAAACCATTTATTTTTTTTAACCATTAAGATATTAAGGTTCATTGAGCTAGAGTAGTAAAAACTTAATAACCTTAATATCTTAATGGTTCAATAAATTTTTACTCAACAAAACTATCATCTTTAAATCCTATCAAATATAGCTTATTTTTGGCACGTGTCATAGCAGTATACAGCCATCGAATGTAATCTCTGTCGATTCCGTTTGGCAAATACGGCTGTTCAATAAAAACAGTATTCCACTGCCCTCCCTGTGATTTATGGCAAGTAATCGCATACGAAAATTTGACTTGCAGCGCATTGAAATATTCATTTTCCTTTACTTTTTGGAACTTTTTATACTTTGTGGTTTCACTTTCATAATCTTTCATCACTTCTTGGTACAAACGATTTGATTCTTCGAAAGTTAAAGACGGTGATTCGCTTTTTATTGTATCCATCAAAAGCACGGTTTCAAAAGGTTTCTGATCGGGATAATCAATCATTCGGATTTTTACTTTCGCAAATTTAAAACCGTACAATTCCTTTATGCCAAACATTTCCAAAACTTCTATAATATCACCATTGGCAATAAATCCTGCTTCATCCGAATCCTTTAGCCAAAAATAATTATTTTTCACTACCATCAGGAAATCGCCTGTGGACAATTCACTTTCTTTATCAAGAATTTTGGTTCGGATTTGCTCATTGTATTGATTCGCTCTTTTATTGGAACGAACAATAAAAGCAGTGTCTTCAATACTAAAATTACTGTAAGCCGAATGAATAGCATCCTGAATATCGTATCCGTCAATCAAACGAACAATGTCTTTGAATTTTCGAACGTTGAATTTGAATTCGGTTATAAAAGTGTCTTTTAATAATTCCCTTAATTCGGTTGCATTGTGCAAAATACCTGAGTTTTCTTCCTGACGCATTACTTCGTTAAGCTCAATATATTCAACTTCTTTGTTGTAATTTATGCTCAATGTATGAATGTCCAAAGCCGGGCTTATATCCAGATTTACCGGCGGTAACTGAGCCGTATCACCCAACAGAATCATTTTGCAGTTGGTTCCCGAATATACATACGAAATCAAATCATCGAGCAAAGAACCGTTTTCATACAATTTGGAATCCGAATTAGTGTCCGAAATCATTGAAGCTTCATCGACTATGAAAATCGTATTTTTATGCTTGTTCTGCTGTATAGTAAATGAAACGCCACCTCCGGAGTTTTTTTTGGGGAAATAGATTTTTTTATGAATTGTAAAAGCCGGTTTACTCGAATAATTGGCAATTACCTTGGCAGCACGCCCCGTTGGTGCAAGCAAAACATACTTTTTGTTAATTTCCAATAAACTGTTTACAATAGTGGAAATAACAGTTGTTTTCCCCGTTCCCGCATATCCTTTCAGCACAAAAATGGTTTCATTTTGGGCATCGGTCAAAAAAATCGCTATTTTTTGAAAAAAAATATCCTGATTGTATGTTGGCTGAAAAGGAAATTTTTTCTGTAAATGGCTGTAAAATGAGGAGGAATTCATTGGGTATATTTTATCTGCAAAGTAAGGTTATTTGAATGGCAATTTCAAAAATCAATTGCAATATCAAAAATCAATTGGAATGCCAATTTCAAATTTCAATTTAGTTTTAAAAAACTATTCTATTTTGTATTTACTTGAAAATTTTATTTTTTTCTATTGTCATTGATATTGCATTGCTATTGATTTTTGATATTGTCATTGCTATTTTATTTGTAAGTTTGCAATGCTGAAAAATAATCTATGAACATCAACATAACCGATAAAAAATACAAAAAGCTTTCCATTCAGGTTTCACTGACGGGGCTGTCTTTTTGTTGTTTTGACACACTTCATAACAGGATTGTATCACTGAATGAAATTCATTTTGACACTTTTCATAAATCGACAAAGATTGAAGAATTGTTTTCGGATGCATTTAGAAATTATCCGGAACTGAATGACCGTTATGATGAAATTCAAGTTATCCACAATAATAATCTTTCAACATTTGTGCCCACAGCCCTATTTGATGAAAATTTTCTAGGCAGTTATTTACAATATAACACCAAGGTTTTTGAAACCGATTTTTTTGCATTTGATGAAATTACTAATTATCAAATGAATACGGTTTACATTCCTTATGTAAATATCAATAATTTTTTTATAGACCAATTTGGCGCTTTCGACTACAGGCATGCCAACAGCATTTTGGTTTCAAAACTTTTGGATGCCTCCAAAAATAATGACAATAAGAAAATGATTGTCCATTTTAATCCGGGACATTTTGAAATTATTGTGATTCAGAATCAAAAATTGCTTTTATTCAATTCATTCGAATATAAAACGCCCGAGGATTTTATTTACTATCTGCTTTTTACAGCCGAACAGTTGAATATGAATCCCGAAAGTTTCCAACTGGAATTATTGGGAGCCATTTCCGAAGAAGATGATTTTTATAAAATTGCTTTCAAATACATTCGAAACATATCTTTCTTCGACGTAAGCGGTCTGCAAAAAAATAATTCGTTTTCAACCATACAAAATCAACAACATTTTATACTTTTTAACTCATGAGAATCATATCCGGAAAATACAAGGGAAGACGCATTTTTCCTCCAAAAGGACTCCCTGTTCGGCCTACAACGGATATGTCCAAAGAAGCATTATTCAATGTTTTGAATAACCATTTCAGCTTTGAGGGTCTAAAAGTATTGGATTTATTCTCTGGAACCGGTAATATCAGTTTTGAGTTTGCTTCACGCGGAAGTACGCCAATTACCTCAGTTGACGGTGATTTTGGCTGTGTGAAATTTATCAAGCAAGTAGCGTCCGAATATGATTTTAATATCGCGGCTGCCAAAAGTGACGTTTTCGCTTTTTTGGAAAAATGCAAAACAACTTACGACATTATTTTTGCCGATCCTCCTTATGGTCTAGACCAAAAAATATTTGAGAAAATTGTTTTATTGATTTTCGAAAAAGGATTACTGAATGAAGAAGGCATGATGGTTATCGAGCATTCCAAATACACCAAACTCGATCACATGATTAATTTTTCTTTTCAGAAAAGTTACGGTGGGTCAATTTTTAGTTTCTTCGAATTGGATTCAACCGAAGAGGAAGAAATTGATGATGAGTCCAATAGAAAGGACACAGAGGAAAACGAAGGTTAGTATACCAAATGATTTTATACAAACAAAGCCCCTGCATTTGCAAGGGCTTTGGTGTTTTATCGAGATTTTTTATTTTTTAAATGATTACAAAAAAGCCAAATCTTTCTGCTCAAAAATAACTAATTGAAAAAAATGCAGACCTATAAGCCGGATTCTGTTCTCATTATCGCTAACGATACCCTATCATTTATCTAGATCCAGCATTACTGCTGGACTCAAGCTATCTACCCTTCAGCAACGGACGAGAAGCCCTTAAATGCTGATATACTTGATATTTCACCGCATAGAGTTTACCTGGTTTCACTACAGCATTACCTGTACATACTTTCTGTTGCACTTGTCCTAATCACGTTCTAAAACGCAACCGACGGGTGTTACCCGCTATGCTTCTCTGTGGTGTCCGGACTTTCCTCCCTCCCGATTAAACGAGACGACGATAAGGCGGTCTGCGGTGCAAATCTACAACATTAATCAAGGTTTATCAAGAATAGATCTTTCACTTTAACATCCTATTCATAATCTATTAAAAACAAAATAGTTACCTTTAGTATTAATTATTAATTTCTGTTATTATGAAACCAACCTATCATTATACTACTGTTTTGGAAGCCTTAAATGATTTAAAAGAAAAAGGTTTTACACATGATTTTAATCTTCATACCGAAGCCATTAAAACAAATCCAAATGACTATTCGGTACAACATGTATATCGTTATGAAGGAGACTCTGATCCAGATGAAGAATCTGTTGTTTATGGCATAATTTCCATTTCAGGTAAAAAAGGTGTTTTTGTATCTGGTTTTTCTGCAAATTCAGACAATGAGGCTGCGCATATTTTAGAAAAGTTATACATAGAAAGCAGTAGACAATCATAACTTTGGTTTTCCATTACTTTATTTATTTTAAAAGAGCTTCAAAATAATTATTTAAGTCGATGTCCTTATCTGATATAATAATGGAAAGGATTCTTCATGAAGGCCCAATATCCTTTAGGGATTTTATGGAGATGTCTTTATATTACCCTGAATTGGGATATTATAATTCTTTTCAAAGCAAGATTGGAGCAGATGGTGATTTTTATACCAGTGCTAATCTTTCTGATGCATTTGGTGCTATGATAGCCCGCCAAATAGAAGAAATGTGGCGAAATTTAGAAAAAAAACCAATAAAAATTGTTGAATATGGAGCAGGAACAGGTCTATTGTGCAATGATATTTTAGATTATCTCAAAGACAACAATCCAAGGCTATATGATGTTTTATCCTATTGCATTATCGAAAAAAGCCCAGGTATGCAAGAAAGAGAAAAAACATACTTAAAAGAAAAAGTAAATTGGCATAATTCCATTCAAGAAATTTCAGAAATCAATGGCTGTATTTTATCCAATGAAGTGGTTGATAATTTTTCGGTGCATCAAGTAGTTATGGAAGACCAACTAATGGAAGTTTTTGTAGATTATTCAGATGGTTTTATTGAAGTTTTTAAACCTGCAAATAAGGAATTCATCGATTATTTTTCCGATTTAAATGTAGAATTACCGAGAGGATTTCGAACAGAAGTAAATATGGAAGCTCGATCCTGGATTAAAGAGATCGCACAATCCCTAAATAAAGGTTATGTAATAACGATTGATTATGGTGATATTTCCTCAAAATTATATGAAAAACACAGAAGTTCTGGTACACTTTTGTGTTTTTATAAACACCACAAAAATGAGAACCCTTACCAATTTATAGGGAAACAGGATATTACTGCTCACATCAATTTTTCGGCTTTAATAAATTGGGGAAAAATAAATGGTCTCAATTGCTGTGGAATGACAAATCAAGCTTCATTCCTGTTGTCTCTTGGGCTTAAAGAATATCAAAACAAAAGATTATTGAATGTCAAGGAAAATACATCAAAGGCAATATTAGAATCAAACATAAATTACAGACTTTTAATAGATATGGGGATGAAATTTAAAGTATTAATTCAAGAAAAAAACATGGATAACTACCCCCTTTCAGGTCTTAATAAAATTTAGGTTAAGTGTTTTCATCTAAATTACTGTGATTGTCTCCGCCAATGCTGTAATGATTATTTTCTTCATCTTCATTCCCAATGTCTTCAAAATCATCATCCAAATCTGAGCCTGGTATATCTAAATCGCCGCCAGACATATCTTCATCAAACTCTTTTTGATTCAATTCACTGCCATTATTGATTTCAACAGGCGCCTTTTTTTTTGAAATATCTTCCGGATCTATTTCACTTTCTTTATGGAATTTTCTATAAATATCTTCTTCCGGAGGATATGAAAGAGAATCCGGTAATTTGTTTTTGTCTTCTTTTTTTTGCTCTAAACCATTTTTTCCTAATTGTTTTTCTATCTCTTTCATTTTATCTTCATTTTATTGATTTTCAATACACTAATTTAAGAATTTTAACTAAATCTAGAAATCAATGCCTTCGTTTTTTTTCAATGTTTAACACATCCAGAATTGTTTCATTTGCAAAATTATATACAAGTGCCGTTGCCTCAATAATATCTTGTCAATTTCATTTATAAAGTAAGATTTACCTTTTTTTAATTCAAAAAATAATACTGACATCACATTAATAAAATATAAATAACTAACTTTAAACTGCTTAGTTTGGGTAAAATAAATTTTTTATTATGGAAAAAGCCAATTTCATCAAAATTGAAGCCATTCAAATAGCAGAAGCTTTTAACATCAAAAAATTAAGGGCTGAGTTTGGAATTGAACCCCATTCAAGTTCTCCTTCCGAAATTTTTTATACGTTAGACGATAAAAAACGCTACCTGTATATCTTCGACTATGGTGTGGCTGTTTTAGCTAATTATACAGTTGCCGAAAAAAAAGAACTTATAGATTTTATTAAAAATTATGCATCTACAATTGTTGATTTGGATTTGTTTGAAGAATACCAAATAGAAATTGATCCAAATATTTCAAAAGTGGTTATTAAAAATGATTACGTTTCTGTTCCTTATGTCGATCCATCAGTTTTAAGAATCATAATGCTAAACATTGCCCAATCTGTGGCACTTGATTATTATGAGGTGCTTACTGACGCCCTTATAACTTCTTCCAAAGAATACATATTGGAATTGGAAAAACGTGGAAAACTAAGTATTTCTAAAATTAATTTACTCAAATATATAGGTAAAGTATTGAATGTCAAAAACAGTATTGTTGATAATCTTTATATCCTGGACGATCCCAATTTAGTTTGGGATAATGAAGACCTCAATTTATTAAACCGGCATCTAAAAGCAAATTTTGATATTAATCCACGTTTTAAAGACCTTGATTATCGGCTTGATATTGTTGAAGATAACCTAAAGCTTTTCACAGATGTTTTGAATGTGCGGGAAAGCTCCCGTTTAGAATGGATTGTTATCATATTAATCTTTCTGGAGATTATGATTGCATTGCTTTTACATTAAGTATTAATCAATCTTCAACCAACCTGTAATACTCATTCTGGTGTTTTGGGTAACTAAAACTTCATGAACAAGTTCGTCGCTTTTAAAAAAAACAGTTTTACCTTGAGTAGGGCTTATCTTTTGATTATTTTCTAGTTGATGAATCAGTAGTTCTCCCCCATCACTCTCTTGCCAATCACTGTTTAAGTAACTAATCATGGAGTATTTCCGGCTAGGGTTATTCTTGAATTGGTCAAGATGTTTCAGATAGAAATCACCTTTTTCATAAAGGGAATAGTGAAATTCATAACCTGTAATTCCTGTATAACAGCTTTCATTCAGATATAAAATAAAGGCTTCTATTTGTGTGAAAAATTCATTTTCGAAAGTATTGTTGTGCTTTTTGTCAAGCCAATAAATGGAATCATTTCGAATGGATCCATCATAGGACAACTTCTCTGAATTACCAATTCCTGCTGAGGATAACTGGCTGTTTTTATTTAAATTATGTAAATTCTGCTTTAAGTTATTAGCCAAATCATTACTCAAAAAATGTTCGGATATGCCTACTTTATTTTCAATATAAGTAGCGATCAAAGCTTCAAAACTATTCTCCATATCCAATTTTGATGGACAGAAATTAGTTCCAACACAGCAAGGTAGACTAATTAAAATTAATATTGCGTTATTAAAAACAAATAAAATGTAATTAATTGATAATCAATATATTTTTGTTAAATTTAATTCTTTTTTTAACTAAAAATTTAAATAAACATGAAAAACTGTATTGTAACGGTATTGTTGATTGCAACTTGCATCACGTACGCCCAAAAAAAGGCAAATGGCACTATTTATGTAGAGCATCCAGCTATCACTACGGTAGAAGCCATGACACAAGCATTTGTTAGTGGGAACACTGATAAAGTAGCCAGCTATTTGGCTGATGATTTTAAGTATTATAGCGGAACATCTATCAATAAAGATGATAAGGGAATGGACAAGACGGCTTATTTAAAGACGGTTAAAACATGGAAAGACAACATTGATTATCCTAGCATCAAAAGATCTAAAGGTGCTTATCCAGACGCACTGGAATACAAAGATGCAGATCAAAAAGATTTAGTTTGGGTACAAACGTGGGAAGACATAAAGGGAGTGCAGAAGGAAACTGGTGTAAAAATAGATCGGCCAATACACCGCTTATTTACAGTAAACAAAGACAATAAAATTAAAATGATGATTAACTATTCCACCAGTACCGTAAACGATGAAATCAATGAAAGTTTTACGGAAAGAACTAATGGCCAAATTTACAATCATCATGAAAACATCAATTCGGTACGCAAAATGGTACATGCTTTTGAAAATAAAGATTTTGATAAAGCCTATGCCTATTATGATGATAAAGCAACTTTTATAGATATTAATAACCCAGACATTAATAAAGAATTCACATTGGCTGAGCAAAAAGAGAATGATAAAAAAATGTTTGAATTGTTTGATCTTGTGAGCATTGATCAAGTGGGATATCCTGATTATCTGCATTATGAATTGGACGATGCAAGAGTAGTTCAATCATGGTGGAAAATCAGAATAATCCGAAAATCAGACAAAAAAAATATTGTTTTGCCGATGATGTTTATAGATACTTTTAATGATAAGGGAAAAATTATCAATGAAATTGCTTATTACAGCGAAAAGATATTAGAAGCAAAATAATTCCAAACCCTAATCTAGATCTTAGTTTAAAACAATACGATATAAAATAAAAGCCGAGACAAATTTTGTTTCGGCTTTTACAATTATAAAAATCTGATTTTATTATAATTTACTAATATAACTTCCAAAAACATCCTTGAATTGATACCCTTCAGATAAACGGTCTTTGCTCAACTTATTGTACTCGACCAATCCCCAAAGAATAAATTCTTTCATGAAATAATGGTCTTTTTTTTCTAATTCAGGCTGGTATTTTTCTATCAGTTTATCCAAAGGAGCAATACTGTCCAAAATAGATTTATATTCTTCGTCTGAACAATCATCCAGTAATTCGAAACCATTTTCAGTAAAAAACCAATCCAGAATATCAGTATAAACGGTTCTTTCTCCCGGCTTTTCTAATTTTTCAATTTTTGGAAAATAAGCAGGAAAAAAAGTATGGATTGCATCACTTATCAAACGCTGTGCGACAATAGCCGCACCTTCTTGTTCTCCTTCATAAACCAATTCAACTTTACCAGTTATGGACGGAATAATTCCCATAAAATCAGACAAGCGCAAAACAGTATAATCTATTCCCGATTTTAATGCACGGCGTTCGGCAGTACTCAATAAATTTTCGTAGGCTGTAATGCTCAATCTGGCACTTACACCGCTTTTGTTGTCTATAAATTCGCTTTCGCGCGCTTCAAAACTGATTTGCTCCAATAAATCTTTTGCCAGAGATGGGATGTAAACCAAATCACTTTGGGCAGTATCAAGTTTTGCTTCTTGTGTGGTAATAATTCTCGCAATTTTGATGGTTTCCGGATAATGCGTTAAAATTTGTGAACCAATTCTGTCCTTTAAAGGTGTTACGATACTTCCTCTATTGGTATAATCTTCAGGATTGGCAGTAAAAACGAACTGCATATCAAGTGGCATTCTCAATTTAAAACCACGAATTTGTATATCGCCTTCCTGCAGTATGTTAAATAGCGCTACTTGAATCCTTGCTTGCAAATCAGGTAATTCATTAATCACAAAAATGCAACGGTTGGCGCGCGGAATCATTCCGAAATGAATAACGCGGTCATCGGCATAGGATAATTTTAAATTTGCCGCTTTTATGGGATCGACATCGCCTATCAAATCGGCTACGGTTACATCTGGAGTGGCCAGTTTTTCAAAAAATCGCTCGCTTCTGTGTAACCATGAGATCGGGGTTTCGTCTCCTTTGACAGCAATAATATCCTTGGCAAATCTGGATAATGGATGAAACGGATCATCGTTTATTTCAGAATCTGTTACATATGGAATATATTCGTCCAAGAGTTCTACCATTTTTCGTGCCAGTCGCGTTTTGGCCTGCCCGCGTAGTCCTAATAAATTGATGTTATGACGAGACAAAATGGCTCTTTCCAACTCGGGAATTACGGTATTTTCAAAACCGTGAACTCCTTCAAAAGTAGTTTGTCCTAATTTTATTTTCTCTCTCAAATTATGGCGCAATTCATCTTTGATACTTTTGCTTACATATCCTGATTTCTTTAATTCTCCGAATGTATTTATGTTTTCTATCTTCATATTTTATTTAAGTTGCTAAGATTCTATGTGTCTAAGATGAATTTTGATTTGATTAATTTTGTTTGTTTTATAATAGCAAATATGCCCAATCTTTCCCTTTAGCCCCGATTGAAGTGAAAATCCTTATAAGCCGGGGTTTGGCTTATAAGATTGCAACGGAGCGGGACGATGTTTTCAAAAAAACTAAATCTTTACTGCTCCAAACAATCCCCATAACTCATAACTATTTTATTCGTTTCTTCCTATTGGTTTCATAATCTTCAAAAATCATTTCGCCCAAACCTTTCAATCCGGTATAGAAGGCTTTTCCCTGATTGGCTTCGGTAAACTTATTTACAAATTTTTGCAGATATGGATCATTGGCTATCATAAAAGTGGTTATTGGGATATGCAGTTTTCGGGCTTGCTGTGCCTGGGTATAACACTTTTCGACAATATAATGATCGAGACCGTTGCTGTTCATATAATAAGAACCGTCTTTTTCCCTCACACAGCTTGGTTTACCGTCGGTAATCATAAAAATTTGTTTGTTAGTATTCCGTTTTCTGCGCAATAAATCCATTGCTAACTGCAAACCGGCAACCGTATTAGTGTGAAAGGGACCAACTTTGAGATAAGGCAAATCCCGAATGGAAATCCTCCATGCATCGTCACCGAAAACGAGAATATCGAGCGTGTCTTTTGGATAACGGGTAGTTATTAATTCGGCCAAAGCCATAGCCACTTTCTTAGCGGGAGTTATGCGGTCTTCGCCGTACAGAATCATACTGTGGCTGATGTCAATCATCAAAACGGTGCTCATTTGGGATTTGTATCGGGTTTCTTCGACCACCAAATCATTTTCGGTCAGCATAAAATCGGCAACACCATTATTGATTTGTGCATTTTTCAAACTTTCGGTCAGCGAAATACGTTCTAATGCATCTCCAAAATGAAACTCCCGAAATTCTCCTGTATGCTCGTCGCCATTCCCAATGTGTTTGGTTTTGTGATTACCGCTCCCCGACTTTTTAATGTTTCCGAAAATGTTATCCAAAGCCTGCTGGCGAATGGCTCGCTCGGTTTTGGCGGTAATTCCAATGCCAGAAGTTCCGTCATCTTTGAGTTCTTCCCGAATGTATCCTTTTTTCTTTAAATCTTCTATAAAATCATCGATGGTATAGGATGGCTCGGTTAGTTTGTATTCTTTATCCAATTCGCGCAACCAACTGACAGCTTCATCAAAATCTCCCGAAGTGTGCGTGATAAGCTCTTTGAAAATAGCAAAAAGTTTATCAAATGGAGATTGAAACGGAGCTTCGTAGCTTTTAAAATAGAATCCCTTTTTTATAGTAGTGTTCATAAATATAAATTTAGATTATTTTTAAATGAACTCAGTACTAAGATTTTATAATTTTAAGTTAAAAGCCTTATTTTGTAATTAGTGAATAGCTAACTATACCATTAATATATTATAAAAGATCTTTCGAAAAATGGAAAGAATTTATTATTTGCGGAATTGCTAATTACTTCTCACTAATACTATTCACTCATAAATCAATCTACTTTTTTAAAAATCAATTCATTACCTGATTGATTGGTAAGTATCAATCGTAAGTTTTCTACTTTATAAGTGGTTGTGCTTTGCAATGCTTTTAGGAATTCGTTTTCTTTATTGTTTTCACCGCATGCGATTCGAGTAGTGATGGCGTTAGTAAACCGAAGGAATTCTCTTTCGAAGAAAACGGTTCCGTTCATTCTGTTGCAACCTGCAAAACCCATAAATTGATTGGTAGAACTGTTTATTTCAAGGTTTGGCAATTCTGTTGAAAAATCTGCAGTCCTCGCCTTTTCTCCATTCAATTGTTCCAAAACCCAAATATCGTGCAAACGGTAATCGGTAATATAGTTTCCGCAACCATTCAAAAAAGTTGAGTTATTATCTTTCACAATTTCAATTCGTACGAAATAAGATGATTTTTCACCAGATAAGGTATTGATGCATTCCTGCTGCATAATCTGGATAATCATTGTGACCAATTTATCCGTAACCCGATACATTTTGACATTGGCATCCATAGCATGAAGTGGCTCAACGTGACTGCCTGTCAAAGATTCAAAACCGGGAATCAAAGAAGTGAATTCAATGATTTTCTCGGATATTTTTAAGTTCCAATCCGATTCGTTGCCATTTCCTCTAAAATAAATGCCTTTCTCCAAATTCTCCATTTGCTGTTTGTAGGCAAAAGCGGGATCAGCTTTTACAGATCCATTGGAAGTAGTACTAACACTTTTGCATCCGACAAAAACTATGGAAGCTGCCAATAACTGAAACCATTTTTTCATGATTTTTTGGATTATTTAAACTTTCCATCCACATAAAACCAGCACTCATTTTCCTGTTTAAAAGTTGAAAATTCATGATGTACCTGACTCACATTATTAGCATCGATGTAATACGCTTTGAACTCCACAGTATTTTCTGTAGCAGAGATAATTTCGAGTTTTTGCCATATATTAGCTGTTGCCCAACGCAAAATTTCTTCCCGTGAATAATATTTTCTTTCAGAAATATGCGTTGTTGCCAATAAATAATCAGCCTGATGAGAGGCATAAGCCGAATATCTGGATTTCATCAATGCTAAAGCCGTTAGTGTCTGTTGGGTTCCACTAATATAAAGGTTGCAGCACGATTCAAAAGATTCAGAAGAACCGCAATAACATTTTTCTAAATTCATATTTTATATAAAAAGATCAATAAAGGGATTAGATATGACCGTCAAGCATAACTATTCTTTGCTGCAATTGATTCAATAATACTTGATATTTACTGATCTCAATAAGATCTTCATCTTCTTCGGCATGATCCAGCATTTCGTCTAATTCTTCGCTAACCTCCACCAATTTATTATTGGCTTCCTTGGCATTTTTGCTGGAAATAAAATCAATTATTTCCTGAACACCATTTCTTAATTCGCTAAATTTATTCTTGTCCATGGTTTCTTGTTTACTCATTCTCCGAAGATTTTCCTTCATTGAATTTTTTAGTGATTTGTTTTAGTTTTTCTTTACGATCCATCACTGCTTTCTTGGCCTTGTCTTGTGCTTTGTGCAGTTTATCGTTGTGCTTTTTGATGTTTCTTTCGTTGTTTCGGCTCATTGTATTTCAATTTTATTTATTCCGAATTTTTTATTAAAACCAGAATCTTGCTTTCAATTCGTTACAAAAAAGAACGCTGGCAAAGTTCGGTTTTATTATTGAGATGAATGTTATTTTATTTGGATAAACTATTTCTTTTGGCGCTTAATGTTAAAAATAAAACAAGTATTTTTTACTTCTATAATCTTAGAAATGGTATCTTTAAAGATTTATAAATTTAGCTTTTTTATCCCAAAAACACCTTTTTAAAACTTACAGTATAATATTCAATGGAGTACAAAAAGAAATGGCCCAATTATATTCGATGGTTTTCGGCAAAACCTAAAACTACAGGATTTTTAATTTTTTTAATCCTTAGTTTTTGTGTTGTACTTTCAATTTTTCAGCGTTATCAGGTTATTAAAATAAATGAGCGCCGAGAAATGGGCGTAACTCTTGAGAATTTGCATCAAAATATTGAGCGGTGCCTAAAAAACTGTTACACAACTACCCTTACGCTAGCGTTAACAATCAATGACAATGGGATCCCTGATAATTTTGAATCCATAAGTTCAAAGCTTTTAGTTTCTAATAATTACATTAGCGCAGTCCAGCTGGTGCCAAATGGAGTTATAAAGTATATTTATCCTTTAGAGGAAAATAAATCTGCTTTAAATCTTAACATTTTTAAAACTCCAAACGTTAGAAAAGAAGCATTAAAATCTTTAGAGAATAAAAAAATGTATTTTGCCGGCCCTTTGGTTTTGAAACAGGGTGGCATTGGTATTGTTGGCAGATTGCCGGTTTACAAAAAAAATAAATTTTGGGGATTTTCAGCAGTCGTAATTAAATTCAAAGATTTATTAAAAGTTTCAGGAATTAATTCAATTGATACTAATAAATATTATTTTCAGTTTTCAAAAATAAACCCTAACACCCAAAAAGAAGATTTTTTTCTTCCTAAGAAGAAAGATATTTATAGAGGAGAACAGATTTCAACAAAGATTCTAGATGGAAACTGGAAATTATATCTGATTGCAAAAAAACAAAATAATCATTACTCTATTCTTTATCTCCCCTCATTTCTAGGTTTTATCCTGGCAGTACTGTTAGGTTCTTTTATCACTGTCTTGTTATACAGACCCAGACAATTACAGCACTTAGTAAATATTCAGGCTTCAAAACTGCAGAATAGTGAGACTAAATTTAAAACTATTTTTGATCAGGCTCCATTAGGAATTGCTCTTGTAGATGATGAAACAGGAAATTTTTTGGAAATCAACAGAAAATTTTGTGAATTAATGGGGTATTCTGAACAAGAAATGAAAACCAAAAATTATCAGTCTATCACACATCCTAAAGATTCACTAAAAACAGAATTAAATATAAATGACCTTAAAGAGGAAAGAATTAAAAATTATACTGCAAAAAAAAGATACATAACTAAATCCAATGTAACTATCTGGGTGAATTTAATTGTTTCATCTCTTTCCAGAACAACTAATAACCGAAAAACAAACATTGCAATTGTAGAAGATATCACCTTGAAAAAACAAATTTTGGAGGATCTTAAAAAAAGCGAAAAACAATTTAAAAACCTCTTTAACAATTCCCCCATACCTATGTGGGAAGTTGATTTATCCTTAATTAAAAATTATCTCACGGATCTAAATCTGGTTGGTAAAAAAGCTGCTAATGTTGAAAAATATTTTAATGAGAATCCGGACGTGGTACTAAAATGTTTTAGTTTGGTCAAGATTATAGCAGTAAATTATAAATGCCTGCAGCTTCTTCATATAAACACAGTACAGGAATTAGCTAACAATTTAGATCAAGTGCTTGATACAGAAACTATAAACGATTTCATCAAACAGCTGATTGCTGTTACACAAAATAACAACCAATTAGCTTACGATACCAAAATTAAGAACAGTTTAGGAGAATCAATCGATATTCATTTTAGATGGAATGCAATACGGGAGTATGAAAAAACAATGGAACGCATGATTATTTCCACTGAAGATATTACTTTTCGAAAAAAAAATGAAAAAACAATTCTTAACTCCCAGAAAAAAATTGAAGCCCTTATTAATACCATAGACGGAATTGTTTGGGAATGCGATATAAAAACCTTTAGATTTACTTTTGTAAGTAAAAAAGTCGAACAAATTTTAGGATTTACCTCAGAGGAATGGCTAAGTGATCCAAACTTTTGGAAAGATCATATTTATCCCGATGACAGAAACTGGGCGCTGGAATATTGTACAAAAAAAACAAATGAGCTTTTAAATCACGATTTTGAATACAGAATGATCTGTAAGAACGGAGCCATTATATGGCTCCGGGATATGGTCAATATTGTTTATGAAAACGGTAAACCAACGAGCCTGCACGGAATCATGATTGATATAACAAAATCCAAAAACATAGAAGATGATTTGAATAATTCATTCAATTTGGTATCGAAGCAAAATGAAAGACTATTAAATTTTTCCTATATAATCTCTCATAATTTAAGATCTCACACCAGTAATATAGCCTCAATCGTTACCTTGCTTCAAGCTTCAGAAACACAAGAGGAAAAAGAACAAATGATGCAATTATTGATTTCCGTTTCCGGCCTGCTTAACGAAACAATGCTGCACTTAAATGAAGTAATCAATATACGTACCAATGTAAGCTTAGTAATCCAATCATTGAACTTAAAAGAGTACATTGAGAATGTGATGAAAGTATTCTCCCAGCAAATCATTTCAAAAGAAGTAACAATCTTCAATCAAATTCCTGAAGACTTGACAATCAATTATAATCCGGCCTATTTGGAAAGCATACTCTATAATATGATTTCAAATGCAATCCGTTATGGTCATCCAGAACGAAAAATTATTATATTTTTAAAATGGATAATAGAAAACGATAAAAATTACTTAGAAATATCTGATAACGGTATTGGAATTGATTTGGTAAAAAACAGCAATAAAATTTTTGGGATGTATAAAACTTTCAGTAACGACCCAACTTCAAAAGGAGTTGGATTATTCATAACAAAAAATCAAATAGAAGCAATGGGTGGCTCTATAACTGTAGAAAGCGAACCCAATGCAGGAACAACATTTAAAATTGAAATCTTATGAGTTTAAAAACAATATGGGTAATAGATGATGATCCGATTTACCAAATTATCGTTAATAAAATAATCCAAAAATCCGAGTTGTTTTCTAGTGTTTCCAGTTTTACAAATGGAAAGGATGCCATCGATGCATTAAAAAAGACATTAGAAACTAATGAAATGCCTCCCAATATAATTCTCTTGGATATTAATATGCCTATTATGGACGGTTGGGAATTTATGGAAGAAATGGTACTGCTAAAATCCCAAATAAATGACTCTATACAAATATATATTGTAAGTTCGTCCATTGCATTAGAAGACAAAAGCAAAGCAAAAAACTATTCCGAAATTATTGCTTATTTATCAAAACCAGTCAATGCCAATGACTTAATATTAATAGCCGCAAATCATTAAATTATATGTCTTTTTATTTCCTCCAATGTCTTATTGGTAAAAATTAGCTCTTCTATAATTTCCTTGCGCAGTTCGTCAATATCATCATAATCAAAATACTTAGCCCACGAAGTCAATTCAAATAAATTCCGAATCTGCTTGATTCTTTTTGCGGTAGCAAAACTCGTTCTCAATATAGCTTTCGAATCATAATTTGGATTGTTCCGGTGCTGGTAATTCACCGTTTTTTTTTCGTAATTGGCTTCCAGATAATACAATTCCTCGTCTGCATTATCTGGATAAAACTCATTCCATGAAGCAAAACCTATTTTAAATTTAGAATCTGTCTCAGGTTCCATCGGTTCCAATCGCCATTTGCTGTTGGCCAAACGCCCCCAATGATTAGACAAACGGTACATTCCCTCCTTTGTGTAAAAATACTTGCTGCCGGATTGGCTGTCATACTGCACAGGCATTCCCTCAATTCTGCTAGGTAAAACTTCATGAAAAACACAAAATGTATTTTTAAATGATCTTGGACTCGGGCGAAATATTTTTTCCATAAAAACAAAGGTAGCTGCAAACTATAGTATATACCAAATCAATTCCGTATCACGAGCATTATGGGGTGTCACCATAAAGGAAAAGAACCTAATTATTCATAGCGGTGATTTGGTCCTTTTCCTTTATAGCGCCGGGCTATCCGCGCTACTTCGGTAGCCAGCTTTTATCCCTCACCCGTCCGCAATCCTATTTTTCGGTTAACGGCGAGTATTTTCATTTTCCGAAAAGCATTTCACTTTCAAATCTCATGTTAAATCCCAATTAATTAGCTAACTTTGCCACACGAATTTTTATTAAAACAAACAGATTATGACCAAAGCAGGTGAAGAAAAAATGTTGCAAAAAGGCATTTTTACAGGAATAATGGAGCAAGATGAAAACAAAAACTTTTTTTGTGGTGAATATCTTTTAGACTATAAAATGGCTCAAAAACACAACCTCGGCGATTGGATTACCATAAAAAGCGTTATTGAAAACCCAAGCGATATCAGTTATAATAAATATCCCAAAAAATCTAAAAACTTTGATAAAGCAAACAATAAGCCTCAACAATAGGCTTTTATACTTATAAAAAAGATTTCTAAAAATCAAAAAAGTACTTTTTTTGATTTTTTTTTTGGTCTAAAAGGAAAAGTTAAAAAAAAGTGTACCTTTGCAAAAAATTGTCAATTTTCAACCACTTTAATTTGGTTTAATAGTAAAAGACAAGTAGTTACCTTATTTATGAAAAAAATAGTTGAATACCGCAAACTACTAAATGTAGAAAAAACAGTAGAGCTTAAAGAATTGAAAACCATTTATCGCAATGCGATGAAAGACGCGCATCCTGATAAATTCCAAGGTGATGATACTGGTTTAAAAGAAGCCGAAGAAAATAGCAAGAAAATAATTGAAGCTTACCACTTCTTGGTAAGTATCAATGCAGAGACAATTAAACAACTTTTACCTGAATATACTGAGACAATCTCTACAACAACCATTACAGACTACAAATTCGTTGAAGGAAGATTGATTATCAATTTCTCAAACGGAAGCGTTTACGAATACATTAGTGTTCCTAAAGCTATTTATATAAAAATGGTTAATGCAGATTCACCGGGACGTTACGCAAAAAGGCACATTCTTAATGCATATCCTTGGAGAAAAACAACGAACCAAGAATAAATTTTAAAATGAAATTTAAGAGCACTCCTAATCAGAGTGCTTTTTTTATGCCATAAATCGTAAAAATTTGATACTAAGTGAACAAAATTCAAAATTAACTTTAATTAACATTTATTTAACAAGTTTATTAATATATTTGTGAACCCAAATTAATAAAAAACTTACTAATGGAAGACCAAATCACCCTGTATCAAAGGCAATATAATAATGCCTTAAGAACAATAGAAAAACTTAGAAACCTTAAAGATGAAATTGATTTTAAATTAAAATCAAACCCTATTTGTACACACTTGCACAAAGATTTAAGAATTGTAAATTTAGATATTACAATTACTCTCAATGAAATTGAGCATCTGGAATCACATCTTTTTGAATATAATTCGTAAAAAAATATTAACCATTAAAAACAAAATTACCTAGTAAGAAAAAATACCCAGTAACTCTTTTGACAGTAATTATGGCTGATAATTATTCTCAAAAAATCATAAACCGTGTCTCTAGAGGTTTTTGAACAGCCAAAAGAGTAAAAAATTATAACATAAATTTAGGGACTAAAGTTATTGTTAATTTATAAATTTAAATACTTTTGTAACCTTAAAAACAATTAACTAATAAAAATGAAAAAAATTATTTTATTTCTTACCGCTACAGCTTTACTTACATCTTGTAGCAAAGACAAATACACAATTTCAGGAACTGCTGCTGGATTTGAAAATGGTAAAACAGTTATCCTAGAAACTCAAGATGAGAAAGGAATGGGATTAATTGCTGTAGATACAGTAAAAATAGAAAACGGAAAATTTGAAATCAAAGGAAAAGTAACTGAACCATCTTTTCATACATTACAAATTGAAGGAGCACAAGGTAAAATTCCATTTATCTTAGAAAACGGTGATATTACAGTTGTAGTAAACAAAGATACTATTCAAAAATCTAAAATTTCTGGTACTTACAATAATGACGAGTATGTGAAGTTTAATGAAGAAATTACTAAAATACAAAAACCTTTAATGGACTTTCAAACAGCTAATATGCAAAAAATGCAAATGGCTCAACAAACTAAAGATACAGCAACTATCAATGGTTTAATGAAAGAATACACAAAAATTCAAACTGAAATTGGTGCTACTTCAAAATCTAAATATGTTGATTATGCAAATACGCATCCAAAAGCTTTTATCAGTGTATTAATTATTGAAGGAATGAGTAATGATCCAACAGTAGATTCTAAAAAAATTGAAACCATGTTCAATAGTCTTGATGAGGCTTTAAAAATTTCTAAACACGGTAAATCTGTAAAAACAAAAATTGCAGCATTAAAACTTCCTTCTGTTGGAGCTACTGCAGCACCAAGTGCTCCGGTGGCAGCTCCTGCAAAATGAAGAACCGATTTTTCTGCTCCTAACCCACAAGGCAAAACAATTAGTCTTAAAGGAAGTTTAGGAAAAGTAACAATTGTCGATTTTTGGGCTTCGTGGTGCGGACCATGCCGAAGAGAAAATCCAAATGTAGTTGCCATTTATAATGAACTGCATTCAAAAGGTCTTAATATAATTGGTGTTTCTTTAGATGAAGATCCAGTAAAATGGAAAGAAGCTATTGCAAAAGACAAATTAGTTTGGACACAGGTTTCGAATCTTAAAGGCTGGGAAGATCCAATAGCAAAACAATACAAAGTAGAATCAATTCCAGCAACTTTTATCCTTGATCAATCAGGAAATGTAGTTGCCCAAGATTTAAGAGGCGATGAACTTAAAGCAAAAATCATAGAATTACTGGGAAAATAATCCTTTTTAGTATTCAAAAATAAAAAATCTCCCATGTGGAGATTTTTTATTTTATTCAATACCAATGTGTTAAAAATAATACTAAAATAATAACAAAATAAAGTGCAAAAAAAGTTTGTAAAACTAAAAACTGTGTCTATATTTGCACCCGGATAACGCAATAAGCGTTACCAAATAAGGCTTGGGGAGATACTCAAGCGGCCAACGAGGGCAGACTGTAAATCTGCTGTGTGAACTTCGCAGGTTCGAATCCTGCTCTCCCCACAAAAAGGGTAAAAGAAAGTAAAAAGGCAGCTTTTTCAATCTTTTCAAAAACCCATAAAAAACGTGGTAAAACCTGCAAATCCAAGGATTCGCAGGTTTTTTTCATTTTAGGCAGTTTTCAATCTTTATAAAAACACCCAAAAGTTTTGTGGCACAATCGTGGCACATTTGGGTATCAGCAAAATGTGCCACAGAACTGCATCTCAGTACCTGTAAATACAGAGGTAACCCTTTTTTTAAGTAGCTTGCGAAAGCCCATTACTATTGGTCTTAAAACAGGGGTTCTAAATGATACTAGAATTGATACCTGATATTACATGTCTTTGACAGTTATTACCAAAATAAAAACTGAAGATATCAATAGTAATTTCCAAAATAATACAGCACAAGTAAGCTTATTTTATATTTTTTAATAATTTGTAAAACACAAATTAAATCGCTCACACTTTAGAAAAAAGTTCCGACTGCAATTAGGAGGCTACTGAAAAAGTATTTTTAAGACTTAATTTTTAATAAAAAACAGGTTGTATCTGGTTTTTAATTAACCGCCTTAAGTCTTTATTTGCTAAGAATGAGGTCTTTTTAACTTATTTTATATGTAGAATTAATTCTACATTACACCATTAAACATTCTACAATTTTATGATTTCATTATAAGTAATTTTATCTCTGGATTAAGAATTAACTTATAGCTTCTCTATTCTAAAGAAACCCATCTAATAATTTTTCCCGTTATATTTTCAAAAAACGAGATTATTCTTTTTTTATAGTATCGCCAAAATGAATAAAAGTTTTGAATAATGTAGTGATTATAAGCCAGCATTATAGTTGGTCAAATAAATATAAAAACATGAAAGCTAAGAAAACAAAAATGATGTTATTGTTTGTCTTCCTTGGATTAACCGACCTTATGAGCGCTCAGACAGGCATGGGAACGACTAACCCAAAGGCAGCCCTTGAGGTAAAATCTGAAGAAAGCGGAATATTGATTCCCCGGATGACAGCTTTACAAATAGAACAAATCAGTTCTCCACATGAAAGCGAATTGGTTTTTAGCACATCGGCTACAGGTGCTACTGTTAACCAGACCGGATTCTGGTATTACACTGGCTCAGTTTGGGCGCCTCTTATCACTGTAAGCAGCACAGGCCAAAACATCTACAATACTGATGGAACCCTGCTCGCAGACAGAACCGTTACACTCAACAGTAAAAACCTGAATTTTGGGGCAGGCAAACTTTTTATCAATGGAAGCTCTGGCAACATCGGAATCAATACAAATTTGCCAACAGAAAACCTGGATGTAAACGGCTCTATGAGAATCCGTAATCTAGTTCAGGGCAATGTGGTGACTACAGCGCAGGGAGAACTATCTAATGATAACGGGCTCGTTCATAAATATGGAGACATCCGTTTTTCTTATCTTTCTGCTGACCATGATGGCTGGTATTTACTAAATGGGCGCGCTATCAACACACTACCTGCTAATGCACAAACACAGGCTGCTGCATTAAGTATCTCGGGAAACCTGCCTAATGCGGCAGGATTGTACATGAAGCAAGGCACACCCGGTACAATAACCGGAGGAGCAAGTGTTACGCTGCTACAAACTAATTTCCCAAATATTACCTATAACGGAACCTTCACGCTGTCCCAATCACATACATTTACAGCTCCGGGAACTAATGCTGTTAATACGGCTCCCGGTAACACTTGGGGGATGCAATTAGCGGGAGGGTCTCAAGCAGGATCTACAAACAGCAATCAGACCTATACCAGTTCTAGTAACGGAGCGCATTCTCATACAGTAACAATGCCTTCAGGAGGTTCCAATACACCTTTTGCTTTAAATCCCTCCAATATTCAATTTAACTATTTTATCTACTTAGGAAAATAAAGGATTATGAAAAAAAAATTCACTTTATTTCTGTTGTTTGCGATGGCAATCGTCAAAGCCCAGACCGGAATCAATACTGTTACGCCACAGGCCAGGCTGGATGTTGTTTCAACTACCAGTGGAATACTGATTCCAAGGATGACAGCAATTCAGGCTGAAAATATTGCCGGACCGGCTCTTGGAGAGCTTGTCTACGCTACTACTGCTAACGGAACGACAATTAATGATATCGGATTTTGGTATTATGATGGTGCGATTTGGAGACCTTTAAAAGCTAGTCTCCCAACCCCACAGAATATCTACACCGTCGATGGCACACTGGCATCTGATCGCTCAGTAAATCTAAATAGTCACAATTTAAATTTTGATCCAAACAAGCTCGCACTAAAAGCTGCAACCCAGCGAATTGGAATCGGCGAAAATGCTCCCACCGCCACGACAGAGGTCAAAGGCAATGTACGTGTCAGAAACCTGACTGCAGGAAATGTAGTGGCATTGGCAAATGGAACACTTACTATTGGTCCCAAGTTTGCCTACGGAACTGTCAAGGAGTCATTGCGCACAGCCGATCACAATGGCTGGTATAAACTGGATGGACGCGCTCTCAATACACTCCCTGCAGCGGCTCAGACTAATGCGGCTGCCATAGGACTTAGCGGTACATTGGCTAATGCCGACAGCCGCATGATGAAACAAGGAACCCCATTTGCTACTGGAGGTGCTAATACCTATACATTAATAAAGGGCAATATGCCTAACTTTACCATGAGTGCCACAACTAGTGCCGCTGCCGCCCACACCCATACTTTTGGTAGTGGTGGATGGGGTATGGACTATGCCGCAGGTGGAAACAATCTGGTTGTCAGGACTGGCGGCCCTGTTGAAAGCACCAACAATGTTACTGTTGATGCAGCTGCTGACCATACTCATATTCTTAGTTTCGCTACGGGAGGAAGTAACGTTCCTTTCAGCATCCTGCCTGAATATATTACCTTCACTTACTTCATTTATTTAAGTCAATAATAAAACCTATGAAAAAAGCCATTTTATATTTATACATCATACTAACCGGGGCATTCTGTTATGCACAGGGGACTCCTGTGGGTATTGGCACCACCAATCCGCAAGCAGCACTGGATATTGTCTCTACTGCTCACGGGATATTAATTCCCCGCATGACAGCACTTCAGGTTGAAGCCATTGCCAGTCCGGATGAATCTGAATTGGTATATTCCCTTTCAGCTAATGGAACTGTTGTTAACAAAGTGGGTTTTTGGTTTTATCAATCCGGGGTTTGGGTACCTATTGCAGGAAACTCAGCCGTTGCAGCTAATATTTATACCATCGACGGCACCTTAACCTCACAAAGGATAGTGGACCAGAATGGAAAGTTTTTAAATTTTGGGTCTAATTTACTGTATCTCAGTGGAAGCAATCCTGTTGTGGGTATCAATACTAATACACCAACCAATACACTGGATGTAAATGGAAATGTAAAAATCCAGGCTTTAGCAACAGCTAAAGCTGTAATTTCCGACTCAAATGGTGTATTGCTGCATAATGATGTTTTTTTTGATTACGGAGATGTTAAGCCTTCCTACTCAACAACGGATCATGATGGCTGGTATTTACTGGATGGCAGAAGCATCAGTACCCTTCCTGCCAATGCACAGGCTAATGCAACCAGTACACTTGGAAGCATTACCAATCTTCCCAATGCAACCGACCGATATTCGATGGGAACAACTTCTACAACGGGTAATACAGCAGGAAGTAATACAGTAGCATTGGTAAATGGCAACCTGCCCCATGTACCCATAGGCTTGCCTGCTGTACGCACTACTTTAACAGCAACCGCAAATGCTGCAGGCGCACATACCCACACCTTTACTTTTCAAAATACAAGAATTACTTCTCCTTCCGTGACCGGGGGTAATAATATCCATGTATTCTGGCTGGCCGGCCCTAGGTTTACAACAGCAAATTATCCGCAAACCACAGCTTTTACTTCTCATAGTCATACCTTTTCTTTGAATTCCGGAGGTAACAACACACCTTTCAGTATAACTCCCCAGACACTAAATTTTAACTATTTTGTCTATCTGGGTCAATAAAATTATTCATACTCATGCAAAAAAAATCACCTAAACTCTTTATTCAAAGCTAATTGAGGAGAAAAAAAATTGATGAAAATGGATTTATTTTACTAAATAAATTGTACATCTTCAGCGATTTACACACTTTAAAATTAATATTTTTTGAGTTATATATCCGTTAAATTATCCAGGAACTATTCCTTATTCAGAATCTTATTTGATAGATTCAGTGTACAAATTTGAATGTAGAGAACTTTTACTGTTCGATGTTTTTCAAAAAAAACTCTTCTATTTTAAAAAAAAATTGAGTAGTGAAGTACGTAGTAAAACTTCTCGATACGCTTCGCGCTCGAAGTGACGTGTAAACCTTTTTTAATTCTAATTTTTGTCTTATTTTCAATACAATCCTACTTAGAACAAGAATCACTGGTAAAAAAATTAAAATCAAAAACTAGTTACGAGTTCTATTGATTTAATTTTACTCAAACTGGAAGGAACATGGTAATTTGGAAATTCTTTTACCCGATTGATTTAATTGTAGATTAATATGAAAGAATAAAAAACAGGAATATGAGCTGCTATAATAAAATAACAACTCATAATCCATAAATTTAATTTTATTATATCGAAGTAATGATAAACTCACTGCGTCTGTTCGCCTGATGCTCTGTCTCGGTACACGGAACTCCATCGGCACATTTGTTGACCAGCTGCGTTTCACCATAACCCTTTCCTGTTAATCTGGCTGAATCAATTCCATTTTTCTCCAACCATGCAATAGTAGATTTTGCTCTTCTATCGGATAAAGCCTCGTTGTATTTATGAGTCTGACGGCTATCAGTATGCGAGCGGACATCGATTTTCATCATTGGATTTTGTTCCATCACAATCAGGATTTTTTCCAGTTCATAGGCCGCATCCTTCCTGATAAATGATTTATCTAAATCAAAATAAATAACCTTTATTCCGAATACTTTGGCTAAATCGTCTCCTACTTTTACCGGTTTAACTTTTTTCTCTAATGTTATTGGCACATCCGTTTTTCCTGCTTCTTTAGCAACACTGACTTTCTGTTCATTCGTATTATATTCCGGTTTATTGGATCGCACATAATATGTTTCTCCACAGGCTGCTTCAAATACATAATAGCCTTTATCATCGCTGGATACCCTTTTTAGTTCTTTAAAATTACGGTCTAACAGTATCACCTCAGTATTAGGTAATAATTCGCCAGTATCCAGATCCGTTACTACTCCTGACAATTCCTGTTCACAAATTAGTTTTCTGGTTTCTTTAAATTTATAAATATCATCATATCCCTTACCTCCTTCTCTATTGGAAGTAAAAAAACCCGATCTGCTCCCATTGTTTATCAGTAATGCAAAATCGTCTGTCCTGCCATTAACAGGTGCCCCAACATTTTGAGATTCTGATAGTACTCCGTCTTCTCCTATTTGGGATACAAAAATATCTAATCCTCCTAATCCCGGCCGCCCATCTGTCGCATAGTATAATTCATTGTCAGCGCTAATAAACGGAAATGTTTCTCTTCCCGGTGTATTGACAGAAGTTCCTAAATTTACCGGAGCGCCATAACTTCCGTCTTTGTTGATGGCTATTTTAAATAAATCTGATTGTCCTAAGCTGCCTGGCATGTCTGATACAAAATATAATGTTTTCTCATCAGGACTAAGTGCAGGATGTGCCATACTGTACTGATCACTGTTTAATGGCAATGCAATAACATCTGTCCATTTGCCTTCTTTTTGAGTAGCTTTGTATATTTTTAGCAGGATAACTTTATTGCCGTCTTTACCTTTTTTACCGTCTAAATAATTGTTTCTTGTAAAATACATAGTTGTGCCATCTTTGGTAAAAACAGGCGTTGATTCGTGAAATTTAGAATTTATACTCTTCTGAAAACGTTTAGGCTGGCTTAATTTTCCGTTTGATTCTACAGCTGATTCATATAAATTGGTAAACGATTGATTTGTCCATTTGAATACTTTCCTGGAAACACCACCTGTATCTCTTGCCGAGGCAAATACTAGTTTATCATTCGAAAAAGAGCTTCCATAATCTGAAAATTCCGAATTAATCCCGGAATCTTCGATGGTATAGCGACCTGAATTGGCCTTGATTACTTCTAAATAATTTCTGTTTTTGGCAAATAATTTTGCCCGCTCATCATTTCCTGATTTTTCATTGAATTTAGACATCATTTTATCAGCTTTATCATATTGATCAACTGATTTTAAGCATTGTGCATAACGGTAATAATATTCCGGATCCTGGTCATTGCTAATTGCAAAGAGTTCACTGTACCATTTTTCTGCTTTAACAAATTCGGCATTAAAATAATAAGCATTTCCCAGCTTTTGAAACAGCTCTGCAGTCTGGTATCCTTTGTCAGCGATGCGTTCATAGGTTTTTATTGCATCTATGTAGGCATAATTATTATATTCTTTGTCGGCCGAAGCTATCCTTGCTTTTTGTCCATATCCCTGAATAACAATTAAACTCAAAAAAGCACTCCGGATTAACATTTGTATTTGTGGTTTCATCATGATTAGGATGTTTTAAAAAAATCTTGGAGATATAATTTTATCATATTGATTGAATAATTCATAACGCAAAAATATTTCGTGAGAACCTGAATTATAATTGGCTAATTTTGTGGTTTCTAAATCATAGCCATAACCAATAAACCAGGAATCACTTGCCTGAAATCCTACCATAGCGCTTACGGAGGCACTCCATCTATAAGCCACTCCCGCTACAAATTTTTCGTTTATCAAAAAATTCCCCGAGAGGTCTACTTGTAATGGCGCTCCTTCTACGGTTTTAGCTAAAAAAGCCGGTTTAAACTTTATATCCGGACTCAAATCAAATACGTGCCCGCCAATTACATATAAATTCATATGCTCTTTATTAATGGCTACTGCATTATCGTTATATCGTTTCGTTTCAAAGAAATTGGGAATCGATACTCCAAAATAGGATTGATCCGAATGAAGATAAAGTCCGGCCCCTATATTGGGGGTAAAATTATTATGCAGATTCTGAAATTCTTCATCTCCCTGATATTCAGGATTTAATTTATTAATATCTAAATTGAAAAAATTAGCAGTTGTTTTGATTCCAAAAGACAACTTAAACTCCTCTGAAACCGGAATCGTGTAAGACAGATCTATTGAAGCTGTGTTCTCTACTGTTGGTCCAATACGATCATCTACAAAAGACACTCCCAGTCCTAAATGACTATTGAGTGGCGTATTGACAGAAGCAGCATTGGTGACCGGTGCCCCATCCAATCCTACCCATTGTGTACGGTGTAAAATAAAAGCGCTCAAAACACCTCTTGAGCCTGCATATGCCGGATTAACGTTTATGGTATTGTACATATACTGGGTGTATTGGGCATCTTGCTGTGCATTACAAAGAAATCCTGTTAGCATAATTACCACTATCAAAAATTTTGTTTTCATCTTTTTATGTTTAATAATTCGTCACTATTCGGTGCCCAATCATAGTTCAGAAATATATTATTTGTGCCTTTGGTTTAGTTTTTTTAATTTTTAGTCTCTTAAACAAAATTATCCTCTGTTGATATATAAATATCCCGCTTTCTTTATGGTTTGGGGTTTGGTACCCGAATACTTAATGTTCAAAACATAAAAATAAGTACCTGCCGGCAAAAGTTCATTTTTGGAAACAGTCACCCTGCCATCAGAGTATCCTCTAAAGACATTTCCATTGGAATCATAATTACGGGTCTCAAAAACTTTTACTCCCCAGCGATTGTATATTTCAACTGTATTATCACCTGAACATTCCGTCAAACCATCAATTTTAAAATATTCGTTTTTATTATCACCGTTAAGTGATAATGCATTATAAACAACTAAGGCGTTGCAAGGCGATACGATTTTCTCTCCAAAAACCCGAGCTAAAGTAAAAACTCCATATCCTGACGGTGTTACCACATTAGTAACTTCTTTTGCCGCAGGATTAGCTACACCCCCCTCATCAATCCATAATTTCCGACTGGCATCCCAACGGACAATATGGATTTCCTCATAAGGTGCCGCATATATAGCAGCCGGAGTAGTATCTTCATTCCATGATAAGGTCAAAAGAACAGGACTATCCCCATTCGTCCTGTCAATTGTCCAATATTCCTGATTATCAATTAAATCAATTATTCCTGTTCTATCCGCATGAGGGTATAACGCATTTGAATTTTCCAGAAAATATTTACTGCTAAAAGCATCCAAAGCATTGTCTGGCGCTGATATAGAGGCATATCGGAACTGTCCTTTATCTCCGATAGGAAACTGAAAGGCATCATTTCCGTTTTTACGGACAAAACCGTCAACATGACTGTTATTATCAACATTAATATGGTTTGCTGCGTTCTCAAAAATGAGTAATCCTCCATAATTATCATCATCTACAATTCCCTGCTGGAAATCTGATGTTCCGAATATACTTACGGCATTAGACAAATGAAAAGCGGGTTGTACATTACTATTGTAAAACTCTCCATCGTACCATTCCATAGGCATATTACCCGATATATCCTGATAGCCAAGTAGCCCTCGCATGCGCGTTATGCCCGTTTTAGATCCTGATGTAAAAGTTACAAGTCCATCATTATTATAATGGCTATACACATAAAAATCACCATCATTCAACAAATTGCCTGTACTTTTATTATCCATAGCCCCTACTGTAGACATAATTGTACCCGGAGTAATATATAAATCACCGGTGTTTACGGTTTGGGCTTTTAAGACCCCGCTTAAGAACAAGCCAGGTATGCAAAAAATGCCAATTATTTTTTTCATAAATTATTTTTTAATTAGCTTTCAAAAAAGAAATCCTCATGATTTTAATATGCCTCTTTAAGACAAATAATCATTAGAAAAATTGTCCGTCTTAAATGCTATTTTTCTATTAATAATTTTTCCAGTCTCTCCAATCGTTCGTTCATTGATTTAGCATTTTCTTTAAGTGTTTCCAGTTCCTTATTTTTAGCATCTATTTGTTTTTGCTGCTCAATTACATGCAAGTATAATTCTTCTAATTTTTCTAAAGACTGCACTGATAAATCTGTTAAATTAAATGAATATCCATCTTTTGTTTTTACCAGGTCTTTAATAGAAGTTACACCCGGCAAATGTTTGTTTTCTTTAATATAATTTTCTACTTCAGTTAAAGATTTAAACTTATAATCTCCCTTTATGGCTGATGATCCTGTAAAGTAATCTTCAAATACATAATCGGCATAAACACTGCTTGCTGTTCTAATAGAACCATTTACGGCAAGCATTTCATCAGCAGKCAGGCCAAACATCGCATTTTGTCCGATAGCTACTTTACCCATGGTATAAATATTATCAGTATTAAGCGTAGCCTGAGTACCCACAGCACTTTGATTAAACCAAGGCTCAACTTTAAGCGGAGTTAAATTTACCGTGGCGCCAGTTACACCATTCACCGTTGTTGACAACAAGCTGGTAGCCGACGTAAACGTATTTGATACCGTGGTGGCTGGAGCCAAACTTGCAGCAGTTACCGTTTTTAATATTCCTGTTGCATCAGCCACAACTACCCTTTCTGTACCCACGCCTGTATAAGTGGCGGTGTTAATATCACGAATTCTTACCCCATTTGAACCTATATCCAAAGTTTCAGTTGGAGCATTAGTTGAAATACCCACCTTGGCCGTGGTCAAACCCATATCAAGCCCATAAATGCTGTTGCCAATGCTTAATTGGTTAGAGTTAGAACCTACTGGTACCTGGGCATTATTACCTATGGCAATATTATTGTTCCCACTAGAAACATTATTACCGGCAGAAGTCCCAATGGCAGTATTATTTGCCCCAGAGGTATTGCTGGTAAGCGCTTCATACCCGATGGCCACATTATTATCTGTCGTCGTATTGTTTTGAAGTGCAGAAACCCCTATAGCGATATTCCTTGACCCGGTGCTATTAAAGATAAGCGCAGAAACCCCATTGGCTATATTACTCTCCCCAGTGGTATTATTGTAAAGCGATTGAAACCCAGTGGCAGTATTAAAAATTCCCGTGGTATTCTTGTAAAGCGATTGAAACCCAGTGGCAGTATTATTAGCCCCAATGGTATTAGAGTAAAGTGATTGAACCCCAGTGGCCGTATTAAAACTTCCCGTGATATTATTGTAAAGCGATTGTGTCCCATGGGCGGTATTATTACTCCCTGAGGTATTGGAATAAAGTGCTTGAAACCCAACGGAAGTATTATCATATCCAATATTGGCTCTAAGTGCCTCATATCCAATTGCAGTATTATCCCACCCCTCGATATTGGATAGAAGCGCATTAAACCCAACGGCGGTATTATCACCTCCATCGATATTAGAGGAAAGCGCAGAACTTCCAACTGCAACATTCTCAACCCCTTCGGTATTGGCTGTAAGTGCAGCACTACCCATAGCGGTATTTCGCTCCCCTGTGGTATTGGATGCAAGTGCAGAAGCCCCAACAGCAGTATTACTTGCTAAATTCCCCAAGCCACGTCCTACGGTAACTCCGTTAACAAGAGCATCACCCCCTGTAATACTGGCTATTTGGTTGTTGGCATCTACGGCAGCGTAATATCTTGCCTTTTCTACATTGTTGGTCTTCAGTACCAAATCCTGGGCATCGGTGGTACCTAAAAAATTGGTACCTGCGGTGGTTCCCGCATTACCGAGAAGTTTCCATCCGGCAATGCCACTTAAATCTACCGTTGCACCAGTTACACCATTCACGGTGGTTGACAACAAGCTGGTAGCCGGGATAAAAGTATTTGACACAGTGTTCACCGCAGGAGCTGTAGCACTCACTCCATTTACAACCGAAGTAATCGTATTATTCGGATTCGTTAAAGTATTTGTAGTGGCAGGTATAATAGCATTTACAATATAAGGACTGGCTACAGTTCCTGATCCGGTAACAGATATATTGGTTCCTGCTGTAGTTACACCACCCTGACCATCTGCTCCGTTGGTTCCATTGGTTCCGTTAGTACCGTCAACACCGTTAGTTCCGGCTAAACCTTGCGGACCTACTGCGCCATCAACTCCATTGGTTCCGTTAGTACCGTCAACACCGTTAGTTCCGGCTAAACCTTGCGGACCTACTGCGCCATCAACTCCATTCGTTCCGTTAGTTCCGTCAACACCGTTAGTTCCGGCTAAACCTTGTGGACCAACTGCGCCATCAACACCATTCGTTCCGTTAGTTCCGTCAACACCGTTAGTTCCGGCTATACCTTGTGGACCAACTGCGCCATCAACTCCATTCGTTCCGTTAGTTCCGTCAACACCGTTAGTTCCGGCTAAACCTTGTGGACCAACTGCGCCATCAACTCCATTGGTTCCGTTCGTTCCGTCAACACCGTTAGTTCCGGCTATACCTTGWGGACCWACTGCKCCATCAAYWCCATTYGTTCCGTTKATTCCATCWACACCATTGGTTC
>NZ_JBFUGG010000007.1:0-218938 GCF_056403035.1 Flavobacterium sp. P3_A6 | reverse complement strand
TTTTGCAGAGTTATATCGGTTTTAGCCGGATTTTGGAGGTTTCTTTATGAATCCTGCACACTTTACCGCTCTTGAAAAACTACACCTTATATACAAAGGAGGAATCTCTCTTATGAAATACCGAGACCCTAGCCCTGATAGAAGTGGAAATCCTTTCCCTGCGGGCCGGGGTTCGGAACGCAAAATTGAAACGAAGAGCAGGTGGAAGCCACTGATTATCATTAAAACAAAAAAGAGAAACAATCATCTTAATAATCATCTTAATAATCATCTCGAATCTTTACAAACTATGCCTGCAGTTTTTATTACTCCTTAAAAAAAGCGAACTTTGCATCCTAAATATTACATTAATGACACTTCATATTGAAACCCCAGCTTTACTGTTTTCTGCTACTTCCTTAATATTATTAGCTTATACCAATCGGTTTTTGACACTTGCCACCATTATTCGCGGTCTAAAAAAAGCTTATAAAGAAAAAGAGAATCGGATGATTTTACTGGAAATAAAAAACCTTAACCTACGGCTGACTCTTATTCGTTTTATGCAAATGGCAGGCGTACTGAGTTTATTCCTATCTGTTTTCACAATGCTTGTGTTATTTTTAGATTATCAATTGACTGGAATTTACTTATTTGGTTTTAGTTTGCTTGCCTTGTTAATCTCTTTGGCTCTGTGTTTTTGGGAGATTAATATTTCGGTTGATGCACTGCGTTTGCATTTGAGCGATTTGACTCATAAAGAACTTGAAAAAGAGCAACATTCTACTGTTGAATCAAAATAATTTTTTATAATCTCATCTCAATAATGTTTAAAAACAATACACTTAAAGGAGTTTTCTTGGTAGCAATTGGGGCAACTAGCTACGGGATGCTGGCTACATTTGTAAAAATGGCTTACACAGAAGGATATACCACTGCCGAAGTTACCATCTCCCAATTTATTTTAGGCATTGCTGGAATCCTTATTATTAATGGATTTCAAAAAGCTAAAAGTGAAAATGAGGTTATAAAAGCTACACCAAAAAACATATTTCAATTAATGCTTGCTGGAACATCTACGGGCTTGACAAGCGTATTTTATTATCTAGCCGTAAAACACATTCCAGTTTCTATTGCTATCATATTATTAATGCAAACGGTTTGGATTGGTTTATTATTAGAAATGATTTTAGAAAAAAAAATCCCTTCAGTACAAAAAATTATAGCTGCGCTTGTGGTACTAGCAGGAACCCTTTTGGCAACAAATGTCTTTCAAAATGAAATTCGGCTGGACTGGCAGGGGATTCTTTTAGGAATGCTGGCAGCATGTTCTTTCACAACTACTATGTTTACTGCTAATCGGGTGGCACTAGGAATATCATCGGCGCAACGCAGTTTGTACATGCTTTTGGGCGGTGCCATAATTGTTTTTATCTTTGCGGTTGCCACTCTAAACACAGCTTTTCATTTTGAAATATTCTTAAAATGGGGAATTATACTATCACTGTTTGGCACTATTATTCCGCCAATGTTAATGAATGCTGGTTTCCCTCTTACCGGCATAGGACTGGGGAGCATCATTTCGGCATTAGAACTTCCTGTTTCTGTTTTAATGGCTTACTTTCTTCTTCATGAAAATGTCGTCTTAATACAATGGATTGGAATACTCCTTATTATACTAGCCATAGTAATAATGAATGTAAACTTTAAAAAACAGCAATACCACTGATTATCAGCATTAAAAAATTAGTCTTATAATAATTATACGTTATTTTTTTATAAATTCGTAAACCATACAATTCTTACTAAATCACAACGGCATTGTATAGGATTACTATTTGATTCATTTTAACTAATAATCTATTAACTAAATTTTTTTATCATGAAAAAACTTTTTGCAGAATTTTTCGGAACGTATTGGTTGGTTTTTGGAGGTTGTGGCAGTGCATTATTTGCCGCAGGCATACCTGATTTAGGAATTGGATTCGTGGGAGTTTCATTAGCTTTTGGACTAACAGTTTTAACTATGGCCTATGCTGTTGGGCATATCTCTGGAGGGCATTTTAATCCCGCAGTATCTTTTGGATTATGGGCAGGCGGGAAATTTTCGATCAAAGATTTACTGCCTTATATTATAGCTCAATGCATAGGAGCTATAGCTGCAGCAGGAACATTGTTTACAATCGCTTCTGGAAAAGCTGGATTTATGATTGACAACACAAAAGCTGGCGCTTTTGCTTCTAATGGATATGGTGCTTTTTCTCCAGATGGGTACTCTTTACAGTCGGCATTTATTGCTGAATTTGTTTTAACCTTGTTTTTCCTTTTGATAATACTTGGCGCCACAGATAAATTTGCCAATGGAAAATTTGCCGGAATTGCTATTGGACTAGGCTTAACATTAATTCACTTGATTAGTATTCCTATTACAAATACATCAGTAAACCCTGCAAGATCTCTATCACAAGCCATTTTTGTAGGCGGCGAACCATTATCACAGCTTTGGTTGTTTTGGGTGGCTCCCATTTTGGGTGCAGTTGCAGCTGGTTTTATTTACAAAACTTTATTGCAAGACCATTCTGAAGCTTAAATTTTGCAACATAAAATAAATTATAAAGAGAAAACGAAATCGAGTATTTTGTTTTTCTCTTTATTTTTGCAATATGAATTCACTTTTTAAATCCGAGCCCATAATTTTTGATTTACCCGATGCCGAAATCATCTACTTCCCTGTTTTTCTTTCAAAAGAGGAAGCCAATTCTCTTTTCTTGGAATTACTTGAAAACACTCCTTGGCAACAGGATGAAATTACAGTTTATGGAAAAAAACATTTACAGCCGCGGTTAACTGTTTTATATGGAAATGAAGGAAAGCCCTACTCCTATTCCAACATCACCATGCAGCCCCATAACTGGACATTGACTCTCCAAAAAATCAAATCCTTGGTCGAAAGTGTTTCCGGAACTAATTTCACAACCGTTTTATTAAATTACTATAGAGACGGTAATGACAGCAACGGCTGGCATGCTGATAATGAAAAAGAATTAGGCATAAATCCAGTAATTGCATCACTAAGCTTAGGCGCTGAACGGAACTTTCAGCTAAAACATAATACAGATACCTCGCAAAAAAAGAATATCATTTTAGAAAACGGCAGTTTACTATTAATGAAAGGCACAACACAGCATTTCTGGAAACATCAAGTTCCTAAGACAGCAAAAAATATTGGTTCTCGAATAAACCTTACTTTTAGAGTAATTCAATAAAGGAATTCTCAATATTCCTTATTAAAAATATCACTAATTTAAAAGAGTTAAAAAATTGATTTTTTTTTAACTTAAAATAAAAAGTAATTATAATTTTTATTAATATTGGTATAAGATTTAAAATCAATTTTATTAATCATTAAAACAAACTGAATTAATTTTCACGTGATGAAAAAGAGTAGCCGCAAAGAATTAAACTGGGAACAAACAGAAAGACTGATTACATTGGCCCAAGAAGAAAGAAATCCATTTGAAATTATTCAAAAAGAATTTGGATTAGCTGAGAAGGAGGTTCTTGAAATTATGAAAAAGAAAATGCCAACTGAAAAATACGAAATGTGGAAAAAGAAAGCAATTGCAAGCAAACCTAAACCGAAGCCTTTAAAAATCGATGATTTTGATGAAGACTTAGATGGAAAATATTACATAAAAAATAAATTAGACTAACCAACATTCAAACTCCTGTATATCAGGAGTTTTTTATTTAAAAAATCCATCTCAAAGAATAAACTAAAAATACTTTTCGTTTTTTTGTAACTTAAACGACTTTATTATCTTCTTTTTGTAACTTTTTTGGAGTTCGAAATACTAACCCATAAACAAACATAAATAAAATGAAAAAAATAATCTTTGCTCTTGCTTTCTCTTCTTTAATTTGGACGAGTAAAGCAAACACACCAAAAAACACAGATCCAAAAAAAGAAGAAATCGAGGTCAACATCAATCTTACCGATGTAAAAGACGATCAGGTTTTGGTTACTGTAAAAGCTCCAAAAATTAAAACAGAAGATATCACTTATAGTCTTCCAAAGACTGTCCCAGGAACTTACTCAGTTGATGATTACGGAAAATATGTTGCCGATTTTAAAGCCTATGACAAAAAAGGCAATTTATTGACTGTTTCAAAAACAGATGACAACACTTGGTTAATAAAAAATGCAAAATCATTAATAAAAATTACTTACTTGGTAAACGATACATTCGATACTGAAAAAGGAAGAGGTTTTGGACAAGACGATGTTTTCTCACCAGCAGGCACTAACATTGATGCAGATAAAAATTTCATGTTAAACTTACATGGTTTTGTGGGTTATTTTCAAGACAAAAAAGAAATGCCGTACAAAGTTACCATACCTCATCCTGCAGCACTTTTTGGTGCAACATCAATGATTGATAAAGACGGAACATCTACATCAGATGTTTTCGAGATGCCTCTTTATTCAGAGTTATTAGAAAACCCAATTATGTATTCTAAACCAGACTACACCACTTTTACAATAGACGGAATGGATATTGAAATTGCAGTTTATTCACCATCTGGAAAATTTACGGCAGAAAGCATTACTCCTGAAATGAAAACAATGATGACTGCACAAAAAACATTTTTAGGCAAAGTCAATTCTACAAAAAAATATACAGTTATCCTGTATCTTTCTACTATGTCACCTACTGATGCCAAAGGTTTTGGAGCATTAGAACATCCTACGGCAACCACTGTTGTAATGCCCGAAATGATGCCAAAAGACGAATTGGTAAAACAAATGAAAGACGTAGTTTCTCATGAATTCTTTCATATCGTAACTCCTTTGACCATTCACTCAAAAGAAATTCAGTATTTTGATTATAATGCTCCAAAAATGTCTCAGCATTTATGGATGTATGAAGGAGTAACTGAATATTTTGCCAATTTATTCCAAATCAATCAAGGATTAATTGATGAAAACGAGTTTTATTCCCGCATAGGCGAAAAAATACAAAGTGCCAATGCAATGAATGACACTATGCCTTTCACTACAATGAGCGCAAACGTTTTGACTGAACCGTATAAAGATCAATATCTAAATGTATATCAAAAAGGAGCATTAATTGGCATGTGTCTGGATATTCAAATTAGAGAAAGCAGTAATGGAAAAAAAGGAATATTGAATTTAATGCATCAACTATCTAATGAATATGGAATATCAAAACCATTTAATGATGCTGATTTATTTACAAAAATAACTTCATTAACTTCTCCAGAAGTAGGTGAATTTTTAACCAAATACGTTTCTGGTACAACTCCAATCCCATACTATGATTATTTAGCAAAAGTAGGCATAACAAAAGTTACCAAAAAAACGCCAGAAGGTATATTTTTAAAAGGACAAGTCCCATACATTGGCGTAAACAAAGAAAATAAAGAAATTTTTGTTGCTCCAAACAAAGAATTACATGTTTTCTATACTGCATTAGGCCTAAAAGGTGGAGATATCATCCTTTCCATCAATGACAAACCTTATTCTCTTGACAATATTTATGAAATGATTAGCGATAGTCAAAAATGGAAAGAAAATGATCCAATTTCAATCAAAATCAAACGTGATGGAAAAGAACAAATAATAAAAGGAAACGTAAAATTTCCTTATGTAGATTCAGAAGGTCCTGAAGCTACAGATGCATCAAAAGCCACTTTAAGAACAGCTTGGCTGAAAGGATAATCTTAATAACCTCTATAAAATCCCAATCTAGTTTTTTAGATTGGGATTTTTTTTTGAAATTCACTCCCATTAAACCATTCATTTCAACAATTTTCTTTATTTTGCGCAAAAATAAACAAAACTAAAATTGCCATTCTTCAATACTGCAGAATCGTGTTTTATGTTCCCAAAAAACCAATTTACTTACACATGAAAAATTCTATTATTGCTTTTGTTTCCCTTCTTCTTTTGGTTGCGTGTAACAAAAATGAATCTAAAACAAATCTGCATATCACAGGAAACATCAAAGGACTAAAAGAAGGAACTTTATACATTCAAAAATATAATGATTCTGCTCTAATTGCTATCGACACTATCAAGATTGACGGACAATCAACATTTGAAAGCAATCTTGATTTAAAGTCACCAGAAATGCTGTATTTATATCTTGACAGAGGCGTAACCAATTCTCTTGACAACAACATCATGTTTTTTGCAGAAGCTGGCACAATAAATATCGACACCAACTTAGATTCATTCATCTCAAGCGCAAAAATTACTGGTTCTAAAAATCAAGAATTGTATGAGGAATACAAAAAAATAAACTCTCGCTTCAATGATGAAAATCTAACTCTGATAGAGAAAAAATTCAAAGCCTTAAAGAACAATAACACTGAAGCATTAGACAGCATTACCGCAGCCCAAGACAACAACATCAAGCGCAAATATCTTTATGCTACCAATTTTGCAGTAAACAATAAAGATCACGAAGTATCACCATATATTGCTTTGGCTGAAATTTACGACATCAATATTAAGTACTTGGATACCATTCAAAAATCAATGACACCAAAAGTTGCCAACTCTCTTTATGGCAAAAAATTGACTAAATATGTGAATGACATCAAGAAAAGCGAAACAAAATAATTTAACATTTTTTACATATCCAAACCGCCTTATCAAGGCGGTTTTTTTATACATATAAGTATTTGGGCGAGACCGTAACCCCATAAAAAGGCTAACTCACCATTCTGGTTATTCGCCCTTTTATGAAGTTACGGTCGGGCTATCCAGGCTACTTCGGTAGCTTCTTCCTATCCCTCTCGCGAGCCAATAGGAATTAACAGCAATATCGATTTCTTCTTGTTCAGATTATTCAATCTTTTTGCCTATCCCCAACTTTTGCACCTGATCCCATTTTTTGGCACCCAAATCACAAACCACCCCAAAAACAAAAAAACCACCTAACAAAAGTTAGATGGTTTTCATAAAGAGCCGGCGGAGGGACTCGAACCCACGACCTGCTGATTACAAATCAGCTGCTCTAGCCAACTGAGCTACGCTGGCAGACTCAATATGTTTTGTAATGCGTCAACAACTCAAATAAAAAACCATCTAAATGAATAGATGGTTTTTTGAGCCGGCGGAGGGACTCGAACCCACGACCTGCTGATTACAAATCAGCTGCTCTAGCCAACTGAGCTACGCTGGCGACTCATTACGGGTGCAAAGATAAGCTTGAATTTTGTTTTTCCAAAAAAAAATCAAACTTTTTTTGCCCTTTTTTTACTGCAAATCGTTGATTTTACCAATCAATTGATTAGCAGTTTGTTCCAATTCTACATTTATTTGTTTGAAATGTGCTTTTTTGTTTTCAACATTTTTAGCGTTCACTTTAGTGATCAAAACATCAAAAGCAGCAATAGCTTCGTCAATCAATGCATTCGTTTCATCAGTAGGTTTTCCTGTTGTAGAAATTTCAAACAAGTAAACTGCTTCAATAATATCACCTAAAACGTAGTTGATGTCTTTCTTTAAATTCTTAACGTTTGCCATTTTATTTTTTATTTAATTTGCGTTTGCAAAAGTACACATAATCTTTCTATTCCCAACTATGAAATGTAAATTTCTAAAATTGAAGCTTTTCCCTTAAGATTATATGATTTCATCGCCGCTGGAACAAGCACTGTATCTCCTTTTATATATTGATAAATTACACCATCATATTCTAATTCAAAAGATCCTTCAATACACATATACACTACAAAAGACAATCCAGAATTTTCAACCGCTTTCACATTTTCCAATGGAATAAAGTTGGTCGTAAAGTAAGGACAATCAACCACTGTGTTTGACTGATTAACTTCTTTAGTATATTCTTTAAAAGTATTTACTTTTTTATAATTAATAGCATCCAATGCTAAATCTACATGAAGTTCTCTTGTATTTCCTTTAGCATCTTTTCGGTCAAAATCATACAAACGGTATGTAATATCCGAAGTCTGCTGTATTTCGGCAACAACTAATCCTGCGCCAATAGCATGAACCGTTCCAGTTTCTAAGAAAAAAACATCTCCCGGTTTTGCTTTAACATCATCAAGTATATCGGTGAGCGTTTTATTATTCAAATGCTCTATATATTCCTCCGGACTTGAATCTTCTTTGAAGCCAACAATAATTCTAGCACCGGCATCAGCTTGAGTAACATACCACATTTCGGTTTTACCAAAAGAATTGTGGCGCTTCCTAGCCAATTCATCATTAGGATGCACTTGAATCGATAAATCTTCACGAGCGTCCAAGTATTTAAAAAGCAATGGAAATTGTTTCCCAAATCTTTCATGAACTGCTGTTCCCAGAATTTCATCTGGATACTCATTAATTAACTCTGTTAAAAGTTTTCCTTTGTACTCACCGTTAGCTACTACGCTTACATCTCCTTCTACGGTAGACAATTCCCAGCTTTCTCCTGTAATGCTCGAAGTAATTGGTTTATTAAGAATAGTTTTTAACTTTTCTCCTCCCCAAATTCTTTCTTTCAGAATAGCATTAAACTGCAATGGATAATTTTTTGAACTCATGTTTTTTATTTACAAATTTCTATACTTTTACTATCAAAAGGTAATATTATTTTTTCCTTTTATGATTCTATTTCTTTAATTGCTTCAAGTGCTTTTGAAATATGATTTTTTGCTTTCATATTGTCAAATACCATTATTATTGTTCCGGTTTTGTCGGCAACATAAGTTACTCTGCCAGGCAGTAATCCAAACAAATTAGAAGGCACTCCAAAAAGAGTTCTAATTTTCCTGTCTGAATCGGATAAAAGAATAAAAGGCAATTTAAATTGACTGGTAAACTTTTGATGTGACTCAATACTATCACTGCTGATTCCTATCACTTCGGCGCCTAAATCTTTAAAATCTTCGTACTGATCTCTAAAACTGCAGGCTTGGGTTGTGCATCCTGGAGTATTGTCTTTTGGATAGAAATAAATAACCAATGACTTTTTGCCAATTAGATCTAGACTGTTAAAATCAATCCCATTAGTATCTTTGGCTGTGAAATTTGGAATTTTGTCGCCTTCTTTCAGTCCCATTATTCTCCTTTATAAGTTACAAAATTCCGGGGCGTTTCATAAAGAACCACTTCCAGATCTAATTCTGGTTTTACTTTTTTACGTATTTTATTCCAAATCACCACTACAATATTTTCTGCCGTAGGATTCAAGTCTTGAAATTCAAGCACGTCCAGATTCAAGTTTTTATGATCGAATTGATTCTCGACTTCTTCTTTTATAATATCAGTCAAGAATTTCACATCCATAACATACCCTGTTTCTTTATCAATCTCTCCGGTAACACTTACTATTAATTCGTAGTTGTGTCCGTGAAAATTAGGATTGTTGCATTTGCCAAAAACAGCATCGTTTTGTTCAAAGGTCCAATCTTTTCGATACAAACGATGAGCTGCGTTAAAATGGGCTTTTCTCGATATGGTTACTCTCATAGGTCGGTGTAGAATTAAATTTGGTAAACGCAAGATTAGTTCCTTTGCTCTAATGCATGTTCTTCTAAAAAATGATAAAATTCATCAAAAATGATCTTGAACCAAACGGTATAATTTTCAGAATTCAAGAGCATATCATTTTGTATATCTTCAATTTTCATCCATTTCCAATCCTCTACTTCTTCGGCATTAATCTCAGGCTCCCCATCATAATAACCAATCATTACATGGTCTAGTTCGTGTTCTGTCAAACCGTTATCAAAAGGCGCTTTATAAATGAAATGAAAAAGTTCTTTCAATTCGGTACTAAACCCCATTTCTTCATACAGTCTGCGGTTACCGGCCTGGATATTTGTTTCGCCCTCCCTTTGATGGCTACAGCAAGTATTGGTCCACAACAAAGGAGAATGATACTTTTGATGTGCTCTTTGCTGCAGCATAATCTCATTTTGATTATTTAAAACAAAAACTGAAAAAGCACGATGCAAAATAGCTTTTTCATGTGCTTCCAATTTTGGCATTAAGCCAATTTGCTCATCCAATTCATTTACTAATATTACTTTTTCTTCTTCCATATTCTGTATTGATGGGACAAAAGTACAAAAAAGATACCTTTATAAAGGCTTAAAGATTCTTTTGCTTTTTTGTTAAAATTATTTTCTTGGTTCACTTCAGAATGATAAACATAGAAATCCTAACCTCTATGTTTTGTATATTTGATAAGTTGAATTTAGCTTATGATTTATAGAAAAGCTATTCGTTTTATTACTTCTAAAACCAAAAAAATATTTTTAACGTATATCTTAATAGTTAAAAATTATATAAATAGAATGTAAATTGTAAAATAGGAGACATTTCGATTTACATTCGTCAATTACTTTTGAAGTATAAAAAACAAACACTATAAAATCGTCATGATTCCAAAATCATAAATTGAAATTGAAGAATGACGATATCATTTATTATTAAAAAACAAATATTAGCTTCTAATGAAAACAAGAACATCTTTTTTTTACACTTTACTACTACTGTCGCTATTTATTTTTCAAGCTTGTGGGCAGAGTAAAGAAACAAAGAGTAACACTATGACTTCAGTTGAAACTTACCAAAGTAAACCTGAAAATCCATACTACTCTCATACCGACACTACAAAACTGAATTTAACAGATGCTGAATGGAAAAAAATCCTGCCTGAAGACGTTTATTTAGTTTCTCGCAAAGCAGATACTGAAAGACCTTTTACAGGCAAGTATTGGAATACCGATGTAAAAGGAACTTATTATTGTGCAGCTTGCGGAAACCTTCTTTTCCGTTCCGGAGCCAAGTTTGCCAGCAGTTGTGGCTGGCCAAGTTTCTTTGAACAGGAAAACAAAAAAAGCATCGTATTCAAAGACGATAATTCTATAGGAATGGAACGAATAGAAGCGCTTTGTGGCAGATGCGGCGGTCATTTAGGCCATTTATTTGACGACGGCCCAGCTCCAACTGGCAAAAGATACTGCATGAATTCTATCGCACTTGATTTTGTTCCTGATACTAAATAAAATTTAAAAACGATTCTCATGAAAACGAAAACAATTATTTTAGCGTGCATGTTATTTATTGGAACGCTATTTTCTCAAAACAACACTAAAACTAAAAAAATGACACAATCTAATTTTGAAACCATAACTCTTGGCGGAGGCTGCTACTGGTGCGTAGAAGCTGTTTATGAAAACCTGAAAGGCGTAAAATCAGTCGTTTCTGGATTTTCGGGAGGAAAAACACTCAATCCCAGTTATGAAGAAGTTTGCTCTGGCACCACTGGTCATGCTGAAGTTGTTCAAATCACTTTTGATAAAAATGTGACTAGTCTTGATGAAATTTTCAAAGTGTTTTTCACGGTACATGACCCAACAACACTCAATCGGCAAGGTGCTGATAAAGGAACACAGTACCGTTCTGTGATTTTTTATAACAATGAAGAACAAAAAAAAGAAGCGCAATCTATTATTGCTGAATTAAAAAATGCAAAAGTCTATGAAAATCCTATTGTTACAACCATAGAACCTTTTACAAAATTTTACAAAGCTGAAGATTACCATCAAAATTATTATGCCAATAACAAAAATCAGCCTTATTGCCAAATGGTCATACAGCCCAAGCTGGAAAAATTTGAAAAAGTATTCAAAGACAAATTGAAAACGAAAAAATAATTTTCAACCTTACTAAAGCCGAAATCCATTTTCGGCTTTATAATTTATCAAACATTAAATTCTTTTTCAAATGAATACACAAAAGCCTTGGAATACTTCAAAAGGTTTGCCTGAAGATTTAATTTTAATCCAAGAAATACTCTTTGATAATTACAATTTCGAAATCACACAACCCGTTCCTGAAGATGAAAGCGCTGAATATGGAGCCTGTCGTTTCGTTCTAAATAATTCGAATATACTGTTTCGAACTGCCAAAATCACACCCACCAAAACAGGTCAATTTGTTACGCTGTGGAAAAGAATAAATCAAGATCCCATTCAGCCTTTTGACTCCACAGACCCAATTGATTTATTCCTTATTAGCGTTCGAAAAGACAATCACTTTGGACTGTTTATTTTTCCTAAATCCGTTCTTATAGCCAAAGAAATCATTTCGGATAAAAAAGAAGGAAAACGTGCTATTCGTGTTTATCCGCCTTGGGATATAACTACCAGCAAACAAGCTCAAAAAACACAAAACTGGCAATTGGATTATTTCTTAGAAATAGCAGCCAACCAATCAACAGATTTAAACCGTGCAAAATCACTCTTCGTTATAAAAGACTAAAAAACTTGTGATTGACAAAATTCAGTATACTTTTTCTTATCTTTATAAGCTACATCATGCTAAATTTTAGTATTTTACTCTTTAACTCCTGAAAAATATGGACAAACACACACACAAATTACAAACCTTTTTCTTACCGTTTCTATTCATTCTTGGCCTAAATTTAACTCAGGCTCAAGAAAAAAAAGTAGCTCCCACTTCGCAGGAATTATACAATGAAATTGCTGCAATGGATACCATTCTTTTTGATGCATTCAATGCCAAAGATATGGCAAAATTTAAACCTCTATTTGATGAAAATTTAGAATGGTACCAAGATAATGGAGGCTTGCTTTCCTATGAAACCGTTTTTACTAATTTCGAAAAAATGTTTAAAAACGAAAACAAACTCACTCGCCAATTGGTCAAAGGAAGTCTTGAAATACATCCCATAAAAGATTTTGGAGCGATAGAAACAGGAGTTCATCAATTTCGGCATATCGAAAACGGGAAAGAAGAAATAGGAACTTTTAAATTTATGGCTATTTGGAAAAAAGTGAATAACCAATGGAAAATTTCAAGAATGATAAGCTACGATCACTGATTGCTAAAAAATCATCTGGGCGTGCCCCCGTTAAGAAAAAAGGCTAACTAATCTACAACGGTGAGTTGGCCTTTTTTCTTAACGGGGTCGGGCTATCCGCGCTACTTCGGTAGCTAGCTTCTATCCCTCACGCACTGTATAAGAAGCTTTATTTTTTCAATACCTCAGCAATTTTCAAAGCACATTTTTCACCATCAATCGCTGCAGAAATAATTCCTCCTGCATAACCAGCTCCCTCTCCACAAGGATATAAACCTTTTATCTGCAAATGTTCATAAGAAACTGCATCTCTAGGAATACGGACTGGTGATGAAGTCCTAGATTCTGGAGCATGTAAAATGGCTTCGTTTGTCAAATAGCCACGCATAGATTTACCAAATTCCTTGAATCCTTCTCTTAAAATTTGAGAAAGAAATCCCGGAAAAACCTGTCCCATTTCTACCGAAGTGGTTCCAGGCACATAAGAAGTTTTCGGAATACTGGAAGAAACTTTATTTTGAGTAAAATCGACCATTCGTTGTGCAGGAACTTTTTGGGTCTGACCTGCTAAATGCCAAGCTTTTTGTTCAATGCTTTTTTGAAATTCCATTCCAGCCAAAGCGCCAAACTTGGAAAAAGACTTAAAATCTTCCAATTTCAATTCAATTACAATTCCAGAATTTGCTGTTACTTGATCTCGTTTCGACGGCGACCAACCATTGGTCACAACTTCTCCTGGACTCGTGGCACAAGGTGCAATCACTCCTCCCGGACACATACAAAACGAATACATACCGCGACCATTCACCTGTTTCACAATCGAATAAGGCGCTGGTGGCAAATGCTCTCCACGATAATCACAACTGTATTGAATACTGTCAATCAATGACTGCGGATGCTCGGCTCTTACACCCAAGGCAAAAGGCTTAGCCTCGATAAGCACTTTCTTTTTGTCCAATAATTCAAATATATCCCGAGCCGAGTGTCCTGTTGCCAGAATTAATTTATTGGCTAAAATCGTATCACCCCTTTGAGTTACAATCCCTTCAACCTCATTATTTTTTATCAAAATATCGGTCAAACGGGTTTCAAACAAAACCCGTCCGCCACATTCGATGATTTTCTCTCGAATATCTTGAATAATTTGGGGTAATTTATTGGTTCCAATGTGCGGATGCGCATCTACTAGTATATCGCTTGTCGCACCAAAAGCTACAAGAAGTTCCAATATTCGGGTAACATCACCGCGTTTTTTTGAACGTGTGTATAATTTTCCGTCCGAATAAGTTCCGGCTCCTCCTTCGCCAAAACAATAATTGGAATCTTCATCAACAATATGGTCTCTATTGATGGCTTTCAAATCGCGACGACGGCCACGGACATCTTTTCCGCGTTCGACAACTATTGGTTTTAAACCCAATTCTATCAATTGCAAAGCGGCAAAAAGTCCCGCAGGTCCTGCTCCAACGACAATTACTTCTTGGGCAGCAGAAATATTTTTATAATCTGGAAGTTCTATTTTTTGCTCCTGAAAAAGTTCTTCTTTTAAATAAATCAAAACTTTCAAATTGATTTTGATTGCTTTTTGACGGGCATCAATAGAGCGTTTCAAAACAACAACATGCTGCATCTCATTTGCCGAAACTTTTATTTGTTTTGACAAATAATCTTTCAGCAACAAATCGTTGGAGGCAATTTCTGGAGAAACTTGTAATAGGAGTTCTTTTGGCATGTTTTCTAAATACTTCGATTTTTAGACTATTAAAAATAAAACAATCTGATTGCAAAAGTAGTATTTTGAATCCAATTCTAATTGATCGAACAATAATCCAATGCAAAATCATATTTATTTACAACAAGTCTGTGTAACTTTACACTCTTAAATCAAATCAAATTCGTAACAATATAATGTCCAGAAAAATAAAACTAATATGGGATTTTCGCGGTTCAGCCTCAGCAAAAACAGCCGAACACCATGAAATTCATTTGAAAGAATACATCGCTATTGAGAAATTACTGTTAAACATTACCGGTTTTCAAATCTTGGATGAAATGTATGCAATCGCATATATGGTGGTAATGGAAGAAAATATGATTCAAGTCCGTGATGCTTTAAAACCGCATCGAGGGGAAATTTATACTGAGAATTAAATTCAAAAAAAATCCAAATTCCAATATTCTCGTTTGAGTTTTGGAATTTGGAATATATTATTTGAAATTTATTTTTAATTCGCTACTTCACTAATGAATTTAATGCGCATCAACCGCAATTCATCTATATCATAATCTCCGTCAAATTCTTTGAGGGCTTTTTCTATATTATCCGATTCTGAATCCATAAAATACTCTTGAATTTCTTCTTGCTGGTCATCGTCCAGCATTTCGTCAATCCAATATTTAATATTCAATTTGGTTCCAGAATAAACAATTTGTTCCATTTCTTTTATTAAATCGTCCATTTTTAACCCTTTTGCGGAAGCGATATCAGTTAAAGCCAGTTTTCTATCGATATTTTGAATGATATACAGCTTATTGACAGAGTTAACTCCAGTAGATTTGACAACCAAATCATCAGGGCGTATAATATCATTTTCCTCTACATAACGGTTTATTAATTCAATAAATTCCTTGCCATATTTCTTAGCTTTTCCTTCCCCAACTCCATGAATATTAATTAATTCTGCTTGAGAAATTGGATATTTCAAAGCCATATCTTCCAAAGAAGGATCTTGAAAAACCACAAATGGAGGAACTCCAAGTTTTTTGGCCACTTTTTTTCGTAATTCCCGCAGCATTGACATTAATAATTCATCGGCAGTTCCTGACGATTTTGCTGCAGTTACGATAGCTTCATCTTCAGATTCATTGTATTCATGATCTTCGGACATCAAAAAAGATTCTGGGTTTTTCATAAAAGCCAAACCCTCTTTTGTGATTTCTATAATACCATATGTTTCAATATCTTTTGACAGTAAGCCTGCAACCAGAACTTGTCTTAATAGTGCCATCCAGTATTTTTCGTCATGATTGGATCCTGATCCAAAAAATGACTGCGAATCTGTTTTATGTGCGTTGATAACTGCATTTACACGACCAATTAATGTAAAAACAATTTCTTTTGATTTATAAATATGCTTGGTTTTTTTAACGACTTCCAACAGTTTCAGCACTTCGTCTTTGGCTTCCACTTTTGTTTTTGGATTGCGGACATTATCATCCATATCTGCCCCTTCGCCTGTTTCGCTGTCAAATTCTTCACCAAAATAATGAAGCAAAAACTTTCGTCTGGACATCGAAGTTTCGGCATAAGCCACAACTTCCTGCAATAAGGCAAAACCTATTTCCTGTTCAGCAACTGGTTTTCCCGAAAGAAATTTTTCTAATTTCTCTACATCTTTATAAGAGTAGTAAGCAAGACAGTGTCCTTCGCCTCCATCTCTACCGGCACGACCCGTTTCTTGGTAATAGCTTTCTAATGATTTTGGAATATCATGATGAATTACAAAACGCACATCGGGTTTATCGATTCCCATACCGAAAGCAATTGTAGCAACAACAACCTCTACATCTTCCATTAAAAACATATCTTGATGTTTTGCTCTTGTTTTTGCATCCAGACCTGCATGATACGGAACGGCGCTTATTCCGTTTACTTGCAAAACTTCGGCTATTGATTCTACTTTTTTACGGCTCAAACAGTAAATAATGCCAGATTTTCCTTTATGCTGTTTTATAAACCGAATGATATCGGATTCAATATTTTTTGTTTTGGTACGAACTTCATAAAACAAATTGGCTCTATTAAATGAAGCTTTAAAAGTTGTAGCATTAGCCATCTCCAAGTTCTTCAGGATATCCTCTTGCACTTTTGGAGTTGCTGTAGCAGTAAGACCTATAATAGGAACTTCTGCTAATTGCTTAATGATATTTTTTAGATTGCGGTATTCTGGCCTAAAGTCATGACCCCATTCTGAAATGCAATGCGCTTCATCAATCGCTACAAATGAGATAGGCACCGTTTGAAGAAAAGCAACATACTCCTCTTTAGTTAAGGATTCTGGCGCTACATACAATAGTTTGGTTATACCCGCTGAAATATCAGATTTAACTTGTGCAATTTCAGTCTTGGTAAGTGAAGAATTTAGAACATGGGCAATCCCATTTTCGGAAGAAAGGCTTCTAATAGCATCTACCTGATTCTTCATTAATGCTATCAAAGGAGATACAACAATTGCAGTTCCTTCTTGAACTAAAGCGGGTAATTGGTAACAGAGTGATTTTCCTCCTCCTGTAGGCATAATTACAAATGTATTTTGCTTATTAAGCAAACTTTTTATAACATTTTCCTGCAGGCCTTTGAACTTACTAAAGCCAAAATACTTCTTTAATTCTTTGTCTATGTCAATTTCGTTTGAATTCATTCTTTAATATGTGGTATTTTATATAAATTTGCGGCACATAAAGATACAACTTTCTTTTACACTTACAAATTTTAAATTATCTGTTTTGATTACAAAAGAAAACATATTAGCTAACGCTAAGAAAACAATTGAATCAGAAAGCCAATCTATTGCTAAATTAATTGATTTCATTGACGACACATTTGCGGAAGCTGTACAGTGTATCTACAATTCCAAAGGAAGATTAGTAGTAACAGGAATTGGCAAAAGTGCTATTATCGCTCAAAAAATGGTAGCATCATTTAATTCGACAGGCACTCCTTCATTATTTCTACATGCTTCTGAAGCCATACACGGCGATTTAGGAATGCTGCAAAAAGAGGATGTTGTAATTTGCATATCCAAAAGCGGCAATAGTCCAGAAATCAAAGCATTAGTTCCTCTATTGACTCGTTTTGGCAACAAATTAATTGGTATGACAGGAAATATGACTTCCTTTTTAGCCAAGGGTTCTCATTACGTTTTAAACACAACCGTTGATAAAGAAGCTTGTCCATTAAACCTAGCTCCTACTAATAGTACTACAGCACAATTAGTTATGGGAGACGCCATAGTTGTTTGCCTTATGGAAATGAGAAATTTCAAGGCAGAAGATTTTGCTGTATATCATCCTGGCGGTGCCTTGGGCAAAAAATTACTGCTTCGCGTGAAAGATATGCTGGAACATACCTTAAAACCTGAAGTAAGCCCAGATACTCCTGTTAAAAAAGCAATTTTCGAAATTTCAGAAAAACGTTTAGGAGTAACTGCCGTTGTAGAAAACAATAAGGTAGTCGGAATAATTACTGACGGAGATATCCGAAGAATGCTAAACGACAGAGATACTTTTGCAGAACTGACCGCGAAGGATATTATGACCAAAAATCCAAAAACAGTACAATCAACTAATATGGTTGTAGATGCCTTTAATATTATGGAGGATTTCTCCATCACTCAATTAATCGTTGTCGACAATGGAGAATATAAAGGCGTATTGCATTTACACGATATTTTAAAAGAAGGAATTGTATAATGGCAAAGAAAAATTTGGGCGAAATGTCCTTTTTAGACCATCTGGAAGAATTAAGATGGCTTTTAGTTAGAAGTACAACGGCTGTAATTATTATGGCTTTTGTAACTTATTTCATAAGTGATTACTTGTTTGACACCATTATATTTGGCCCTACAAGACCAACTTTTTTCACCTATCGCTATTTTTGCGAATTATCGCATCAATTGGGTTTTGCAGATAGCATCTGCATAACCGAAATGCCTTTTATCATTCAGAATACTGAAATGGAAGGACAGGTTAATATTTTTGTCTGGATGTGTATTTTAGCTGGTTTCATTTTAAGTTTTCCCTATATTTTATGGGAAGTTTGGAAATTCATTAGTCCAGCTTTGTATGAAAAAGAAAAGAAAAATGCCAGAGTCTTTATATTTACGTCGTCATTACTTTTCTTTTTAGGCGTTTTATTTGGCTATTATGTTGTTATTCCAATGTCAGTAAATTTCGTGGCCACTTTTACGGTAAGTGATGTTGTCAAAAACCAATTTACTCTGGACTCCTATATTGGCATGGTAAAAACCAGTATTTTGGCCAGTGGCTTATTCTTTGAACTTCCTATAATTATTTATTTCTTGACAAAATTAGATTTAGTAACTCCAGAATTTTTAAGAAAATATTGGAAATATGCAGTTGTAATAATCTTGATTGTAGCCGCAATTGTAACTCCTCCAGATGTAGTGAGCCAAACTATTGTTGCTATTCCAATGTTGCTTATTTATGAAGTAAGCATCTTGATTTCAAAAATTGTAGTATTAAATAAAAAGAAAGCAAATGTCTGATATCGTACAGGAATTCAATGACTATCGTTCTAAAATGAACGAAAAATTATTGGCCGACAATAATAAAATAGTTAAACGCATTTTCAATCTTGACACCAATGCTTATGCTCCCGGAGCCTTAGATGTAAAAACCAAAGAACTGCTTGGACTAGTAGCCTCGGCTGTTTTACGCTGTGATGACTGCGTAAAATATCACTTGGAAACCAGCTATAAGGAGGGTGTCACCAAAGAAGAAATGATGGAAGCTATGGGAATTGCAACACTTGTAGGAGGTACAATTGTAGTGCCTCATTTACGCAGAGCTTATGAATTTTGGGAAGCCTTGGAGGAAACAGAAACTAAATAATTGTTAATAGGTTTATTTGTTGATTCGTTTCTTCGTTTATTTATAACGAAGAAACGAATCAAACGTTTAAACGATTAAACTAAAAAGATGAAATTAAGAGCAGAAAATTTAATAAAAACTTACAAAGGCCGAAGTGTTGTAAAAGGGATTTCGGTAGAAGTAAATCAAGGTGAAATTGTGGGACTTCTAGGGCCTAATGGTGCTGGAAAGACAACTTCTTTTTATATGATTGTAGGTTTAGTAAAACCAAATTCTGGGAATATTTATCTCGATGATTTGAATATTACTGATTACCCAATGTACAAAAGAGCCCAGCAGGGAATTGGTTATTTGGCACAAGAAGCTTCTGTTTTTAGAAAATTAAGTATTKAAGATAATATTTTGAGTGTTCTACAATTGACCAAACTTTCCAAAGAAGAGCAAGTCGCCAAAATGGAAAGTCTGATTGCTGAATTTAGTTTGGAACATATTCGAACGAATCGTGGAGATTTACTTTCGGGTGGAGAACGCCGCCGTACTGAAATTGCTCGTTGTTTGGCTACAGATCCTAAATTCATTTTACTTGATGAACCTTTTGCTGGAGTTGATCCTGTTGCCGTAGAGGACATTCAAAGAATTGTAGCGCAATTAAAAAACAAAAACATCGGAATTCTAATAACCGACCACAACGTGCAGGAAACTCTTGCTATCACAGACAAAACCTATCTAATGTTTGAAGGAGGAATTCTAAAAGCGGGTGTTCCTGAAGAATTGGTTGAAGATGAAATGGTACGCCGCGTATATCTAGGTCAGAATTTCGAATTAAGAAAAAAGAAACTAGAGTTTTAATTTAGTTTTTGATGTTTAGATTTCATTTTCAGCAACAAACTATAAACAAAACAAAAGATGTCATTAAACGAAGAGCCTTCAAAAGAAACTTCGGACAGATGGAAAAATGACCCCAACAATTGGATTTGGGGAATTTTTTACTATAACAAAGAAGATCACCGCATTTTTTCTCCTAAAAAAACTGAAGAAATGGGTAGCACTATAAATTTTGCAAACCCAAAATCGGTATTGGCTTTACTAATTGCTTTGAGTTTTTTTGGAATGGTTATTTTTTTTATTTTGAATAAAAAATGAATTAGACCAATTTCGATTATAATGGAAAAAGACACTATATCCCCTTTTATCCCTGATTACTTCGCCAGTTCGCTTCACTCCATGTACAGTGGAAATCCTTTTTCATTTTTTCTTCAAAAATAAAAAGATTGTAAAAGATAGCAGGAATCCATATTTTCAAAAATGCCTTAAATTTCTGCTTCTAAAACTAAATTCAAAACTACTACTCCACCGTAATATATTGTAACTGCTGTAAGTCGCCATTATAGACATTAACATCGACATTATTATCGATTCCAGGAACGGTGGCTTTCTCTGTAAATTGCCAAAAAAGCCAATCGTCTTGAATTTCTTCCCGATAAAAGTTATAATTGGCTATCCAAAAAAGATAATCACTAAACTCTTCTTTCAAGAAATCATCATAGTATTTTTCGCCAGTATAAATTATTGGCCGTACTCCATAATGCGATTCTACGGCTTTCAGCCAGCGTCTTAAACCAATTTTCAAACGTTCAATAGACTGTTCTTTGGGCAGTTTTTCGATATCCAAAACAGGCGGCAGATCACCTTTTTTCAGTTTTACTGTTTTTATAAAAAGTTCGGCTTGCTCAAGAGAGTTTTCATTTGGACGATAATAATGATAGGCACCACGTATCATTTTATTTTTTTTGGCGCCAAGCCAATTTCTTTTAAATTGATTATCTATTCTGTCATTTCCAACGGTCGCCCGAATAAAAACATAACGCAGAGGATATTTCTCTTCAATAGTATCCACATACGACCAGCTGATTTCCCCTTGATATTCAGAAACATCTATACCAATAACTTTACCATCATTTTTTTCTAAAACCTTTAGATTTCTGGCTTCAGAAAAGACATCTTCATGTTCCCTGATTTGAGATTTAAAACCTAAATAATGAGCAATACCAGAGCGGTAATGATAGGCTATTGACAGGATAAAAAAAACTGCAATTCCAATAAAAAAGATATCAATCCACTTTCCTGAAAACCAGTTTTTTTTCTTTTTTGATTTACGCCTTGGCATAGTGCTACTGCTTTTTCTCATCCAAAAAAATTACTTCTTTTGAAATTTATTGTTAATCACGGAAAGTAAAACGTAAAAAACAATAACTAATGTAACTCCTAAATATTGAAGAAACAACAACAATAAAACAGAGATTGCTAAGAAAATAATCTGAAGTGCATTATCCTTAAAATTAAACTTTTTGATTTTAAGAGAAAATAAAGGAATTTCGGCATTCAGAATATAGGCACTAAATAATGATATCAATAATAAAACCCATTTCTCCGTCAAAATTTCAAGAACCATCAATGACTCTCCAGAACAATATTCTTTGACCAGAGAAAGACTCAATATAAAAAGAGCATTGGCCGGAGTTGGCAATCCTATAAACGAATCGGTTTGACGAGTGTCAATGTTGAATTTTGCCAAACGCATACATGATCCCAAAGTAATGATGAAACCCAAATAAGGAAAAAACTGCAAATATCCCTCATTCATATATACCGAACTGCTTTGCATCATTTTGAACATTACAAATCCAGGAACAACACCACTTGTTACCATGTCAGCAAGAGAATCCAACTGTAATCCTAACGGACCAGACACTTTGAACAGACGGGCAAAAAAGCCATCAAAAAAATCTAAAAAAATTCCGAGGCAAACAAAAAAGAATGCCATTTCAAATTGGTCTTTACTTACAAATATCAAAGCGATGCAACCACAAAAAAGGTTCAGCAAAGTAATTGTATTAGGGATGTGTTTTTTGATATTCATAGTATTTTAATTGAACAATAAGCATGGCAAATTTAATACAATAAGTGAAAGTGATGCCCTATTTTACTAATAGATTTTAGATTCTTTTGGACAAAAAATATTAATTAATTGAATTGAAGCAGTTACATCATCAAAAAACTTTATTTTTGATAAATATTAAAGAACGTTTTAGCCTACAAATAATATCCATTGAAAAAAACACAGCTTTTTACATTCCTTTTCATAGCGAATAGTCTCTACTGTCAAACTGTCCGAAAATACTCCAATGAGTTTATGAATATTGGTGTAGACGCAGCAGCTTTGGGGATGTCAAATGCAGTTGTTGCTTCAACAGCAGATGTTAATTCCTGTTACTGGAATCCTGCTGGGTTATTGCATTTAGAAGAAAACCAAATCTCTTTAATGCATTCTAATTACTTCGCCAATATTGCTAAATATGATTATGCCGCTTATGCCAGCCCCATTGATGACCGAAGTGCTTGGGGAATTTCATTAATCCGTTTTGGTGTTGATGACATTATGAATACAACAGATTTAATTGATAATGAAGGCAATATTGATTACAACAGAATCAAACTTTTTTCAACGGCTGATTACGGTTTTACTTTTTCGTATGCAGTAAAATTACCAGTGCCAGGTTTTCAATATGGAGTAAATGCTAAAATTATCCGACGAATAATTGGTGACTTTGCAACTTCTTGGGGATTTGGATTTGATTTTGGACTGCAATTTGAAAAAAATGATTGGCAGTTTGGATTGATGCTTCGGGACATCACCACTACTTACAATATTTGGAACATCAATGAAGAAGCTTATCAAAAAATAGCTGATGCTATTCCTGGCCAGAATCAGGAAGCACCTGAAAGCACAGAGATTACGCTTCCAAAAGCTCAACTGGGTGTTGCTAGAAAAATATTTTTACATGACGATTATAGTCTTTTGACTACTGCCAGCATGAATATGCAGTTTACACAAACTAATGACCTTATTTCCAGCAAATTTATCAGTATCGATCCTGCTATAGGTTTGGAATTTGGTTATACTGATCTTGCCTTTTTAAGAGCAGGAGTTGGGAATTTCCAACAGGTAACACAATTGGACAATGGAAAAAAAATAGGATTTCAGCCCAACATTGGTTTAGGATTTAAATACAAAGGAATTGCAATTGATTATGCATTAACTTCTTTGGGTAATCAAAGTACAGCGTTGTATTCCAACGTATTTTCATTAAAAATTGATTTATCCCTTTTTAGGAACTAACTTTGATTATTCAAAAACACATCTTAATTTTATATCTAAAAAAATAGCAAAATGAAAACTGCCTTATTAAAAAAAATATTCGTTTGCATTCTTTTATTGAATTCGATTTATAATTCATTTGCTCAAAATGTTTTATTATCAAAAAACGCTACAATTAGCATAATGACTTGTGGCACGGGAAATGAACTTTATTCCTTATTTGGCCATACGGCCATAAGAGTTCATGATATTGAAAACAATCTGGATGTTGTCTATAATTATGGTGCCTTTGATTTTGACACTCCTAATTTTGCAATGCAATTTACCAAGGGTGATTTGAATTATTTTATAGTAAACAACCGCTATATTGATTTTATTAATCTGTACAATTATGAAAAAAGAGATGTTTACGAACAGGAATTAAACATTCCGTTAGAACTTAAACAAGAATTATTTGAAAATTTAGCCCAGTCCATGTTATCTGATGAGCGCTTATATCAATATAAATTCATTGATAACAATTGCACTTCTAAAGTTGTAGCCGTTATTAATAAAACATTAAAAGCAAAAATAATCACCAAAAAGGTGGATACTGACCAAACGTACAGATCTATTTTATTCCCTTATTTCAACAATCATTTTTATGAAAAACTGGGGACAAGTATTGTTTTTGGAACAAAAGTAGATCAAATGGGGACAAAAATATTTTTGCCTTTTGAACTTCAAAAAAGCTTGAAACTCATTCAATATCAAAACCAGCCTTTATGCAAAAAGAACAAAACAATATTAAATTTTGAAGAAGAAACTCCAACTTCATGGTGGAATAACAGTTATACGTATCTTTTTATTTTAGGTTTTATAACTCTGATAAACAAGAAAAGTATTGATTATGTTTATCTGTCGATAATATCCTTAGTAGGTTTATTATTTGTTTTTTTAGGATTTTATTCTTCTCATCAAGAATTGGGATACAACTACAACATTCTATTATTCAGTCCTCTTCTTTTGATTGTATTGTACTTTGCCAAAACAAAAAACTCAAAATGGACATACAAATTCGCTGTTTTCAATATTCTGATGATGATTACATATTTCTTTGTGATTCTCACAAAAGTTCATTTACTCATCGTTTTGCCAATACTTATAACCAATTTATTTGTTTTAACGCGATTAGCCATTAGAAACAAAAAGCGTATTCCAATAATTATTTAAATTTATTGGCCTCTATAAAACAAAACAGTTGAAATGGTTTTGAAAGCAATATTTAAATCTAAATAAATGCTTCTGTGTTTGATGTAATATAAGTCGTATTGCAGTTTTATTAAGCTGTCTTCTAAATTTAAGCCATAGGGATAATTAATTTGAGCCCAACCTGTAAGTCCTGGTTTTATAATATGACGTGTTTCATAGAATGGCATAATTTGAGCAATTTCATTCACAAATACAGGCCGTTCCGGTCTTGGACCAATCACTGCCATATCCCCTTTTAGAATATTAATAAACTGAGGAAACTCATCTATTCTGGTTTTTCTTAAAAATTTTCCAAATTTAGTTACCCTAGAATCATTGACTTTAGCAAAAACGGCTCCAGTTTTTTCGGCATTCTTAACCATAGTCCTGAATTTAATTATTCTAAAAACAACACCATCTTTACCTACTCTTTTTTGAGTATAAAACAAGCTTCCTTTATTCCAAAAAGCATTACCAATAAGAATTATCGGAATCAAAACAAGCCCAAAACTTAATCCGATAAATGATAAAAGAATTTCAAAAAAACGATTAATAATTAGGTACAGTTTGTTTTGATTGCTGCGGCTAAATGGGAAAAAACGATAAAAATCTCTAGAAATATATTGAACAGGGATACGCTGTGTTTTGTTTTCATATACTTGTGTATATTCTCTAATACTTTTACCCGATTCCAACAACTTAATTAATTGATGATATAAATCCGCAGTAATTCCCTCGGTTTTTTGAGAAGCCACCACTATTTCAGAAATACCATTTTTTGCAACAAATGAAATTAGCTCCTCTATTTCAATATGTCTCACATATTGAAATTCAAAATCGGAAGTTGAATCACTATCAAGATTTATATATCCGATAATTTTATAATGAGGATCGACACTTTCTAATCCTGAAACAAGTTCTTCCACTTGATCTTTATCACATACTAAAACTGCATTTTGAACAAACCTGTTGGAAGCTAAAAAATGAAGATAAATCATTCTCCAAGCATATAAAGCTATAAAAAAGGTAATGTAAAAAAACACTAACTGCAAACGGTTTTTGGGTAATTCAGGAGAGAAAATGGGCGTCAATAAATAAGATAGCACTGTAGAAGTAGTAGTTAAAATCGTGCTTCGCAATACTTGAAAATTATTGCTTGCTACTTGAAGATTATACATTTCAAAAATGCCTCCAAATAAATTAATGTAAATACCCAAAAAAATAACCCAATAGTAATTAGTTACTGTAAATTGAAAATAATTGAAATTGAAAATAAATCCTAAACAATATAGGCCTAATAATACAAAAACCACATCAAAAATTCGCAAAAGCAGTTTACGCTCAGATATTTCGAAATGCATTTTTTTTGAATTACTCATTGTCAACAGACTTATATTTAGCCACAAGATAGCTATTATTTAAAAAACAAATCTTTTTTATTTTAAAATAGTCAGCCATTTAAGCTTAACTTCTTGCCATTCAAATTGTTTTATCTTTTTCCTTGAATTATTGGTAATTTCCCTAAATAATTCAGGATCTTCTATCAATCTAACGATAGCCTCTACCATTTTATTAACATCTTTATCTGGAACTAATAAAGATTCTTTTTCGTTTTCTAATAAAAATGGAATCCCTCCAACACCTGTAGAAACAACAGCCAGACCTAATGACATAGCTTCAATCACACTCACGGGCATATTATCAAAGTGAGTTGTATTTATAAAAATAGAATAATTTTTAGAGATATTAATCCAATCCTGCTTGGGCAATTTTCCTGTAAAAAGAACCTCAGTATTAAGATCTTCAGCTATTTGTTTGGATTCTGATAAACTGCCGTCTTTTTCGGGTCCAACCATGCACAGAGCAGCCTCTGGGTATTTCTTCYTTATGGATGCAAACACTTCAACTGCCATTATAGGATTATATATTTTGGCAAAAGAGCGAACCCATAATAAACAAGGAACTGCTTTCTCCCGTTCTAAAAAAGGATACTTTTCCAGTTCAATTGCATTGGGGATATGAATTACATTATCATATCCTTCAGCTTTGAATTCGTTAATTAAAAAAAGAGAGGGAGCTACATTTTGAAAAGAATGCTTAAAGATCATTCCACATATTTTCGGATTCTTTTTCAATCGAAAAGGCAAATTACCGCCATGCAAAATAGGAATGTACTTGATTTGTAATAAGCGACATAACTGAGAGGTTGTAAAAGCATACCAAAAATTGACAGTACTATAGGTATCAATAAGAACATAATCTACTTTTCTGTATTTAATCACACTCCACAACATAGCAATTAGCCTTAACCTTTGATTTTTTTCAGAAGAACTATACCGCAATCTAAAACCTTCTTGCTCCAATAGTAGCCCAAGAGTTTCAATAGTGGTAGGAGTAATTCCATGCTTGGATAATTTATTTCCTATGTACAGCAGGTTCTTCAACAGTATAAACTTTTAACAATGAAAGTGCATAAACAAAAGCGGGAGCCGCTAATCTCATGGCAGCATGATTAATAGTTAGCAGCCAAAAAACTAAAAAGGAGAGAGCCAAAATATTTTGACGATTACCCATAAATAAAAACAAAGGAGTACAGAATAAAATAATTAAATCAATCAATCCAAGAGAACCGTGTTCAGCCAGCATTCTGGTAATTTCATTATGAGAAGCAGCCACAATTCCTATCTCCTTTTCTCTAATTTCCTTATTTCTTCCCACACCAACCCCTAAAATAGGATTGTCCCAAAACATCTGCATTTCTGACGTAATAAGGGTTTCTCTACCCGATAATTGACTTTTCTTTTCACGCCCTCTTGCATCTTGATTGGCATATCGTTTATTAATCAACCCCCCAGTTTGTACCGAACTGTATCCCCAAACGCCCAACCCAGCCAAAAAGGATAGTATAATAATAAATCCTATTTTGGCTTTTGTTTTAATATTAGCTTGATAATACATTACTACTAAAAACAGAAAAACCATAATTACTGCAGTAAAAATACCTCCTCTTGAAAACGTCACGACTCCTCTAAAAGCAAAAACTATAACAAAACTACCATTTATAATCTGCAATAATCTGCTTTTGGAATTCAGAACCAACTGAACAAAAAATATAAAAACTCCCAATCCTAATATAGTAGAAACTTGATTGGGTCCAAATCCTCCTGATGTTTCAAAATTGGATTGAGTTCCAGTCACTACTGCTTTTATACTTGGTGTATATAAAAACAAATAAACAACTACAGCAATTAAGGGTAAAGAAAATCCTGTGATCACAATCAATAATCTATTAAAAGATATTTTTCTTTGATAACAATAGATAGCACTAAATCCCAAACAAACTGGACCCGATAAATTAAATGCAATTGCCTTCCTAACATCCGTATCCAAATCTAAAGTAAGCGTAGCTAAAATAATTCCAGGAATCAGTAATAGTAAAAAAAGCCAATACAACAAGGCATTTTTGGAAAATCCAGAATAAACCATTCCTAAAAACATAAAAATAAGAATAGAGTATTTGCCGAATTCGCTCAAAAGTATGCCATCTGTCATTCTCAAAAGAACCTCAACACTTACAACATAAGCAGACATTACCAGAACTTCATTATTTCTGTTTTTGCTCCTGATAATATAATAAATACCAAAGGTCAATATCGCAATTGTATAGATTTTTGAAACAAAAGGTAACGCAAATACTAATACACCCAGAAAAGCATGAAACAGTATCAAGTAGATATATGACAATTCTTCTTTCTTCATTTTAAAACATTTGCAACCAATTTACATATTTTTCCATAACACATTCTGCAGTATAATTCGCTTCAATAGTATCAAAAAGAGCCTCTCCAAAATCAAATCGTAACTTATCATCGGTAATTAAATTGACTAATGACTGATAAAATAAATTCGAATCATTGGGATCTACAATGAAACCATTTTTTTTATTTTGAATAATCATCGGTATCTCTCCAACTTTGGTCACAACTACTGCTTTTTTATACCAACCATACTCCAAAAGAGCAACTGGTAAACCTTCTGATTTCGAAGTCAAAATAGCAATATCAGTTTGAGACAAAATAGTTGACACATCTTGTTTTGAGCCATAAAGAAATACATTTTCTTCTAAATGATACTGTTTGATCAATTCTTTAATTTGATTGGAATACACATCTTCAAAATCTTTTCCTACCAAATGAAAAGTCCAATCAGAATGAGATTCTTTTAGTTTTTTTGCAACTTCTATTAATAAAAAATGATTTTTATCTTCTCTAAGGTTAGCCAAAGATACTATTCGTTTTCCATTCCCTTTCAAAATAGTTTCTGACATCAAGTGGTTTGATTCACATGGAAAATTAGGCAAATAAATAACGTTATTAGATTTCAACTTGTTTACAATCCATAATTTGAGCTTCTGATTAACTGCAATAACGCCACTAAAGAAAGGGATTACCATCTTAAAAAATAGCACTCTTTTTTTTGACAACACCTCATTATTACCATAATGGTAATGCCAAACAATTTTTACCGAAGGATATATCAATTTTAATAAAAAAGCAAAGAAAAAAGAAGTACTATGGGCATGAATATGAGTTACCTTGTTTTTTAAAACAAAAGAACATAATCTAAAAAGAGATCTAAAATCAAGTTGTTTTTTTTTATTCAAAAACAAATACGAAACATTCGAATTAATTTGATTTAACAATACTCCTTCTTTTCGAGTAGTAACCAAACCCGAAAATTTAACTTTATCAACCAAAGCATTAGCATAATTAACGGCCATACGTTCAGCTCCGCCAGCTTCTAAAGAATCTATCAGTTGTACTATTCTCATGGCAATAGCATTTTTCGTATTTCATTTTCAAATACATCAAGCGTATATTTTGCTGACCAATCAAAAGCCTTTTGGCTTTTAGCGGTAAATTCTAATTCGTTATTTAAAAGAGTTTCTAATTGTTGAATATCTTGGCCCAAATTCATTTCCAACAACAGCCCTCTATTCCCAAAATCCAACATAAAAGGCACACAGGAAACTGGTGTGGCAATAGGAACGCAGCCCCAAAACATACCTTCCGCCAATGCTTTTGGCCAGCCTTCACTTTTGGAGGGTAAAATTACAAAATGGCTGTTTTGATATCCTTCTTTTACAAAATCCTTAGATTGATTTCCTTTCAACTCGATAATTCTTTCTAAATTAAAATCTAAAATATAACGTTCTAAAAGCGCTCTTTCAACTCCTTCTCCATACAAATCCAAATGAACTGAATATCCTTTTTCAAACAGTTCTTCTACCAATTGAATCGTATATAGTGCATTTTTACCTTTTACCAATGTACCTACAAAAACAAAACGAATCAATGGAGTCAATGTTTTTTTTTGGAACATTTTTTTTTCTGATTCTGAATAGGTAGCCGTAAAAAAAGGAACTATATTTTTAGACTGATTTTTCCATTCACCATAAACCAATACTTTCATATTTCGGGTTAAAAAAGTGTTGTTCAAAATCCATTTTTGTAAACGGTAACTCCAAGGCTGTTTCGCTTTGGGATCCCAATTCCCCGCATATTTTGCTGTTTTGGGTTTGCTGGGAAATAAAATTTGAACCAAACAACCTAGTAATCCTATATTTCCTGGACAACGCAGATGAATATGATCAGCTTGGCGCATGGCTTTGAAAATAATTAAAATATTAAAAAAGCCATAAAAAAATGCCTTAATAATATTGACTGAATTATTTAAATTAAAATCGATTAATTTAAAATGTTTTTTTATTTCAAATGTAATCTCATCAATTAATAATCCATTCTGGCTTTTCCAAACAGGACAGCAAAAAGAAATTTCGGCAACATATTTTTCCCAAACAACCAATTCCTTTACATATGGGCTGTAGGCAAAACATTTTTCTCCCTTAAAAATAAATGGAGCTGCTGAAACAATTAGTAATTTCATCAAATATATCCTTTAGAACCCTTTTGAGAAACAATTACAGCTGGAACGCCTATTACTACCGAACCAGCCGGAATAGATTTATTTATCAAAGTGCAAGCTCCTATTAAAACATTATCCCCAATTGTAATTTTACCAGATACCACTGCATTCACACCAATATACACTTCATCGCCCAAAATAGGGCTTCCTCGTTTTTCACCTCGTCCCGAAACACCAATAGTCACTCCCTGAGAAATGTTACAATTGTTGCCTATAATAGAATTTGCATTGATAATAATACCTCCAAAATGACCAATATAAAATGAATGTCCTATGATTGAAGATGCCGGGATTGATATTCCAGCCGTAATTTCAATTATTTTCTGCCAAAAAAGCATTAACAATAAACCTAAAAATCTAAATGGTTGCCATTTTATTGTTTTATAAATAAAATGTGCAAGCCTATATTGAAAAATAGCCCAAAATCCTTGAGTTAAAAATACAATTCCAAAAAAATTACCTCCGTATTTTTGATGCTTCTTGTAATCAGACTGGATAAGTTTGAATAAATTCATTTAAATTATTTTTTTTCCATTAGCATAGTCAAATGCATACAACTAAATAACACAGAATCGGATTTTTTTGAATTGTCCCAATCTTCTTTATGCCATTTTTGGCCAATTTTATTTTTTTTATCGCCTGTCATTGGAAGCATAGAAATCAATGCCATCCATTTTGATTTACCGAGAAGCCCCCGTCTTTCAATAATAGTAAAAGCAGACTGAAACTGATAAAACGTTTTTTTTGTAAATGGCCATTCCCATGCAGCATCTGACTGAAAAGGACGATACAACCTTCTAATAATTTTTATAGGCAAACTAGTTTCCAACGGGTCATAACTAATGATTTTTCCATCGGGAACTAATTTCTCATTGAGCTTATCAATCAATACTTGTGTGTTTTCAAAATGATGCAAAACTCCATAAGCATAAATTAAATCAAAATTATCTGAAGTAAATTCATCAGAAAGAAAATCAATCGCCTCAGCTTGTGCATGATGTAAATGTTTAATTCTTTCGTTTAATTTATTAATTGCAATATCGCTTAAGTCAATACCTAAATACTCTTTTGAGTTTTCTGCCAAATAAATTGACCAATAATTTCCAGAAAAACATCCTAGATCAAGTACTTTTTTAGAAGACAAATCTCCAAACCATTGTTTATGCAATAAATAGGTTTGGTCTTGAATACCACTATTTTTTTTGACTCTGTTTAAAATTCCATTCCTAAATTTGGACCAAATACGAGTTGCCAAATTTCTCTTTTTCGTGTTGTAAAATTCTTTTTGCTTCAGGTTCGTTTCTAAAATTATCTCTTTGGATTTCATTTTTAATTTATTAAATAGTAAACTACACCAACATTCAACTTTTTAAAATAATTATTTGTATTTAATCAATCTAAGAATAAATTTCAAAAAATATAATTTAAAACTTCTCTATTCTCTTCAAGTAACCAACTATAAATTTATTTCGCTTTGTTAATTCTCATATTCATTTTCAATAAAATATTTACTACATTACATCTTGATAAAAATCTACATTCTGGCAAACGATATACTGCAAACCATATTTCGTAAGCACAAACTTCCTAGCAGCTTTACCTATTTCTTTTGCTTTTTCTTTATTAGAAAAAACCCAGATAATTTTTTCAGCAATATCATTTGGATTATAGGGATCACATAATAATCCAGTTTCATAATTATCTATAGTTTCAGGTCCTGGCCCTAATTTTGTAAAAACAACTGTTTTTTCCATAGCCATAGCTTCTGGAGCCACTAAGCCCTGAGTTTCCATATGAGATGGAAACACACAGACTCCAGCATCAGCATACGCAAAAGGAATATCCTTGTAGGCGATAGCTCCATGAAAATTAATATCTTTTGCGACAGCACCTAATTGAGGTAACTCTTTCTCTTTCAGCATTTGTATATAAGACCTTTTATCAGGGAAAAACCAGTCTCTGCCATAAATTTCCAGAGTTGCATCAGGATACTGCATTTTTACAATTGGGAAAGCTTGTATTAGCTGGCGTATCCCTTTTTTTTCACAAACCGTACCAGCAAAAACAATTTTTACATCATCAATTATTCTTCCTGTGGATGCAAAAAAATCAGTATTAATTGGATAATTAATATAACTTATTGACTTGTTATTATAACTCAAATATTTTTGTGTATGATCTTTTACATACTCAGAAACAGCTATGAAAGCATCTGCCTTTTTAAAAGACCTTTTTTCTTGAAACCCTTTCCATTTATCAATTTTTCTATTTTCGCTTTCAGCAAAAAAATGATGTCCGCCATGAAGCCTAATAATGTATTTAATATTCGATATTTTTGAAATAAAAGCAAGACCAAGCTCAGAAGCTTCAACAATATTTATAGGATTGTCTCTATGGATTTTTTTAATTTTTCTATTGATTGCTTTAAAATTAAAATACCAAGAAAGACCTTTTATGTTGCTTCTTTTCAAACGATAAACAATAACATTATCTAGTATTTCAGTTTCATTATCCAAAGTATAATTTATTCCAATTACTGATACTTTAATCCCTTGCTTAACCAATTCTACAGCTAATGTTTTTACAAAACTACCTATTCCACCATGTGGAAAACCTTCTTTTGGATATTCATTTGTTAAAAAACAGATGTGCATTATTTAATTACTTTTAATTATTTCACGTATATTCTCTGAAGCCTTTTTATAATCTTCTAGCACAATTTCTTTCCATTGGATCATATCCAAACTGCAATTCTTTTTAAATGTTAGCTTCTCTACAATTTCCTCTTTACTGTTTAGCCAAATAACAGTATGAATATTAGGAATACTTCTAAAATGCTGGAACTGATAAATCGTTTTTACTGACCAATCCTTAACCTTTTTATTTTCCTGATCATAGTTAATAAATACACATGGCTTATTAAACATAGCAAAATCAAAAGCCATTGTTGACCCAACATTCACTACTATATCTGAATAAAAAGCAGTACTAATCAACAATTTCACATCATCAACTGACGGATAAACAGCACTCCATTCTTTCGAAGAATTAAAGTGCCATAAAGGAATAGCCTCTTTTATTAAATCCTTATGTTCATTTAATACCGTTTCAAATCTTCCCGAAAAATCCACTGGACATCTTCTCAATAAAATTTGATATTCATCCTGTAGCTTCGCTTTCATAATTTCTTCAGCAATATCCTTTAAATAGCTTGGATCATCGGGAGATGTTAAAGTATCGTCACCCGAAAAACAAATGATTTTTTTATTTGGATCTAAACCATATTTTTGATAAAAAATTTCTTCATCAATTATATTGTTTTTATCTTCATAAAACTCAAATTGAGGACTACCTGTGATATGAATACTTTTTGGCAAAATTTCTGGATAATATAGTTCCATTTCCTTTTTCATATAGGTTGACCATACCAAATAATTATCTGCCCTAAGAGCCATACGAGCCTTGGGCAAATTATCCCAAGAGTAAATTACAGTTGTGGTCTTAATTCCCAAATCTATTGCCGCTGCAAAGATAGTTGCTGCTTTTAAAGATCTTTGATGTGAGCAAAAAACAACTCTTGGCTGTGTTTTTTTTAAAACTTCTTTCACCTCATCATAAAAAGAATTTTGACGAATGACTCTTTGATATTTCCGTTCAAGTTTTAAAATCTTAGAATAATCCTTGAAGAAAGGAGCTGTACTTTCAATTAATTTATAAAATATCTTTTTAAAAAATGTTTTCTGATTCCAATTCCAATATGCCAATACCACTTTATTATCAACTTTTTCAGCATTATGATAAAGCCTGGAAAGACAAATCAATTCTCTTAAAAATTTCTCTTTAACAGACTCATTATAGACTGGTATCGTAATTGAATCACTAATTGAAGTGTTTTGCTTAATTGCTGCTATAGTTTCTGGATCAAAATTATGGAACAAAACTAAATCGTCATTTATCTCTTTAAATACATCTGAATACAAATAATTCCTAACTCCTACTCCATCTGGAAACAGTAATAAAATTTTATTTTTAAACCCCTTCATTATATTGTTATTTTTTAAAAAAATCATTAATTATTTTTGCAGTAAATAATCTGGCTCCCTGATCATTCATGTGTCCGCAAGACGAAAAATATTTGTCTTCTATCACCGCATTTTCATAATTATGAATTTCAGGATACGCCTTTTTTACTTTGTCAAAATAATTCATCCCAATTACATTTTCACACATTGGCGTCATTACGGCAATAAAGTTAATCTTATTGGCTTTACAAATGTTTTTAATTTCATCATAATATTTATTATGTGGCAAAAGATTAAGAGCAACAATATTGTTTTTCATGCTCCCTTTTTTGTGTTTGATTAACGGATAATATCCGAAATTGTCTAACGAACTGGTTTTCTCACCTTTTACAATTTTATAAATCTCTCTAAAACCTATTTTACCATCATATTTTATATATCTGTAAAATGGAATATAAAATAGCTCATCGAAATCCTTTTCATCTTGAAAATGTTTTTTTATGACATCCGAGTTATGAATATAGGGCAGAAATTTAGCAGAAACCCCCTCAGATTCTTTATCATTAGAAAGATTTAAATCTGCCTCTAAAATAATATTTTTGATTATATATTTTCTTTCAATCATCAATTTAAGCAGTAATGAGGCCTCAAATAAATGGCCACCACTCATTCCATAATTAAAAACATTAAGTCCTTTATTTTTAAACATTTGCGAAACAAAATGATTATTAGCACGAGAGGATCCTAATACGACTACATCATATTTTTCAGCCTTCGAATTTATAACAGTTTCTATTTTTCCCCGTTTTTTAGACTGCATAAAAACAATCGTATACAATGCGTCGAGTACACCAGTTATTAAAACTATTAAAAGGATAATCTTAGTTACATAAATTAAAAATTTCTTCATTAAAACTGAAAATATATAAATTCTTTATAATCTGAATAAGTTCCAAAAGCTATTATTACCAGAATTGCCGACGTTAATTTCAGCATATTCCTTTTTCCTGATAAAGGTTCTGTCTTACTGCGATTATTCCATTCAACCACAACAAAGAGGCCAACCATTATGAGTAATTCATAACTGTAACGTTCATTTACTAAATATTGAAAATCAAAATCTCTGTTTGCAACAATACGTTTTAAATACAATACTGCATCCGTTATAGTTTTTGACCTAAAAAATACCCAAGCGATACAAGTCAGCAAAAAAGTACTCAGAATACTCAAAATTACTTTTACAGAATCAAAATTAAATTTCAAATGTATGGCATCCATATTATTTCGGTTACTGTTAGATAAAAGCAAAGGCAAAAAGTAAACTGCATTTAAAAATCCCCAAAAAACATAAGTCCAGTTAGCACCATGCCAAAAACCGCTAACTACAAAAATGATAAAAGTATTTCTGATTTTCATCCAAATACCTCCTTTGCTTCCGCCTAAAGGGATATATAAATAATCACGAAACCAAGACGAAAGTGAAATGTGCCAACGTCGCCAAAACTCGGCAATATCACGTGAAAAATATGGATAATTAAAATTGCGTAATAAATCCAATCCAAACAATTTTGACATTCCCAATGCCATATCCGAATATCCTGAAAAATCCCCATAAATTTGAAAAGCAAAATAAACGGCTCCTAAAATAAGTGACATGGAATTCATGGAAGCATAGTTGTCAAAAATAGCATTAGCATACGTTGCGCAGGTATCGGCAATAACCACTTTTTTAACCAATCCCCAAATTATCTGGCAAATTCCTTCCTTGGCTTTCTCTAAATCAAATTCTCGTTTGACTTTTATTTCAGGCAGTAAATGAGTTGCTCTTTCTATAGGTCCAGCAACCAAGAGCGGGAAATAACTAACAAATAAAGAATAATCGACAAAATTATATTCGGCTTTGATGCGTTTATAATAAATATCAATTACATAAGATAACCCGTGAAAAGTGTAAAATGAAATTCCAACAGGCAAGACAACATCCAATAAAATAGGGCTTGCTTTAAACCCAACTGAAGTCAGCATTTGTGCAAACGAAGCTAAGAAAAAATTGTAATATTTGAAAATACCCAGAAATCCCAAATTGACAATAATACTAAGCCAAAACCAGAACTTTCGCCCATTGTCATCATTACTTTTTTCAATTCGAATACCAGTATAATAGTCTAAAAATGTAGAGAAAATCAACAAAAATAAGAACCGCCAATCCCAGCAGGAATAAAAATAATAACTCGCAACTATAAGTAAAAGATTCTGACTGCTTTTCGTTTTATTAAAAACAAACCAGTATAGCAAAAAAACGATGGGCAGAAAAATAGTAAACGATAGAGAATTGAAAAACATAACTTATTTAAAAAATTGCATTCTATTTTAAATTCGCAAAAAAAGGGATTATTCTTTGGAAATACTTATTTTAATCTTTTTCCAAATACTTACTGAAGTTTCTTTTAAAAAAGGGTAATTCTTCATCGATCTCTAAACTGTTTTTGATGATTCATTTGCCAAAATACTTCTTTATCAAGTGATTTTAAAAACAATACTGCACTATTTCCCTGTCCAAAATCAGCATCTACTTGTTGTACTTTGTGAGAATCAATAGTTTTTAAAGCTTTAGAAATACTTTTTCCATCATAATCTACATTGACAATATCAGCATTCATTGCTCTATTTAGTTGTCGAGTACCAATATTAATAATCGGAACACCGTAGTAAGGAGCCTCACGTATCCCGGCACTGCTATTACCTATAATGAATTGGCAATTTCTTAATAATATCAAAAAATATTCAAAACGCAATGATGGAAAAATTCGGAATCTAGGATTGCCTTTTAATCGTTCATACGCTTTTAAAATCGTTTTGCTTCCTAAGTCATTATTAGGAAATACAACTATATAATTATGATTATCTTCTAATAATGCATCGACAAAACTAATAGCATATTCTTCCATTGATTTAATTTCAGTAGTTACTGGATGGAACATAACAATTCCAAACAAATCAAAATCAATTTGATAATACTCTTTTACAACAGTTAAATCAGGAAGTTTATCCGAAAACATAACATCAATATCCGGCGATCCAATCGTGAAAATTGATTCTGATATCTCTCCCATTTGTTTCAGTCGATTGGCCGCTTCCGCATTGGAAACAAAATGAATATGACTCAGTTTACTCACGCTGTGACGAATCAATTCATCAACAGTTCCTGATATTTCACCACCCTCAATATGGGCTACCAAAATATTATTTAAAGACCCAACAATGGCTCCCGCCAAAGTTTCTACACGATCACCATGTACAAGGATTAAATCCGGTTTCACAATTTTCACATAACTGGAAAGTCCTTCAATCGTTTTGGCTAATGTCAAATCCATCGTGGTTTCATGGGTATGATTTTTAAAAGTATGAATATTTTTATACCCGCAACGCTGAATTTCCAACAAGGTATAGCCATATTCTTCCTGTAAATGCATTCCAGTTACAGCTACAAAAACCTCAAATTGGGTTTGTTGCTCCAAAATCGAAATCAGTGATTTTATTTTACCAAAATCAGCACGTGTTCCTGTTAAGAAAAGGATTTTTTTTATTCTATTCAAAATCCGAAAACTCTAATTGTTCATCATTCTTAATATCTCTAAGGGCTGTTTTGCCAATTAGTCCATTAAAATGTTCAGCTAAAATTTCACCTGTACCTGGACGCTTCACCCAAATATTTTCTTTAGATAATAATTCTCCTGTTTTAATTGGTTTTATTGAACAAACAGTGGCAAAAGCAAAATCAATAGTCACTTGCTCTTCTCGTGCTGGTTCCTTGACACCTCCTCGCATCTGCCAAATTTCATTTGAACTTAGTATTAATTCCTTTGTAGTTTGCTCATCCATACTGCATACAATATCTGGTCCTTTACGCTGCATAATGTCTGTAAAATGCCGCTCTAATATACTCGCTCCCAAAGCTACCGCTCCTAAACACGCATTATTATTTAAAGTGTGGTCGGACAATCCAAATACTTTATCTGGAAAAGCCTGATGCATTTGTACCATTGCGCCAAACCGCACTAAATGAATAGGAGTTGGGTATAAATTAGTAGTATGCAAGAGTGCAACAGGAACATTACTCTTATCGAAAATTGCCACTGCTTTTTGAACACTTTCGATTGTATTCATACCAGTACTAAGAATAACAGGTTTGCCAAAAGAAGCAATATGCTCTAATAACGGATAATTATTACATTCTCCCGAACCTATTTTATAAGCTGGAATATTAAACTTTTTTAATCTTTCAGCAGCTGCTCGAGAAAAAGGTGTCGAAACAAAAATCATTCCTTTACTTTCAACATAATTTTTTAATTCTAATTCGTCCACTTCATTTAGCGAACAGCGCTCCATGATTTCATAAATAGAAACATCTGCATTACCAGGAATCACTTTTTTGGCAGCTCCCGACATTTCATCTTCAACAATATGGGTTTGATGTTTTACTACCTCAACTCCTGCTCGATGTGCTGCATCAACCATCTCTTTGGCCACCTGTAAAGAACCTTCGTGGTTAATTCCTATTTCGGCAATAACTAAAGGTGGAAAATCTGGTCCAATTTTTCTTCCTGAAATTTCTATATATGGGTTCATAAAATGAGTTATGAGTTATGAGTTATAAGCTTTTTGAAAAGATACTCAGCATATTCTAAATCTTCCTGATTATCGATATCAACTCCTGCAAAAATATGATTTACTTTGAATGGAAAAGCTTCTTCTGAAATAATTTTATCCTCTAATATTAATTTAGCTTTACTTATATATAGCAATCCATTTTCATAATAAAGTGGCTCTAAATCCTGACTTCGCTGTCCTATTTTATAATTGAAAGGAATGTATTTTTCGTTTTCAATTTTCCCAAACTTTTGATGATTTTGAGTTACAGAAAACAAACTATCCCATTTTTTCTCTCTATACACTTCAAACGCCTCTTTTAATAAATTTTCGGGACGAAGCGGATTGGTTGCCTGCAATAAAACGACATTTTCAATTTCCTCATTAATCGTTTCTAAAACATGTCTCAAAGCCGAAACTGTAGGTTCAAAATCTCCCGAAAGAAAAGCGGGTCTATCAATAACTTTTGCTCCAAATTGCAATGCTATTTTTTTTATTTCTGCATCATCTGTCGAAACGTAAATGTCATCGATAATTTTATTATTTGCCTTGGCATATAATATGGAATGTGCTATTAAAGGAATCCCTCCCAGCCATTTTATATTTTTTCTTGGAAGCCTTTTAGAACCACTACGAGCTGGGATAATGGCGATTGTTTTATTCATAAATACTTTTCTTATTTTGAAAATCTGTAAAGAATAAAGGTTTAATTTTTTCCAGTTCTTGCTCAGAAAGATTCCACCACTGAAGTTCTTCAATTTCATTAATAATTGTATCGCTAAATCTTTTTCTGATTGGTTTTGCAGGAACTCCTGCTACTATTGTATAAGGGGCAACATCTTTTGTAACAACTGATCCAGCCGCTAATATAGCTCCATTACCGATTGTAACATTACCAACAATTATTACATTATGCCCAATCCATACATCGTGACCAATTTTGATTTGCTTTTCTTCCTTTAACTGAATTAGTTCACCCTGAAACAAATTATAGTTTATATAAGTAGTCAGGTAATTTATTGGATGATTTGTAGCATGGATTGCAACATCTGCACCTATTTGGCAATATTTTCCAATTGCTATATTTCCGCTTAAAATATTATTATATCCTAGCGTTGTTGCATAGCCAATTTTGATAATCCCAGAAAAATTACATCTGTCAGGTACGGCATTTTTTCCCTCAAAGACTACATTTTGTAAACCTCTTGAAAATCCTGACACGGTTACTTTTTCATATACTGTAGCTGTATTCAAAAAATAATACAAAATTTTTCTAATAAGTAATCGTAATTTCATATCAGTAGTTTTTTGAGGCTTCTCTATTAAGGCCTTTATATTGTAGAAACGAACTCCAAATAGCTTTGTTGGTCAAAATTCTCATAAAAATTTTCCCTTTAATAAAGTTACAAAACCTTGAAGTATACAATTCTTTTAACGGCGGAGCATTCACAACTATACTACTTTCGTCTTTTAAAACATTTAATATCTCTTCCATCCATGGTTCAGCGCTATTACCCATATGGTAGGCAAAATTATCTTCTGTAGAAAGTCTCCAATAACCTTGATCAGCAACTGGTTTATCTAAAATATCATCACTTCCCCCGCCTAAAACAAAATCAGAATATTTTTCTTCTAACTTATTAAATATACATCCTTTGTATGTCACAATATAATGACCTGCTCCGACTACTGCTTTAATATCATTTTTTGTTATTGTCAAATACTTATCAAGGTGAAAAGAATTATAGAAATCTGAATTACCAATGCTTTTTGCAAAGTCTTGTAAAGCAAGTGGATTTAACACTTTTGTGAAAGACATTTTTTTAAAAAAAATACAATCAAAAAAAAGATTATACGTATAAAATTTCAAACTTTTTGACGTTGGTGTTGGACAAATTGCACCAGTTTTTGGAAATGCTTCAAACACTTTATAGGTTTCTTTTTGCCAATTATTTAAAAATAATACATCTGCATCTGCAGTAGTTACCAAAGCGAATTTATGCCCCGTTATCCCCTTCAACATAGCATTAACATAGCCAATATTAGTCGAATGAGTTAGTTCTTGTATTTTATTTTCCTTAAGCAGTTTTTGTAAATAATCAACAACAATTTCACAACTGCCATTGTTTACAACAGAAATATATGTCCCGTCATGGCTGGTTTTAAAGAGGGACTCAAGACTATATTTTAAAATCTTAAAACTATCTTTAAAATAACCATCATGATTTGGAATGTAGACAGGCATAATCACTTGATGAAAGAAATCATCAACTTTTTTTACTTTGTCTTTTCCTGGATTAAAACCTACTCGCATTTTTATTTCTTAAATAAAAAAACATAAACTAATAACTTACAATTACTTACTTTAAGAAACCAAAAAAAATCTAATGTAAATAAATTTTTAATCATTTTAAAAAACCCTTTATTGATCATTTTAATCTGCATTCTGCTTAAACTGGTTAAAAGTAACTTATATTCTTTCTTATTAATTCTTTTAATGGATAATTGATTTTGTAAAATGCATTTCATAAATAGAGGTAAATAAAAATAATCCGGATTATCTTTCGATATATTTTTAGCATGAACCCTGTATTGCACTAATGGTTCATCTAGATAAAAAAACTTACCTGCAAAAGAGCAACGTGTCCAATACTCAATATCCTCCAATGCAGGTGGAATAATTTCATTGAAAAAACCAACACTTTTAATAATCTCCAATCTAACCAAAGGGATAGGCATCATTACTGTCCAATTGCCCATCATTCTCATTGCGACATCCCCATGTTTTACTTCTGGTGTTCCTGGACGTCCAACAATTGCATTTTGCAATATTCCGTTTTCGTCTATAATTTCACAACATCCATGTACTAAACCAAAATCAGGATTATTTTCTAAAATTGCTACCTGTTTTTCTAATTTATCCGGAAGCCACAAATCATCATCATCTACAAAAGCAATATATTTTCCTTTAGCCTGACGAATTCCTATATTTCTAGGTTTCGCTGGACCTCCAGAGTTTTCAATTTTAATATATTTTACTTTATAAAATGTTTGACATAAAAATAAGTTTTCATCATTTGGAGTTCCGTCATCGACAACAATTATTTCAAAATCCTTAAAAGTTTGATTTAAGACACTCTGAAGTGTTAATTTTAAATAATCTGTTCTTTTATATGTTGGAATAATAACACTAACTAATGGATTCGCCATACTTTCTTAATTCTATTGCTGATGCGTCTTAAAATTCCACGAAGTGTTTCTAGTTTTGCCTGATTAAGTTCGCTCTGCAAACTGAGCATTTTTTTGTAATCTTCAAAATACAATCCGTAATACTCTTGAAACATACTTTCGTTTTCTAAAAGCTGTTTTTCTTTATGTATCAAGTCATTACTTACCCCCGTTAAATCAAAAATAGTTAATGGATAATTAATATGCTTAAAAACAAACTGATTACTCAAAAAACATTTGATATAAAAAGCTCTATCTGCAACTATTTTATATCGCTCATCGTATAAACCCATTTTATCAAAAACTACTCTATTAAAAAATGTGCTTTGGTGTGGCAAAGAGGTACGAACAAAAAACAATGGAGTTAGACTATCCGGATATACTTTACCTCCTGTTTTAAATTTATAATCTCCATAAATAATATGACCGCCAAAATTGATATGATTTATAAAATCATTAACTGCAGTCATACCATTTAGGACATCACCGCTATTCAGAAATAAAAGATATTCTCCTTTAGAAGCTTTTATGCCTTTGTTCATGGCATGATAAATACCGGTATCTGGTTCACTACTATAATAATCAATGTTGGCTCGGTATCGTTCAGCTATAATTTTGCTGCCATCATTAGAATCACCGTCAATAATCAAATACTCAAAATTTTGATACGTTTGAGCAATAACAGATTGTATCGTTCTTTCTAAACCTTTGGCATCGTTATAATTTATTGTAATGATTGATAATTTGGGCTGCATCATTTTATTTATTCAAATACCAATTATTCATCTTTTTGCTTCATTTCTATAAATACTGTCTACTTTCATTATAATGCTTCAACCTTTATAATTCAAGATCATTTATTTTACTTAATCAGAAAAATCTTAAATTAATTCATCAATTTTATTTAAAAAGATATCAATGTTTAATTTTCTTTCGAATGCTGTTTTTGCATTATCACTATAACAATGATAATTTGAAGTAATTTTTTCGATTGCTAAAGGTATATCTAAAGGACTATCTACAATTACACCTAAGTCATTCTCCAGCACCAACTCGCTCAGCCCTTCTGTATTTGAAACTATTATAGGCAAGCCATATTTTAAATACTGATATAATTTACCAGAAGCAGCTCCAATTGAATTATAATTTTCATCAGTATTATTTGTATTATATATGACTAGCCCTATTTGCGCTGAATTAAATACTGTATGTAATTCAGAAAACAATACTGGATCCAACGACAAACAGATATTTTCTTTACCTGCTGCTCTAACCTCATCTAAGTATGGGTTCTCATTAGCATTTTTTAGTCTATTATGAAAAATAATTTTTGTTTTATTCTTAAAATTATAATTACCAACAGCTTGAGCAATTTCAAAACTGCATACTTCATCACAAATCATACCAGCAGAAAGGATAATTAAAGTTTCAGGATCTAAATTGAACTTATTGTAGAAAAAATCACTTTTTTTAATTTTTTCTTTTTCTAAATTCATTCTAATAGAATTTGGTAACAATATATATTTATCATCTGAAATATTATTAATTCTCTTATAAATTTGCCATCTAAAATGATCCTGTATCAGAGTAAATGAAACCTTCTGAATTAAATAATTTCTTTCATTCTTCTTAAGAATCATATTTAACCAATCACTGCTCTTTTTACGATCATATAATATCTCTAGCGATAAGTTTATTATCTTTTTTGATTTCATTTTACTTTTCTGATAAGCAAAAAGACCAATAGTATCCACACAAAATGTCACATCAAAAAAATCCTCTTTACTTTTTCGTATGTGATTTGAAAAATTAACTATGTAAGTATAAGGTTCTAGTTTTTGTAGACTGTTCTTTATAAAATTAATGAATTTTGAAGAAAACAAATTAATGCTCATTAATTTGTTTAAAATAAAAACCAATTTGTAAATTAACTTTATTCTAATGCTTGGCCTTTTTGATTTAATCCTTTCAAAAGTTACTTTACTCTTATCAAATGTTTCTATTATCGACAGGTCATATTCATCATCATCTCTTAAATAAACAAAAATATGATTCTCTTTTTCTGAAAAATATTCTATTAATGATAATAATGTTGGCGCAACACCTAACCATCCATCCCAGAAAATTATTGCTATTTTTTTTGACATTTATTCCTTAATCATCACATTTATCACATTAGTAATCTCTTCATTAGTCAGCCCTAATCCACTTGGAATATAAAAACCATTTCTCGCCAATTTTTCAGCGACAGGATAGCTTTCGTTTTTAAATAAACCCATCTTTTGAAAAACTGGTTGTTCGTGCATGCACCAAAAAAAAGGACGTGTACCTATTTTTGCATCGTTTAATTTTTTCACTATTACTTCCTGCTGCGCTTCAGTATCGGCAACTAACCCAAAAACCCAATAAATATTTTTAGCATATTCTGTATTTTCTAATGGCAGTTGAAATCCATTAAGCTTTTTCAAACCTTCATTGTATAAATTACCAATTTCTCTTTTTCTTTGAATGTGAAACTCCATTTTTTCCAATTGAGCCACACCCAAAGCTGCCTGAAGGTTGGTCATTCTATAATTCCAACCCAATTCATTATGTATAAATCGTCTGCCTTGTGGCTCAAATGCTAAATTTCGGAGTTTTTTACATTTTTCGGCAAGATCAGCATCATTACAAACCATCATACCGCCTTCTCCAGTTGTAATGTGTTTATTAGGATAAAAACTAAAAATACTGATATCCCCAAAACTGCCACACATTTTTCCCTTGTAGGTTTGTCCGTGCATTTCAGCTGCATCTTCAATCAATTTCAAATCATACTTTTTACACAAAGCCAAAACTGGATCCATATCTACAGGCAATCCATATATATGAATAACAATTATGGCTTTTGTTTTAGGAGTAATTTTTGTCTCAATTTGGGTTACATCCATATTCCACGTAATAGAATCACTGTCTATCAAAACTGGTACAGCTCCTGCGGTAACTACTGATTGAGCCGGCGAAATAATAGTAAAAGCTGGCATAATAACTTCATCTTCTTTGCCTAAACCCAAAGCTTTCACAGCAATATCTAAAGCGGCAGAACCATTAGAAACGGCTATTCCATGATTTCGATTAACATATTGTGCAAATTCTGTTTCAAATCGCGTCACAAAGGATCCTTCTGATGATATCCAACCAGTTTCAATACACTCTGTAATATATTTCAATTCATTCCCTGATAAAAGTGGGGTATTTACAGGTATCATAATTTATATTTTTTTTAATACGAAACAAACCCCCCAAGTATCCTGAGAAGGAGTATTTCCGGTTAAAAATTCTTCTGCCAACAGCACTTCAAACCCTGTAGATACAGCTAACATTTTAATTTCAGGAATAGAAAAATGCCTCATCAGGTGTTCTTCTTTAATACTTTCTGTAGTATGAGTTATCTTATCTTTGATTATTACTTCAAAATTAACGGCTACGATATTTTTATCAGATTCCATTTTAGATTCCGCCAATCTAACTACCTCTATTTCATCGTTTTCCAAACGCTTAATTCTGGTTTCTGGTTTTAGGTGATAAACGGCTGAAGAATACCAAATATCAAAAATAAAAACACCTCCATCATTCAGCTGCTTATTTGTCGTTTTAAAACAATCTATTAGTACATCATTTTCAGTTAAATAGGAAATGACATGAAATAACGAAATAGCAACATCAAATTGTAAAGATACTTCATAAGAAGAAATATCACCTATAATCGGATTAAACCCAATAATCGCTTTGTCTTTAGCAATCGTAACCATTTCCGGGCTTCTTTCAATACCCGTAACTTCAAATCCAGCTTCGCAAAAATAGTGCGCGTGAGAACCGCTTCCAGACCCCAATTCAAGAATTCTTGTGGCATTGGGTGCAAAATCTTTTATTTTTTCAATAACATATTGACTTTCTTCTCTATAATTTTTGTCTTTATAAAGTAGGTCGTAATATTTACTATACTGTTGAAAATTTGTCATTTTTATTTTAAAATTAAATGATCCTCATCTACAGGCAAAAAACGCACTTTATCTCTTTCTCCACAATAAGGTCCTTGCTTGACTTCAATCATTTCTGATTTTTCAAGCATTTTGAAACCATGACCTCCATCAGAAAGTAAAATTACATCACCTTTTTCTAACACAGAACTCTGTATATAGTTTTGATCATTGTCATAAAAATCGACACGTACTTTTCCGCTTTTGATAAAAAGAACCTCCTGCGTTAAATGCACTGCTCTAGGAACTATATTATGTCTGTGGGGAGGAATTATATATCCTTCATCTCTATTCATATAGCCCAATTGTTGGGAATCATCATCACTTGTAAAGAATTCGATACCCTCTTTTTTATAATCAGATCGAATAATTATAGCTAACTGTAGATTTTCCTGAGTGATTATTTCAATCATTTTTTTAAATTTTTCCAAGTATTAATAATAAATGACGGCACTAATGGCCTAATTATTTTTTTAATTCTTTTTATCTTAGATACCTTTTTTCTATTACCAAAATAATCTCCTTTTTTCGAATATCCTAATTTAACGGCTCTAATAACTCTAGGAACTTCCTTAACCGCAACCGAATAAAAAACAGGAGCTATAGTTGCTATTGGCGGTGTAATATTTTTATTAACATGGGTTGCATCTTCTGATTCGATATGATTGCTCATGGAAGGATTTGGATACAAAGTTAACCAGCCTTTTAACACACAAACCGCCTGCCATCTAACATCCCAAGATGTACTTTTATTTTTAATCTGATCATTAAGCATACCCATAAAATCAAATGCCCCATAGGCATTAAAAACATAAACTTTATCCTCATTCTTATTTAATTCAAGTGATAATTCTTCAATATTTGGATTAAAAAAAACCCATCTGTTTTTCCATGTAGCCCAACCCCAACAATCTGGTAAAGGAACAAAAAAATAATCGGGATAATTTTTACCACAGGCAAAAAAATTGCATGCACCTATTTGTCCCACAGCAAGGTTACTTTCATATCTATCCAGTGAGTCATTCATGTAGGCGATAAAAAACGGTGACACAATTAAATCATCCTCCAATACAATTACTTTTCCATGAGTATTTATAACATTAGTAACCCCATCTATAATTGAATTTTCTAAACCTTTATTTTCTTCTGCAATAACCGTAATTACTTGTTTAAAGCGGTTTTCATTTTTTACAATGGTTCTAACTGCATCAATTTTATTTAAATCCCCTTCCGCAGGATTATGTTTCAACCCGTCACAATGTATATATAAAACACTATCCTTTGCTTCTGCATTTTTTGAAAGAGAATCTAATACCTGTTGTGTATGTAAAGGACGATTATAGGTAAACAAAACAATTGGAGCTAATGTATTTTTCATTATTGATGATTATTGTGATTTTATATTGTTCTGTGAAAATAATTCTGTCACTGAAAAATACTATTCTAAAATCAAGTGTATTTTTTTTGTGTTTAATAGTACTCTACACATTAGGCGTTTTTAAAGAAAAACAATAAAAACTGTTTTTACTTTGTCAGCGAAATTTTAATCCGATTCTTGTCTACTGTAAGAATGCTTATCAAAAACCGTCTTATACATTTAGAAAAGAAAACAAAATTAAAATTAATTATATATAATTTAATTAAAAAAATCCATTCCTGCATACTCAATTTTCTACTCTCTTTTATAGCTAATTCGAACATCATCAGTAAATCTAATCTTTGATTGTGACTGAACAAATTTATTTTTTTAGTTAAAATATCTTTAAACAGTTGAATATTTGCTTTGTCTTTTAGTTCCTGATTATCTTTACGACCTGAAATATTTAAATTTGAAATTCTAAAATCGATAATGCTGTCATTTATGGTATATATTAATTTTCCATCAGGAAATTCTAACCAAGCTTTACAGTCACTTCCCCAAGCTAAAGGATAATCATAAAATCCATATTTGATATATGATTTTCTAGAAAAAATATATTCAGACAAGGAACTTCTAGTTTGCTTTTTCTCACTTCTTATAAAAAAATCGGATTCTTTTTCCCATAAGGGATGATTAAAAACCGCAGAAATACTTTCAGATTCTTCATTTATTACCTTAGTGGCAAAACGAATTAAATTAGATTTTTCATTAAAAAAATCATAATTCTCATACCATGAAGCTACTACGGTATCCTCTAACACATCATCATCACCTAATATCATAATCCATTCTTCATCAGCAGATAAGGCAATACAACGCTCCCACTGTTTTGAAAGGGAAATCCCTCCCAAATTATTTTCGAATCGATGATATTTAAAATCGAATTTCCCTCTGAATTGTTCAAGCAAAAAAGTGCAATCTTCCGCACTGGCATCATCACCAATATATACCTTAAACCGCTTATCAGTTTGGCTGGCCAACGATTGAATAGTTTCCGCAAAAAAAGAAAGTTTATGATAAGGAATTATTATCGCTAACATTTATTTTATTATTTTTTTAAAACCCAAAAAATGACATTTCAAATAAGGCTTTACCAGTAACAATTGCAATCAAATTATAAATTCCTTGAATTTTTCTCGTAAAATAAGTTATCTGGATATCACAACTATTATTCGTACTACAATCATCCTATATAATATTCTATATTTGAATAGGCTTGATAAAAACACTTTTTAAACTTTATTTTAAAAACATTTCATGATCATAATTGACTATGATGATACTTACTAATGGCTGCAAATTATACTATTTTAAAAATGAAACAATTTGCTCATAAAGTAATGGACATATCTTCTCAGGCGATAGTTCAGAAAATAACTGTTGTGCCATTTCTCCATCTTCTTTTCTTTTATTTGGATTATCATAATAAAATTTAATTTTTTCTACCATACCTTCGATATCTAAATAAGGTACAACATATCCTCCTCCCTTATCAATAATTTCAGCTGTCCCTGATGCCTTTTCAAAACATATAATAGGATTCATAAGTTTCGCGTTTTCAATACAAACCATTGGAAAAGAATCTTCCCTAGAAGTCAATAGAAATACATCAAAATCCTGATAATATTTTTCAGGATCGGGTACCTCTCCAACAAACATCACTTTGTCAGCTAAACCTAATTTAGATATATCCTGTTCAATAATAATTTTATTTTCAGAATGATCACCAACCCAAACGAACTTAATTTTTAAGTTTGGATATTTTTTAACAAATTGGTTAGCTATCAAAATAAAAATATCATGGCCTTTTGCCCAATAAGCACTCCCCGAAGCTCCTACAATGAATGTGTCATTATCTTTTAATTTATGTACCGGACTTGTTGATAATCCAAACGCATGAACAACATTTACTAAATTTGGATTTACGTTATAATTTTCAACAAGATTATTTTTTACTTTATTGGATACTGTTATAAATCTATCAATGAGACCAGAATAATCTTTAAAGAAAGGCAAAACCATTTTAATTACTGTATTCAATTCATGAACATGTAGCACTAATTTGGATTCGTGAATAATGCTTTTAATTTTTATAGCTACAGGAATCGATAAAATTGTATTAGCATAAATTAAATCATACTTATTTTGAGATATTTTTTCCAAAAAAAGACGCTCCTTATTCTTTGGTTTTAATCCTAATTTAGTTAGAAGTCTTTTTTTAAAAACAATTGAAAATTTAGGAGTTTTATGAAGTTCAGAATACAGATAAACATTATTACATTCAGCGACAAAATCGTCTTTAATCCCCCCTCCATCTAACATCAATATATCAAACTGGTAATCTGAAGTATTTTTATTTAACCATATAAGAAAATGCAATAATATCAATGGAGCCCCTGTTCTAGTAGCTTGATGAGTTATAAAAAGTACTTTTTTCAATTGAAAAATAATTTTAATAATTTAACATCCATAATATAAACCACTTTTTTGTAAACCTATAATAAGCAAATTATTTTTTCTATAATCTCTCAACAATAATAGCTTCCCAATTTTTATAGGTTTGGTTTAAAACAGATTGTAAAACTTCATCTATAAATTGAGCTTGATTATAACAAGGAATAATAATGGATTAATCTTTTTTTAAAATTTGTTCAACAGACCTAATTTTATCAATAATCGTATTTTTCTTGATTTATTAATATTTATTACCGTTTTTTCAAGTTTATTTAGTTTATCAATATCATCTAAAAAAGCAGAAAAACCAGCTTTAAGTACCAATTGCCGTTCATCAAAAATCATTTTTCCATTTTCTGATTTTGAACTAATTCCATCCAAATAAAATGTTGACAAGATTTCATCAATCCTGCTATAGGAACAATTATGTTTACAGACACTTTCAATAAAAAATTTCCAGTCTGATACCACTTTAAAATCTTCATTATAAAATCCGGTGATATCAAATAATTTTCTTTTAATAAATGTTGAAGGATGCGGTAATGTATCTAAAATAAAATAGGAAAAAAATAAACGTTCTGGATATTTATGTATCCATGATTCTGTACCATCAACAAAATTTAAATTAAAATATATCAAATCATTTTCAGCTAGGTACTGATTATTATTTTCTAAAACATAATTATTAAATAGATGATCGCCACTATTTAAAAAAAGTAAATATTCTCCTTTTGCCTGTACAATCCCTTTATTCATGGCATTGTAAATGCCTTTGTCAGGTTCGCTTACCCAATAATCAATTTTATCGCTTTGACTTTTTATATATTCTGCACAGCCATCAGTAGAACCACCATCAATAACAATATATTCAAATTTCTGCCAAGTTTGGTTTGTAACGCTTTGAATGGTTTTTTTTAAACCTTCAAGATTGTTATAATTGATGGTAATTATAGAAATTAATGACATTCGTGAATTATTACTAAATTATAATTTATTCTTTTATTTCTTAACCTTCTCAATAAAATCTTCTATTTCAAAAAAATATTTTTCAACTAAAGCTAAATCCTCTTTTTCAAAATCCCACCATTTTATTTGTAAAAGCTCTTCTATTTTTTTATCGTCAAATCTAAATTTGATAATTTGAATTGGATTTCCAACTGCTATTGCGTAAGAAGGAATATCTTTAGAAACTACTGCTCCAGCACCAATAACTGCTCCATCTCCTATCTTTACACCATCTAAAATAGTTACATTCATACCAATAAAAACATCATTCCCAATAGTAATAATCTTAGTTTCTTCCACTTTATCAATCTCACTCAATGTCATACCATTTTGCTTTTCTTTTGAATAAAACATTGGATGTGTTGATAATCCGTTTGTTGGATGTATACCCCAACCACAAACTAAATTTGTACCTATTGAACAGAACTTCCCAATTACGGTATTATTAATAATTGAATTTTCTGAAATATATGTATAATTTCCAATTATAGAGTTAGACAATCTAGATCTAGGGTAAATTAAACATTGATCTCCTAAATAAGAGTTATTGTTAATTACGTCATAATTGTCATTCTTCTCATATATTTTTTTCTTTACATCGGGAAATATTTTAAAGAATGTACTTCTAATTCTATACTTTAACTTACTTTTTAGTCTGACTGTTTTTTTAACTGTAACTGGTCTTTTTAATTCCTTATAAAATAATTTTACAATTTCCTGGGCATTTTTATTTTCAATTAATGTTATTGATTCAATTTTAATTTGATGTAATAAAATTGCATTCTTAAATTGTGGTACTTCTTCATTATGAACACCAGAACTATCAAAACCTATATTATCGACTAAAGATTTTCTAGGATACAAAGTATATCCATTTTTTAATAAAATAGATGCGTGCCATTTTATGAACCATGTTTTAAGTCTACCTGATATGTTGTGAGCTAATTGCTCACTCAGGTAATCTTCCCCAAACTTATCTACTTCATGAAATAATTTTTCGTTTTTTAGTTGCTTCCATAACTTTAATGAATCATCTTCAAAATGATCCCAAGCTCTTTTCCAAGTTGCCCACCCCCAACAAAGAGGCACATTGAAAAAGAAAGTCTCTGGCAATTCCTCTTTATGAGGATACATATATCCAGAAATATGCATTACTTTATCATTATCCTGATAAAACGATAACGCATTATTCATGTATTTTAAAAATCCAACTGAAGTTACAATGTCATCTTCTAAAATAATAACTGTCCCATGCCTATTAACCACTTCTGTAACTCCATCAATAATTGAATTAGCCAAACCTTTATTTTTTTCCTGAATTTTAATTACAACTTTTTTAAACCGTTTTTCTGAATTGACTAATTTTATAACCTCTTCAATTTTAATTAAATCATCAGGAGTTGTGTGTTTTTTAGCACCATCACAATAAACATACAATATACTATCCTTAGCCTCCAGATTTTGCGCAAGCGAATTTAAAACTTGCTGTGTATGCCATGGACGGTTATAAACAAAAAGAACAATGGGAGCATAATTATTCATTCTTTTAATATTTTTCACAAGATTTAACTAGCATAAACAGTCATTATTTCTTTAAGATTATTCAATCGTACTTCATTAGATATTGTTTCCTTAAGCTTTTCTATGTTATCAGTAAAGTTTTTCTTTTCCTCTATGATAACTGATTCCAAATTACTTTGACCAATTAAATCAGCATCATACGTTTTAATACCAATAGCTGTAATATATTTTTTTAAAACATTCTCATTTTTAATAAACACTGGTTTCCCCAAAGTTAAAGCAGTAACAATATTACCCCAAGCTTGTGAACGATTATGATACATAAAAACAACATCCATTTCATTCACAAATTCAACATATTCTTTTCTTGAAATAAAATCGGTTATTGGATGAAAATTTTTTCCAAAAACTCTCTTCCCTTCGAGCATAACTATTCGTTTGTAATAATCAGACCCATAAGATAAGACACAATAAATTTCAACATCCTTTAATCTTTTCAATTTCTCAAAAGCTTCCAAATGGTTATTAGCTTCAGTAGCGGAATTACCTACTAAAATTTTAATTGCAACCGAAGTTTTGGCTTTAATATTTATTTCATTAGCCAAGTCAAAATTCAAATCATAATAACCTGCCAAATGTTTAGCTTTAAATGTTGGATATAATTCATTTACTTTTTCTATTTCACCAGTATTAAATTGTCCACAAATTATATAATCAATTCGCTCAACTTGTTTCTTTTTATGTTCATATTGCTGTCTCACAATAAAAGGATATCTCAAAACATTTTTAATAGTACGAATCGTTTTAAAAATATTTTTTTGCCAAATAATTTTAGGATATGATTGTTTTTTAATAATCGAATACGTTTTTTTATCATAAATCCATTTAGCATGATGCCAAAAAGGTTCTTCGTACATCTCTCCTCCCCAAAAAAACACAATTAATTTATTAGGCAAATCATAAACCAAATCAGCAATCCACTTATCATACCAATGTATAAAAATTGTATCTGTTGGATTTAACGATTGAAGTTTACTCTTCAAACTTAATTTGTCATGACCAAGATATTCTATGAGTTTATCCGTTGTTATATAATTTGTTTCTCCTTTATTTCCTCTAAACCAAAAAACATTATTATTTTCCTCTCCAATAGCATACACATCTGCAATAAAAGAATCCAGAAACTTATCTTGAATCATTATATGGTAGTTCATAAAATTATTCTTTTATCACATTTATAATCAATTTCAAATCTGTATCAGACAACTCGTAATAAAATGGTAATCGTAACAACCTGTCTGAATATTGATTACTGCAAATCAAATCATCTCCTAAATATTTCTCAATGTAAAACGGACTTTTATGTAAACTCAAATAATGAAAAACCGCATTAATGCCTTTATTTTTTAAACGACTAATACATTCGTTCCTTTTTTCTAAAGATTCAAAAACCAAATAAAACATATGGGCATTATTTGTCGCATAATTGGGTATTTGAGGCAACTTAAAACTACCCTTAACTGCCGCCTTTTTTAAGCCCTCATAATACTGATTCCATATAGTTTTACGCTTTTCTTGAATCTTGTTTAACTGTTCAATTTGAGCCCAAAGAAAAGCAGCAATAATCTCTGAGGGTAAAAAGGAGGAACCAATATCTACCCAGCCGTATTTATCACTTTCACCTCTAAAAAAAGCAGCTCGATTAGTTCCTTTCTCCCAAATAATTTCGCCACGTTGAGCAAATTGAGTATCGTTTATAACTAACATTCCTCCTTCACCCGAAATAATATTCTTGGTTTCATGGAAAGAAAAAGCAGCTAAATGTCCTATAGATCCCAAAGCTTTTCGTACCCCATCTTTTCCAGTATAAAAACTATCTATAGCTTGAGCGGCATCTTCTATAACATATAAATTATATTTATTTGCCAGATCCATAATCTTATCCATATCACACGCAATCCCAGCATAATGTACTGGAACAATAGCTTTGGTTTTAGGAGTAATCAAAGATTCAAGCGTACTTACATCAATATTTGGATTTTCTGCATTCGAATCTGCAAAAATAATTTTAGCCCCTCTTAATACAAAAGCATTGGCAGTAGAAACAAAAGTATAAGAAGGCATAATCACCTCATCACCATCCTGAATATTAATTAAAATAGATGCCATTTCTAAAGCATCAGTACAAGAGGTTGTGAGCAGACATTTACCAAAAGCATATTTTTGTTCGAAAAACTGTTGACACCATTGGGTATATTTACCATTACCCGATATTTTACCAGAGGCCACTGCATCGGTTATATATTGAGTTTCTTTTCCTGTGAGATAAGGCTTATTGAATCCTATATGTGTCATTTTTGTAAAATTGCTAGTCCAATCCCTGTTTTACCATATCCATTACCATTATAAAGCATATATTTATTATTCTTATGCTCAAAAACAAAAGGATAGCATATCATCTTTGAATCCCAACCTGTCTCAGAAACATCTAAATCTAAAATCTCATCTTTTCTATCCCATATCCTACCATCTTCAGATTCAGCGTAACCAATCCTATAAAGCTCACTTTTCGGTCCACCTCTATAAGAATACCACATTCTATACAAATTATTTTCTTTAATTACTCTTGGTACAGAAATAGCATACTCATTTCGATATTTAAAATCTATTGCAATTTCATTATTTCGATTCCAATCGATTCCATCTATCGATGTTGCATATTTAATATGATAATAATGAGTTATTTCCCCATTAATTATATTCCATTTTGTACAACTTAGATACCACATTTTATAAATATTTTCATCAAATAAAACACAATTTGAAGCAACAAAATGAGGTTCATTTCTCGACCTATCTAATATTGGTCCATCAAATTTTTTAACAAAACTAAGTCCATTGTCTCTACTTACTGCTAAACCTATAGAATTACGAAAAGGGACTGTAGCTCCGAGATTCCATCCAATATAATACATCCAAACTTCTCCATTATTTTGCATTATGCAAGATGGCATTATGCCACTATCATCAAAAGTCCCTAATTCTCCTAATTCAATTTTAATTGATTTAGGTAATTCTAAAATCTTTTCAATAGAAAAATCATAATCAATAAAGTATGGAATAGATTGATTCCTTTCATTTCTAGTACAAAAAATAATTCTTATAATATTTTCTGACAACCAAAGCCCAGATGGCAAAGTTGAGTATTTAAAACTGCTTCCATAATCATTGAAATCAAATATCAAACCTAATTTTATCCAACTTTGCTTCATATCAAAGTTTTATTATACTACTCTTTTTATCAAGTTTTGTCGATTTTGCAGGTACATAGATAGAAGCTTCTTCTGTATTCTTTGTGATAATTGCTCCGGCACCAACAAGAGTTTCTTTAGCTATTGTCACCTGATGGCCAATAGTTGCATTAACGCCGATAAAACAGTTCGGCTGAACCACACAATGTCCTGATATAACTACATGTGAACTAATAAAATTATGCCTTTCAATAACAGAATGATGCCCTATATGATTGCCACTCCATAAAGTAACATTATCGCCTATCTTTACATAGGGTTGAATAGTATTATCTTCCAAAATAAAAGCATTATCACCAGGGGGAAATTGAGACAAATAACTGCAATGAGAACTTATATAAGAAGCTATTTTATAATTCATTTCCTTAGCTTTCAAATACTTTATCTCTCTAAGCTTATTCATTTTTGCATAACTTAAAGCAATAAAAATTTCAACCTCATTAGGAGAAAAATGTTTTTCAATATCTTCAAAAGGTATTAATGGCAAATTCTCAAAGATTGGAGATAAACAATAGTCTTTATCAACTGTAAAGCCAACCACTTCATAGGAAGAATCAATATCAAAATAGTATTTTGCCAATTGAGCAATATCCCCTGTTCCAAATATGACTACTTTTTTTGTTTTCATTTTCTAACAATTATTGAAAATTCATAAAGATTATAATCGTGTAATAAAGCTACATTTTTTGAAAAATTCTTTTTGCAATAGTCGAACAATAATGAAGGATCCGCATAATATAAATATTCTTTCATGTATTCTGTATCCGAATATTTAGTCAAAACATTAAAAGAAAATCCTTTGACGCTGCTCTCATCAATTTTTTTTAATGTTTCTAAAATATAAGTCAGCCAATCTTCATCGGTATTTTCAAGTTTTACATTAAATATACCGCTTGCAATAACATAGTCTGTTTTTTCTATTGGAAGACTGGTTGCCCATTTAACATTTTCTTGCGCAGAAAATTTATTTAATGCTACAACAATCATATCTTCTGACACATCAAATCCAATATATTCAAAAGATTGGTATTTAGTTTCAAAATAAGCTAACATCGAACCAAAACCACAACCAAAATCAAGGATCGAAAAATGATCTTGATTATTTATTAAACTAGAAAGTACCTCAAACCTCAATTCTTGAGATTCAACTGAATTCCAATCAACCCCTTGTGGAGTAGCTCCAAACTGTTTAATTTTTGATGAATAATATCCTTTTATCTGCTCTTGAATTTCATTCATTATAAGAATATTTTAAAAAATTGACAGCATTTTCTCCTTCGCAAAAAATCAAATCTAAAATTGAAACTCCATGATCAAATGGTGCATATAATTGTTGATATTCGGTATATCCTGAATAATCAAAATAATTAATCTTTACTCCTGCTTCATCAAAAATTTGCTCATGCATATATGCTTTCGCTGTTGGTCCTGAATAGTAGTCTGTTCCTTTTAATTTCAAACAAATATCTAATAATCGTTCCGAACGCTCTTCTTTTAGTATAAATTCTGAAGAAAAACGAAAATTGGAATTTATTTTAAGTATTTCACAAATAGCAATAATAAAACGAAAATTTATTTCTGTTAAATATAACGATGTTGAATTTAAATATAATTCTTCGAAAAAATCCTTATAATCTATAAAGTTTTTAGATTTACCATAATTCTGTTTAAGACTATTCCAATGATCTTTATTCCAGTTTTTATCTGATATTTTAGTCTCATTTATCTTTTGAAAATATTTACCTTTAACTTCAACAGGAATTGTTAACCATTTATTTCCATTAGGAGTTTTGATAATATTTCTGTTTCTCCAATCTCTACGAGTAAATTGCATATCATCGTAAATAACAAACTCATCAGCTAATGCAATAGCATCAAAATATCCTTTCCAAGGAATATAATTAGATTGGGTTATTACTATTTTTTTCATTAAAAAACATTATGGTTAATAGTCCAAGGCAAAGAGGGTCTTATCATCCCGTTCACCTTTCCTAAATAACCCGATTCTCTTTTAATATCCTTAACCTCAAAAGTCAATAATTCTTCATCACTATATAAACCGCTCATGGCATTCGTATGAAAATAAACGTGAATTTGGTAAACATCATCGTTTAAGAAATTAGGGGGAATTTGACAGCTTATCTCTATAACTTTTCCAATACTACAATCAAATTTTCCACCACTGCCAAAAACCACATCACCTTTTATCGTTCGCAAATCATAGCCAATAGAAATCCTCTCTTGATTGGTTTGATTGACAATTTTCATCCTAAAGTCAATCGCCGAAGTTACATCAATTACTTCATTTTTATCTAATGTAGATGCATTCTCTATCGCAGCATAAAGAATTTTCACATGGTCATTTCCTTTAGCACTATCAATACTATCAAAAATAATTTTTCTTTCAGAAAAAGAAGTACTTTGCAAATAATCTGATATAGTTTTAGTAGGATTTCCATCTCCGATAATACTGCCGTTTTGCATACTTATAACTCGTGTACAAAGTGTTTCAACCGCCGCCATATTATGACTCACAAACAGCACAGTTCTTCCTCCCCCTTTAGAAATATCCTGCATCTTGCCAATGGCTTTTTTCTGAAACTCGGCATCTCCCACAGCCAGAACTTCATCGACAATCAGAATTTCGGGTTCGAGAAAAGCTGCTACTGCAAAAGCCAATCGTACATACATTCCGCTACTGTAGCGCTTTACAGGTGTATCTATATAACGTTCACATCCCGAGAAATCTATAATTTCATCGAGTTTTGAGGCAATTTCTTTTTTAGTCATGCCCAAAATAGCTCCATTCAGGAAAATATTTTCACGTCCAGTCATTTCGCCATGAAATCCTGTTCCAACTTCGAGTAATGAAGCTACACGCCCGCCAAATTTTATTTTTCCTGTTGTTGGTGCTGTCACTCGCGATAAAATTTTGAGTAAAGTCGATTTACCTGCACCATTCTTACCAATAATACCCAACACCTCACCACGTTCCACTTCGAAATTAACATCTTGTAAAGCCCAAACATAGTCGGACGTCCCTTTAGTGGAACGATCATTAACTTCTCCAATTTTCAAATAAGGATCTTCTTTTCCCCGAATAGTATGCCACAACCGATTCAAATCATGACTCAATGTTCCTGTACCCACTAGCCCCAAACGGTATTGTTTGGAGATATTTTCGACTTTTAAAATTATATCTTTACTCATTATTTTAATTAAATTCTATCAGAACTGAATACCATTACACAAATTACACCGTATCGATAAAACTCTTCTCAGTTTTATTAAAAATTAATAAACCTATAAAAAAGACTATTATAGTTACACCCATTGTATAAATCAATCCCCAAAAAGAAATACTCCCCACTCCTAACAACATATAACGAGACGTTTCAATTAAATACGCCAATGGATTATATTGCACCAACCAGCCATATTCAGGTATTTTCTGTTTTATCAATTCCATTGGATACATCACTGCCGATAAATACATTAACAATTGTACTCCAAAACCAATTAAATTACTAAAATCACGGTATTTGGTTACTAATGAAGATATTAACATCCCTAATCCTAATCCCAAAATACCCATCATTACAATCAAAATTGGAAAAAACAGAACCAAAACATTTACTCTTAAATTTGCTCCTTGTGTGTAATAATATACATAAAAAGCTACAAAAATTAAAAACTGAATTCCAAATTTTATCAAATTAGAAATTACAATAGACAACGGTGTTATAATTCTGGGGAAATAAACTTTTCCAAAAATCCCGGCATTGCTTGCAAATGTATTTGAAGTGCCATTCAAGCAAGCGGTAAAATAATTCCAAACGGTAATTCCAGCCAAATTAAAAAGAAATGGAGGCACCATTCCAGTATCAATTCCAGCTACATTATTAAAAATAATAGTAAATGTAACAGAAGTAAATAAAGGCTGGATTAAGTACCATAAAGGTCCCAAAACTGTTTGCTTATAAACCGTAATTACATCTCGTTTTACAAAAAGCATCAGCAAATCTCTATATTGCCAAACTTCTTTAAGGTTTAATGTGAAAAATTTGTTTTTTGGAGTTATTTCAAATAACCAATCGGTATTTGAAGTAGTTTTAGTATACATTAATATAAACCGTAAAAAATTAAAATTATAACATTCTTATTACTATTTCTCAGCACAAAAGTACAATTTAAAAAAGATATTGTTCTTTTTCGTAATCTTAAATTCTATCGTAATCAAAAAAGGCTCACAAGAATAATCTTGTAAACCTTTTCTATTAGTATTTATTTAAACATTATTTATCCAAAATCTCAAAAGTTGAATTCATACTCTTAAACTCAGGAACGATGACTTTCATTTTTGACACAATATCATCATTGTCAAAAAAACTTGCTATCCCTATCAATTCATTAATGTCGACGTGCAAGTTTTCAAATTCATCTTGAATTTCTTGGGCAATCATTATTTTTTCATGATAAGTAGGTACTGTCTTTGCTGTATCATTCAATAACTCCTCATACAGCTTCTCCCCTGGACGCAATCCTACTATCTCTATTTTAATTTCTCTATCGGGGATAAATCCAGCTAACTTGATCATTTTTTTGGCCAGATCTAAAATACGGACTGGTTTACCCATGTCAAAAATATAAATTTCTCCTCCATTTCCCATCGCACCAGCTTCAAGTACTAACTGACAAGCTTCTGGAATAGTCATAAAATAACGAATAATATCGGGATGAGTAATTGTAAGTGGCCCTCCATTAGCAATTTGTTTTGTAAACAATGGAACTACCGATCCATTGGATCCTAAAACATTTCCAAAACGAGTAGTTATGAATTTGGTAGCATTTTCCTTGTTCTCTTTTTGGTGCTTTATTTGCAGAGACTGTACATATTTTTCTGCAATCCTTTTACTAGCTCCCATAACATTGCTCGGGTTTACCGCTTTATCTGTAGAAACCATTACAAATTTTTTAACATGATACGCACAGGATAAATCGGCTAAATTTTTAGTTCCCAGTATGTTAGTCAAAATAGCTTGCGATGGGTTTTCCTCCATTAGCGGTACATGCTTATAAGCTGCTGCATGATACACTACTTGGGGCTTAAATCTTTTAAAAACCTTATCCATAGCTTCTTTATTCCTAACATCTGCAATAATATATTCAACTTTTGATTTCGAGAATTTTTGTTCCAATTCAAGGCTCAAATGATGCAAAGGAGTTTCGGCTTGATCTAAAACAATTACTCTATGAGGATTGAATAGCAAAACTTGTCTAACAATTTCACTTCCAATAGAACCTGCGGCTCCCGTAATCAAAACCGTCTTTTCTTTTAATTGTCTTGAAATAGATTTTTTATCCAAAACTATTGCTTTTCTCTCTAGCAAATCTTCAATTTGAATGTTTTTTACTTTTTGAGAAATTTCTTTCTGATTTTCCCAATCAGAAATCAAAGGAACGGTATAAACTCTGTAATTAAATTCCAAACATTGATCCACAATAATCAATTGTTCATCTTTACCTATACTTTTATCTGCCATAATAACTGCCTCAGCTCCTACAGACMGCATTAAAGAAGGTAATTTTTTTCTTTGGATTAATATTGGGAGATCCAACATCCTTTTCGAAGCATTTTGATTGTTTCTGTCAACAAAACCTACTATTTTAAAACGGCTAGGTGTTTCAAATTTCAAGGCATTGGCCACAGAGATTGCATTAGCATCCGTTCCATAAATAACTGTTCTTATTAATTTAGTTGCATTTTTATCAGACAAATACAATTCAAAAGTCTGTTTAACAACTACGCGATATAAAAACAAGCCGCAAAATGATAGCAAAACATTGATAAAGAGAGCAGTTGTTAAAAAAACTCTTTCACTATATAATAATTCATAGGTAAAATTAAAAAACAAGAACACTACCAAAACTGACATTTGCGAAAACAACAGCTTCACTGCATCGTTATAAGATGAATGCCTAATTATCCCTGAATAAGTTCTGAACAACCAAAAAAAGAAAATATTACATGCAAAAAAACAAACCGTAAAAAAAACATCATGAGCTGTATTGATGTATTTTAAGCCAGTCCCTCTAAAAATTAGCAAAGTGAAGAAAAAAGTTATTGTCAAAACTGCAATATCAATCATCACAATGATCCACCTTGGCAAATAACTTAAATTACGTATAGTAAATTTCAAATTATCCCTAGAAAAAAATCCAGTATCCATGGAATTTTTTGACATATCATATATTTTTTAATTTCTAAAATATCTATTAATGACTACAAAAATACAACTTATTTTTCTTAGTAAAATAAACTAAATAACTCTTCACAAGCAATTAATACAAAGGGGAACATAGGACTTTGAAAATCAACTAGTACTCTGTTTTATGGCTCGACCTTCCAAAAAATAAAATTAATTATTAAAAAAATATTCTTTTAAAAATTAATTTACATGTCACAACAATAATTTTTAAATCACTGTAAAAACTTTGATGCTCATAATACTCCAAATTCATTCTTATTTTATCTGGAAAAATAACATTATCATTATAAGCCAAAGAATTAACTTGTTTATTTAACAATGCATGTTCATCATAATATTTTAAAGAGGCTAAGCTAGTTAATCCTGGTTTTAATTCAAGAATTTTTCGGCTTTCTCCTTCCAATAAATCATAATACCCCTCAACATCAGGTCTTGGCCCCACAATACTCATTTCACCTCTCAAYACGTTAATAAGCTGGGGTAGCTCATCTAATTTAAAATCTCGAAGTAATTGCCCAAGTTTAGATAGTTGTACCCCTTCAGCATGATCTACTTGCATAGTTCTTAGTTTATAAATTTTGAATTGTTTTCCATATTGACCAATACGAACTTGAGTAAATATCCCATTAGTTCGAGTATCAATAATTGCTATAAACCAAGCAAGAAGCAGTAACCAAAAAAAGAAAATAAGAGCCAGCGTAGCAAATAAAATATCAAAAAATCGCTTTATTGTCGGTTGCAATGGAAACTAATTTTAAAAAAGGATATGCTTTAATTGTTACAATAATCATTAAATCATTCCTAAAGTAATTTTTTGAATAACTCTATTTCTAATCCATAGATAAAACAAGATTTGAAATAGTAAAAAAGAAACAATAATTGGAAGCGATAATTCTCCCATTTGTTGCAAATAAAATATCAATATATTGATTAACAATTGTATTCCTGAGTACAAAAGGGATACGACAAGATGAGAATACCCTAGTTCATTTGCCAAATATTGATACAAATGTGATCTGTGGGGCTGAAAAATATTTTCTTTCTTTTTAATACGGGCAAAAATGGTAACTCCTGCATCAATGCCATATACAGACATAAACAAAACATATCCAATCTGACCAGAATCTAAAATTGTTTTCAGCATAAAATAACCCAAAAACAAAGCCATGCTAATACTTCCAACATCACCAGCAAATGTTTTGGCTTTTTTTCTGACATTAAAAAACCCAAATACAAGACAGGACAATCCCATAGTGATCAATAATGGTAAACTGTCCTTATTAATTTCTAAAAAAGAAAAACTTAAAATAGCAACAAGTGCATACAAAACAGTAATTCCATTAATACCATCCATAAAATTAAAAACATTCACCCAACCTATCAACAAAACAAAAATTATAGGTAAAACCCAAATCGCTTGAGTAAATAATCCCAAATCATAAAAAACTAAACTAATAGCCACTGCATGAGCAACAAATCGAGGTAATTGAGACAAAGGCTTTATATCATCAATAAAACTGACAATCGCTACCAAAACTACCGCTAATGTTATTGCTAAAGAAATATATCCTAGTATGCAAGCAACCAGAATGGCTAAAGGAAAAATAATCCCTCCGCCTCTCAAAGTAATTGAAGTATGTGAGGAACGGCTATTAGGTTTATCTATTATATTGAAATAATCAGCAACTTTAAAATAAATTAATTCAATTCCAATAAATAGAAAAAATAAAGCAATGTAAATCATGTATACTATTATCTGTTGTTAACTTTCAGATGTCTGCTTTTAATTTCTAGAAATCCTAAAAAATTCAGCAAACAATTAATTATAATTTATGTTTCAAAAGTCCAAGCAAATATTCACCATAACCTGATTTTTTTAAAGGAGTCGCCAAATCTTTTAATTGCTGATCGGTTATAAATCCTTGCCTCCATGCTATTTCTTCAATACAGCCAACTTTTAGACCTTGACGTTCTTCTAAAACCTGCACAAACTGCCCAGCCTGCATCAAACTATTGAAAGTTCCTGTGTCCAACCAAGCGGTACCCCTACTCAAAATTCCAACTTTTAAGGCTCCCTTTTCTAAATACACTTTGTTTACATCTGTAATTTCATATTCCCCTCTAGCACTTGGCTTTATATTTTTGGCTATTTCCACCACAGAATTATCATAAAAATATAATCCTGGAACTGCAAAATTAGATTTAGGCTCTAATGGTTTTTCTTCAATAGAAAGTGCTTTCAGATTTTTATCAAATTCAACCACACCGTAACGTTCCGGATCCGAAACATGGTAGGCAAAAACAACACCGCCTTCAGGTTTTGTATTAGACTGCAATAATTCATGCATATTGGCTCCAAAGAAAATATTATCCCCTAAAACTAAAGCAACAGAATCTGAACCAATAAATTCCTCTCCAATCACAAAAGCTTGAGCCAATCCATTTGGAATCGCTTGCTCCGCATAACTGAATTGACAGCCAATTGCAGATCCGTCACCTAACAATTTTTTGAAATTCGGCAAATCATGTGGTGTCGAAATAATCAATATTTCATGAATTCCTGCCATCATCAAAGTTGATAACGGATAATAAATCATTGGTTTATCATAAACCGGCATCATCTGCTTGCTCATGGCAAGCGTTAATGGATGCAAACGGGTACCAGATCCACCGGCGAGTATTATTCCTTTCATTTTTTTAAGTTTTTATTTACGGAGTAAAAATCGTACGAGCAGTTAATATAAAATTAAGCTCCTTTCAATAATTCCATACATCGAGCTAGGCTTTCTTTATAATTAGGAACAACAACTCCAAATGTATTTTTAATTTTAGTTTTATCTAACAATGAATATTGCGGGCGTTTTGCGGGCGTTGGATAAGCACTACTGGGAATACCCGAAACCAAACAATCAAATCCACCAATCTCTTGAATAGACAAAGCAAATTCATACCAACTAATTTCTCCTTCGTTTGAAAAATTATAAATGCCAGATTGCCATTTTGGATGAATTAAAATAGTAAGAATGGCTTTCGCTAAATCGGCGGCATATGTAGGACTTCCTATTTGATCATTAACAACATTCAAGCTATCTCTTTCCTGCATTAAGCGAGACATCGTTTTTACAAAATTTGCTCCAAAACTAGAGTATACCCATGAAGTTCTAATAATAATTGCTGATGGATTTTCTTCTATACAGGCTTTTTCTCCAGCTAATTTAGTCACGCCATACACATTGATAGGTCCTGTTGATGCCGATTCTGTTAATGCATTAGAAGCTGTGCCGTCAAATACATAATCCGTAGAAACATGTATGAACTTGCCGTCATTAGCCTGACACCATCTTGCCATTATTCCAACAGCTTGATGATTTAAAACATCCGATAACTCAATCTCAGTTTCAGCTCTATCCACTGCAGTATGTGCAGCACAATTAACAATAAATTGCGGATTGATTTTAGACAATTCAGAAGTCAAATTCTCTAAATCACATAAATCCAGCTCCTCTCTATCGGTAAAAACCCATTCAAATTGGCTGAAATATTTTGATAAGACTTTCAATTCAGAACCCAATTGCCCATTGGCACCAGTAATTAGTATCTTATTATTCAAAACTCCAATCTATTTCATTAAAACTTGGTAAAATAATATCCTTATCCGAAACGATAATCTCTTCAGTACCCAATTGCCAATCAATTGCCAAAGTAGGATCATCATAACGGATTCCTCTTTCACTTTCTTTATGGTATAATTGATCTACTTTATAAAGCACAGATGCTGTTTCGCTTAAAACTGAAAATCCATGGGCAAAACCATGAGGCACCATTAATTGTTTTTTATTTGTTGCACTTAATACAACACTAACATGCTCTCCGTAAGTTGGTGAATTTTTACGCAAATCTACAGCTACATCCAGTATTTCTCCCTGCAATACTCTTACTAATTTCGCTTGCGCAAAAGGATTAATCTGCAAATGCAATCCACGAACAACTCCTCTTTTGGAAAACGATTGATTGTCTTGAATAAACTCATAAGCAATTCCGTTTTCAAGGAACTTAGCTTTATTATAAGCTTCAAAAAAATATCCTCTGCTGTCTTCAAAAACAGTCGGGTTTATGATTACCAAATCTTGAATTGGTGTTTTTTCTATATTCATAATATTCTTAAAAGTAAATTATTAAATCTAAATTAATTACCAAACCTTCAACTATTCTCAATCCATACCTCCTTAATACTTTTTTACTTTTTAATTCCTAAATCTTTTATTTCCTGATAATCATTTTTATCAATTCGAATTGTGGAATTAAAGCCAATTTACATAGATTTTGCCATTACAGCTTGAAAAATCCTTCCTCAGCTTTCTGTAAAATTATATTTTAATCCACTTACAGCATTTAATATTCTTGGAAAGAAGATGCCTTTAATTTTTAATTATTTTAAAGGATTTAATTGTTTTAATGAGTCCTTGTTTTGCAGAAACTGGTAGCTCTTTCCGTATTGCTTTTTTAATTTTTGCATTACTGACTAGGTAACTTTCAGTCAATTTATGCAATCTTTCTGAATTTAACGGCAGATATAAATAATCGCCTAATTTAGCAATACCTACAACTAAAACTGATGGTATCTTCCAAATAACACTTTTTCTCTCTAAATTATTAGCTATTAATTCAATCAATTCATTAGTTGATAATGATTCATCATCTGCTAGATGATAAACCCCACTGGCAACATCTTTATTTTCCAATAACTCTTTAATTATAAAACAAAGATTTTCAACAGTTAAAAATGAGCGCTTATTTTCAAAAGCACCTAATGGCCAAGGAAAACCTTTAGCTACTAATTTATAAAGCAAATTTAGATTACCTTTATTACTAGGACCATGTATCATACAAGGTCTCAAAATATAAACCCGCTTCTCCAATGGTAATTCTTTTGATAATATATATTGTTCAGCTTGATATTTAGCTTTACCATAATGGGTTTTGGGATCTGGAACATCTTCTTCTTTCAGTGCTCCATTCACCTTATCGGCAACCGCTTTTACAGTACTCATAAAAATAAATACCGTTGCATTTGACTGTAAAAAAGCATCAAATAATTGCTTGGTTAATTCAAAATTAGCATCATAATAATCTTGAGGATTAGAAACTTTTTTTAAATCGTGGGCTTTGCCTGCTAAATGGATTATTGCATCATTTTTTATTTCAAATCGTTGATTAGGTTTATAACGAATACTAAGTGATTTAACTATTGCATTTTTTTTTAAATATAATTCTAAATTTTTCCCAACAAAACCACTCATCCCGGAAATCAAAACATTCATAGTCCCATCATTTTTTATTGGCCCAACGTAATTAAGCAAAATCTAATTTTATTATAGATTGATTAAACTTACAGTTTGTTCTATATGCTTACTTGAAGATGCTCCAAAAACGACCGTTTGTACATTCTGATTATTGATAAAATCATATGCCTCTTTAGGAGGAATAGCGCCTGATGCCAAAGTTGACATAGCCCAAAGTTGATATTTTGTTGGATCATTAGTCTTTGCTGCATCAATATATGATTGCAAATCAGGTGACATTAAATAACCTATTTTATTAAACGAACTACAGAGAACAACTTCTTCAATACCCCATTCAATAAGCTTACTTCTCAATTCAGGCATATTCTGAGTAATCAATCCAGGTGTTGCATTGTATTTTTTCTTTATATGCTTACAATATTCCTGAAAAACCTCTTTTATCCCAAATCCCAAAATTAAATCCGTGACAATATTTTGTAAAAAAACAACCTTCAAATTCAAGCCTTTAAACATCTTCATCTCTATATCAACCAACATCTTCATCATCGAAATAAGATCTTTTGTGATAATTGCTGCACCTCCCTGCGCCATCATACCAAGAATTCCCGCTACAGAATTCTCTTTAAATAAAATAGAATTAATTGCTGGCATAAGTCCTTTCTCAGCAATAAGATTAACATATTTATGCGGATAAGGTATAGATGGATACCAATTAATGTGACCATACTTCTCAGGATTATTTCTAAAATGATTACAAATATCTACCGCTCTTTCATTACTATTTAACATTATCCCATTAATACCAGCCTTGAATGCTGATTCATAAACACTATAAATATTATTTATGTCATAAAATTGCTCAGCTAATTGTTGCGCTTTTTCTTGTGACATGTGATTTATACCAAAAAATTGGTTATCACCAAAAACTACTTTATCAAAAACTTCCATAACTTTCTATTTATTTCTATCAGAATCATTAAAAATATCTTCTACTATAGAAAGTGTATCATAACCATCTCTAAAAGAACATATTGTCGACTTTTCATTTCTTTCTATACAATCTACAAAATGATACAATTGACTTGTAAACTCATTTCCTCTAACATAAAATGGCACACTCTTGAAAATATCTGTTATATAAAAGGTATTCCACCCTACTCTATAAGACAACTCTTTATTCGCTTTTTTTAGATAAATTTTAAAACCATGTTGATCAGCTAAAATTTTTCCATCTTCACCAAAAAATTCAATTTTATTAGTTGGCTTGCGATAACTATCATCACTCCAATTTACATACATAGTACCAGCTAATCCATTTTCATACAATAATGTAGTCGAAACAATGTCTTCAACATTTTTCGAATAGACATTTGTCAAAACTGAGCCCGCTACCGTGTCTGGTTTTCCTAATATATAATTAATTAAATCTATTGAATGTGCCCCCATTTCAAACAAAGCTCCTCCACCATTTGCATGAGTGGATCTCCATCCAGCCCCATCATCAGGTTGTGTTATCGTTCTGCTATACATTTCTGTTTTAAATCTTATTACTTTCCCAATAACATTTGCATCAATTAATTCTTTAACTTTAATGAAGACATCGTTAAATCTATTTACATATCCTACTTGATTAATCAAATTTTTACTTTCAAATAAATCTGCAAGCTTCTTTGCGTCTACGGGATTTAAAGTAAATGGTTTTTCACAAAAAACGTGAAGCTCAAGTTTCGCTGCTTCCTCTAATATCTCAACATTTAAAAACGGTGGAGTACAAACAAGTAAAGCATCTAACTTTACTTGTTGCAACATTTCCTTATAATCTTTAAAAGTTTGTATTTTCAAATATTTTTCTAACATAACAGTAGTCACAGCTGAAGGATCTGCAACAGCTACAATTTCAATGTTTGGATTAGAATTAATAATTGAGTAATGAGTTACTCCCATTCTCCCTGCGCCTATAATTCCTATATTAATTTTGGGCATATAAATTTATTTTAATTGTTTATTTTTTTCAAATTTCAAACACTTTTGCATATCCATTTCCGATAAATTCCCATTTATAGTTAATCTTCGCAATTTCAGACATTTTTATACCCATACTTAATAAATCACTATCAGATAAATCACTAATTTTATCAAAAAGTTCCTTCGAATCACTAAAATATTCAGCTTCGAAATTGGTTGTATGTTTATTAAAAATAGAACTATGGGCCAATATCGGAAGTCCAAGATTCATTGCTTCCACTAAGGCTGGATTAGTTCCACCAGCAGAATGTCCATGCAAATACAACTTACAATTGGAACGTAAAACATTAAGTTCTTTTTGATCATAAATTGCATCTAGAAGAATCAGATTAGGATGGTTCATATACTTATTTTTTGTTTTAATCCCATAAGAACTGTAATTCCAGTTCCCTACAAAAACTAAAGGATATGGAGACTCAGCGGTAAATGAATCCAACAACATATCAATATTGTTATCTGGCTGAATTCTTGCGACAGTAAATGCATATGATTTTTTGAGAAAGGGATACTTTTCAATATTTAAATCCCTTATTTCCTCTTTCGAAGCATGATCTCCTCCATAAGCTATTAGAGTACTATCCCTCTTATATTCCTGCAATATATATTCTTTAATACCCTGATTATCCGAAACGATATACCCCGAATATTTAATAGCCATAAATTCAGAAAATTTTAAAAACTTTTGGGTAAAGTATCCCCACTTAGATCTTTTCCAATCCAAACCACCCAAATTCATTATAAATTTAGATCTATATCCAATGAAAAAAGGCATTATAATACTTCCTGAACACCCTAAAACTAAAACTTTGTCAAATTTCTTATATGATTTAAAAATCGAAACAATATCATAAATTATACTCTGCCATCCGTTGGCATTTAAATTAATGTATTCTAATTTAACCCCCTGATATGTCTCAATTTTTTCGGCAACTAAATTGGTTGAACAAAAAACTGTTATTTCGTAATCCTTTGCTAAATACCTCACTAAATATTCCACTAGGGTTTCAAATCCTCCATATTTCGAAGGAACGCCGTTTGTTCCAACTATTGCAATCTTTTTTTTCATATTTATTGTACAAGAACAGCCTTATCGTTCATTTTAATGTTAGTCTTAATTACTCTAGCTGGATTACCAACTGCTATTGAATTTGAAGGTACATCTTTTGTAACAACAGATGCTGCACCTATTATTACTTCGTCTCCTATTTTTACACCCGGTAAAATCATACACCCCACGCCAATGAAAGAATTTCTCCCAATGTATGTATTAGTAACCCATGGGTTTTTACTATTTTTCTCATCTCTCTTTACATGCTCATGACACAATATGGTTGTATGACTAGCAATAAGAGTGTTCTCTCCAATATGGATACCTGCAGGAAAAACCCTGTCTAAATTCAGATTACTTTCGATTATCGCGTTAGAACTAATATTTTTATATCCTAAAAATCTTAATTTAAAAAATCTAATCTTTTGAAGAATTCCTGATAAAAATCCTATGATAATATATTTTATTTTCATTTTATATGTCGGTTAAAATCATTAGTTAATAACAGTTTATAAGAATTACTAATATTACTCCAATTATATCTCTCATTAATAATTGATTTATAATCATCTATAGGGTAAGATTTATCGTTTAAAGCAAATATGATTTTATCTTTCAATTCATTTAAATTATTTGGGTTGAACTGATAAGTTGACAAAAAATCAAAATCAATTAAAGCTGTTGCATTCGAGCAAATTGTTTTTGTGCCACAAGAAATTGCTTCAATAGGTGGTATTCCAAATCCCTCAGATAAAGATGGATAAGCAAATAATGAAGCATTAGAATAAAATCCATGTAAATCCTCTTCAGATGTATTTTCAATAAAAACAATTTTACTTTTAATAGTATCACTTAAACTATTAATATATTTATCTAAGTTAACATTCGAAATAGTCTTTTTACCAATTAATACTAATTGATAATTATTATATAACTCCAATTCTACAAATGATTTAATTAAACCTAAATGATTTTTCCTAGGTTCAAGCCTACTCACATATAGAATATATTCCCCTATGTTATATTTTGTTTTTATATCATTGCTTTTAACTTCTTCACAAAATTTACTCAAAATTCCATTTGGCGTTATATATATTTTATTGGGGCATGTTCTAAAAATTTTTATAATCTGCTTTTTTGAATATTCTGACACTGTCAATATCATATCTGCTCTTAATGAAGAAATATAAAACAAAAAGCTGTTTTTTAGTATAAATGTTAACGGAAAGGATTTCTTATATTCAAGAAACAATAAATCATGAAGAGTTACTATAAACCTACATGGTTTTGAAATAGGACAGATATATTGAAAGTGTGCATAATCAAAATTATTCTCTTTTATTATTTTAGGAATATCATAATATAATCGCTTCAAATTAAATCTACTGTTTAACTGAATAAATTTAATATTTTTAGGAAATTCTTCTTTTAACTTAGCTATATTACTTCCTATTATAGTTATTTCAAAATTTTGATCCTTTGACAAATCATTATATAACCCCTTAATATAAGTAGATACACCTGAATAATAAGAATCAAACCAACGACCATCAACAAGAATTTTAATTTTTTTCATGAAAACTAACTCTTATAATTTTAAATTAAACTTTATTTTGAACACATGTTATAAAAACTTTCTCATATGCCCCTATATACTTTCTAATATTACATAATTCATGTATTCTCTCCATTCCAACAACACCCATCTCCAAACACTTTTTTTCATTACTTAACAACATAATAATAGCATCATATAATTTTTTACTTGATTTAGGAGGGACTAAAAGACCAAATTCTTCAGATTCACCTATTAATTCAATATTACCCCCAACACTAGTAGCAATAACAGGCTTAGAAAAAGCCATAGACTCTAAAATTGAATTGGAAAAACCCTCCCCATTAGTAGATAATATTGAAATATCTGATGCAGACAAATAATTAAATACATCTTTCTTTTCACCTAATAAAAGTACTTTCTCCGCCAAATCATCTTTTATAATTCTATTAGATAATTCTTCTTTTAATGCTCCATCACCAACTAAAATAAATTTAACATCATTTTTCTCTTTTAGAACTTTTTTTGCTGCAACAAATAACGTATCGAAATCTTTCCAGGGATCTAATCTCGCAATCATAATAACAACCTTATCTTCTAAAGAAATATTCAGTTCATTTCTTATTTCAAATTTTGTCTTAGTTATTTTAAAATCAAAATTACTTCCGTTATAAATAGTATTAATTGGTTTATTTTTTTTTATTTGAACAATACTTGAATAATGATCATTTAAAGCATTTGAATTTGCAGTTACATAATCTGAAGTGTTATATAGCCATTTTGAAAATATATTGTCAATAAAATGCAGTTTTTTCTTATCATGCCCTAACCAAAAAGAGAGTGCTCTAAAAGAGCCAATTTGGACCACCCTTTTTCTCCAAAATAATTTCGCAATTCGAAAAAAAACTAAATTTTGGGCTTCAGTAATAAAAACTATATCTGGCAACTCTTTTTTAAGAACTTTTGACAAACGAAGAATCATTCCCAAATCAAACCTCCCTTTCCATCCCAAATTTATTAGTTTACAACCTGTATTTTGAAAACTCTCTTTCAAGCCCCCTGTATCGATTGACACGCAAACAATTGGTTCAAACTTATTTTTGTCAATGCCATCAACTAAATAAAGCATTTGTCTGTGCATTCCTCCAATTCGGTAACTATCAATAAAAATAAAGACTTTTATTTTTTTTTCTTTTAATAAATCACTCATTATAAACTATTTTTATATCATCCACATTATTCTCATTATAAGAATCACTCGCTATAAATGCTAATAAAACCCAATACTGTTTCATATCAAATAATTGCCCAGACAGAAGATTCCCAAAAAAAGGAATTAATAAAATAATTGGCAACAGCTCTTTTCCTTTTACATTCATTTCTTTTGCTTTATAGTAGATTCTCTTCAAAAAAACAATAAAGACAATGAGACCTACTAATCCTGTATAGCAAATCACTTCGATAAATACATTGTGGGGACTCGGAACATTATCTGCCCAAGCCATCATCTTTGCACCGTAACCAGTTTCACCGATCCCAATTATAGCATTATTAACAATAACATCGTAGATAGACAGCCAAATTAAATCTCTACTTGAAAGATCACCCTCACTAATTGAATCAAACAATCTTCCTACGACTAAAGTATTTTTTAAGAAAACCGCCCATAGCATTAATAAAAAAAACAAAGATATTGTTGCAATCAAGTACTTCTTTGTAGTATTAAGTGATCTATTAAGGAAAAGTAAAGAAAAAACACCTAATACTAAGCTTATAAAAGCAACACGTGAACCTGTACCAAGCATAAAAACAAGCAAAAAGGGAATTGGTATTAAAAACAATGACCTATTCTTATTTAATTCAAGTTTATTTTCAAATACCACTGAAAGCAAGACAAAAATAGATATACATAAAGTAACACCTAAATGATTTTGGTTCATTCCAAAAATAGAAGACCTTCCTTCCAATTCTCCTTCTCCTTCCACTGCAAACCCAGAAAAATATAACATTGCGAGAAAAAAAGAACTTAAAGATAAAACAACCAAGCCTTTTAATAATATTTTTTTATCGACCATTGTATAATTACATAAAATAATAAATACTAATAAATTCAGAAAAAATGGTATATCAATAATATTATTATAGCCATCACCACGATTAATAAAATTATTAACTGTAAGTATGAAAAAATAAAAACTCACGACTTTAATATACTTTGGGTAAACTTTGAAAGTAAATGATTCTTTGAAATTTAATAACGAAAAAAAAAGCAATAATGAAATTGAAATCTTTGTTGCTAAATAACTAATCCCCAAATAAAACAAATCAATTGATTCAAAATTCAAAGAAAAAATCAGTAAAAAAATTGAAAATTTTTGTGCCCTTTTAATAAATCCCATTTTTAAGACTTTGATTATTTAAATTCCTAATGGCGCGATAGATTGAAACATCTTTTATTTTACTGATATTAACAATAGTAAATCTAAATATGCTTTATAATTTGTTTTATTTCTATATTCTTTATGACCCTTGCTGGAATACCCCCAATAAGTGTATTTTCAATATCAAATGAACTATTAACACAAGCGTTTGCTGCTATGGCAGTATTATTTGCTATTGTAATGTTACCATAAATTTTCACTCCAGGAGCCAAATAAACGTTATCTCCAATTTTTGGAGCACCAGACATACCCCCAGATTCACCAATATTTGTATCAGCATGAATGCGACAATTTGCCCCAACTTTAGTATTAGCATTGACAACAATAGTTCCGTAATGAACTATTGATAAACCAGGACCAAATACATTTTCTGGTATAGAGAACCCTAATTTAACAGAAATACGCAACAATTTAATTTTCAAAAAAACATAATAAATTTTTTTGATTAAATTATTTCTCTTTGTATTTCTATAATATTCAGTTTTCCTCAAAAGAAGTTGAAAATTCCAAATATAATCGGGATAAACTAATTTTTTTAATTTCATCTTAAAATTAAAATTCTCCCTTCCTAATGCTATCCTATCGGCTTCAATATAATTTAAATAGTCAACTTTATTCTTTATCATAGTCATTAAATTAAACCATCCATTCTTTATACCATAATTGAAATTGAAGCAACTTCCATATCATGGTTGAATTTTCTAATTTATTTTTATCAAAATCAATCCTTAATCTCTTTACATATTCAATGTTAAATATACCTACTTCAGATAAACGATGTTCATTTAGGTTCTCATCTAATAAAAATGCCAAATCTTTTTTAAGCCAAGAATCTATTGGAATAACAAAACCATTTTTAGGGCGATCCATTAAATTTTTAGGGATATACCTATAAAGGATATCTTTCAGAATTCTTTTTTGAGTATTTTTTATTTTAAAATCAGAAGGTAACTGGGCTACATATTCTATTATTCTATGATCTAAAAAAGGTTCACGTCCTTCTAAAGCAACTGCCATTGTCGCTCTATCCACTTTTGTTAATATATCATTCTGCATATAAAATGAATAATCAATTGCTAGCGCCGCCGATAAATTATCATTACACTTTGAAAAATCAAGGTCAAAAATTAATTTCTCCTCATTTCTTTGAAAGTTCAACAATTCGTTAACTTGACTCTTCTCAATTAAAAAATAACTTTTTTGTAAATTTTGCGCAAGATTATTCTTACCCTGTTGTAAAACATCCGAGATAGCAATAAACTTTCTTTTCAGTTTAAAATCTTTAAGAAAAAAACTCAAAAACTTTAAAGTCTTACCTGAAATTTTGAATAAAAATTTAGGTAATTTTGAAAGTGTTTTAATATTACTTAGATAGGTATTGTAATAAGTATATCCACCAAATATTTCATCACCACCGTCCGCAGACAAAGCTACAGTAACATCATTTCTTGCTAATTTACTAACCAAAATGGTTGGTATGGCTGAACTATCTGCAAAAGGTTCGTCATAATAAAATGGGAGAGTTGGAATAATATCCTGTGCTTCTTTAGTTGTACAATAATAATCTGTATGATCTGTACCTAAATGCTTAGCAATCTCTTTTGCAAAAGGGACTTCATCTGTTCCATCTGCAAAACCAATTGTAAATGTTTTTAATTTTGTATCTCTCCTGTTTTTCTGCAATATCGCTGTGACTAATGATGAATCAACTCCACCGCTCAAAAAAACACCTACAGGCACATCGGCTACCATTCTATATTCACAGGCAGACTGAATTAACTTTTCCAATTCGTCTGAAGCTACTTCATAAGAAACATTCGATTTTGGCAAGAAATAAGCATCGACAACATTCCAGTATTTATCAATCTTAATACTCTTAGATTCCAGATTCAATTTAAGTATATGTCCTGGATTCAGTTTTTTACAATTCTCAAAAATGCAATTGGGTGCGGGAATAAACCCAAAATCAAAATATTGAAATACAGCATTTTTGTTGATTTTTTTAATAAAACTAGGATGTTTATGGAAGGCTTTTAATTCAGAAGCAAATAGTAACAAGTCATTTTCCCAGTAATAGTATAATGGCTTAACACCTGCCCTATCTCTTATTATAGTTAATTCATTTAAATTTCTATCTAATATGACAAATGCGAACATCCCGATAAACTTTTTCACACAATTTTCGCCCCATTCGGCAAAAGCATGCAAAACCACTTCAGTATCAGTTTCAGATACAAATTTATGCCCTAATATAATTAACTCATTCTTAATTTCTGAGTAATTATATATTTCACCATTTAAGAGTATACTATATTTGTCATAATTCATGGGTTGATGCCCCGCTTTAGAAAGATCTATAATTGATAATCTATTATGCCCAAAACCCACATTTACAGACTCTAAATCATAGAGTTCCCCTCCACTATCATCAGGCCCTCTATGTGTCAATGTAGATACCATTTCGCTCAAAATTTCAATATCACTTTTCTTCGTAAAATCTACAAATCCACTTAATCCACACATACTTAATTTATTTCTATAAAAACATTTAATTGTTAAGTGATTTCAAATATATAGATAAAGCCGTTTTAAGCCCAAATCTCTTTTTTACTTCTAGCAAACATTTTATCTTATTATCTATAGCAAATTTCAATATATGAATTCTTGATTTTGAAATAATAGCTGTTTTTTGAAAATCCTCTAATAAATCATATACTACTCTGGAATCTTCTTTATTCCAAAAATGCATTTTTGCTATTGATAAATAAATCCATTTTTCAAAATAGTCAAGAAAATAATCAAGAAAATATTGCTCTGGCTTATATTTTAAAAAGATTAATTCTAATTGGCTTAAAACAACATCTTGATGTCTCAAGTAATTAACTGGACTTATTGTAGTTGTTATAGAACTTGAATTATCGAAATAAACATAATGAATTGCTTTAGAAAGATATATAGCCTTTGATTTCAAAAGAATTTCAATAGAATATACTAAATCTTCCTCGGAATTCAATCCAACGTTACCATAAATAATATCATCTAACAATTCTCTTTTAACAATTTTATTCCAGCAAGCCCCTTCAAACAAATTTAAAACCTCTTTTTTACCAGAAACCACTTTATTCGTCTTAATGGGTTCAATCTTAGTTTGCACACCCAAGCTATTTTCGCGCAAATAATTAAAGACCACAACATCAGCTGAATTTGCATTTACTATTTTGTATAAGTTCTCTAAAGCACCAGATAATAACCAATCATCTGAATCCACATGCATTATATACTCACCAGTTGAAACGCAAATTCCTGTTGAACGCGCACAAGACAACTTTTTATTTACTTCATGTTCTATTACAATAAGTCTTTTTTCGCGCTTTTGATACTCTTTAAGTATATAAAGACTATTGTCTGTTGAACAATCATCTACAGCAATTACTTCAAAAACATTTGAAAATTGTTGCTTAAAAATTGAGTCTAAACATCTTTCTAAAAACTTCTCAACATTATAAACTGGTACAATAATCGATATGGCAGGTCGAGACAGTACTACATTCTTATCCATTCATCTGGTATTAAATCATTTGTTTGTTTATTGAGAATTTCATTAGAAAACCATTGTTTTGGCGCAATGACAATTTTACATGTATTTGAATTTAACCAAGCACCCCACCAACTAAAACTACTATTGGCTATTATATTATGCTTACAAACACTCATCAACTGCATATCAATATAAGATTTACCGCCGTTATTTCCAGATATAAAAGTAATTTGATATGGCAATATCAAATTTTCTTTCGCCCAATTTATATCATCTGAAAATACAAAAAAATGAGGATCTCTTAATTTATCTGAAATAAATTTAACAGCTTTCTCATAATAATCCAACGAACAAACACCATGAGTATTAGAAATAGCATTCTGAAAATCAGTTCTTCGTATATGTAAGCTAACAGAGTTCGTTTTTTTTATCAAGTCTACTATTTCTAAATTTTTATCATCTAATTGTTTACAAAAAGTAAACTCAGAACGAATCAAAGATTCAATAGAATCAAAATATTTTGCACTCTGCCAATAACCCGACAGAAAACAATCTTTTCCAACTATTTTAATATTTGAATTATATGAAAACTTATTTTCTATAAAATACTTTGACATTTGAATTCCATTAAAACCTAACTTAAAAGCTAACACATTAGCAACTTTATATACTATTGGTTTTAACTTTTTTAAATCCTCAGTTCGGGCTTTCTTTGCATTAATACTAAATACATCAAACAATTCAAAAGAACGCTTTGTTGTTCCTTCAATAACTACATCTACTTTCAAAAAAGACAAATCTAAAATTAATGAAGTCTGATGTCTAAAAGCTAAAGCTTTCCCGCAAGCATACTGAAACATTTGATTCCCCAAACCACCGTTCTGCTGGATAATAATCATAATTTAATTAATCTATTTCGTATTTTTCTTTATATAAATTAATATACACTAACCTTTCTTCAACACTTAACTTTCTATTTAATGAAGCATCTATTCTATTTGAAATAACTTTTGCCGGCACTCCCCCAACAATATCAAAAGGAGCTACATTTTTAGTAACTACACTATTTGCAGAAACAACTGCATTATGCCCTATTGTAACACCGTCCGTTATTGTAGCATTTGCTCCAATCCAAACACCATCTTCAATCACTATTGGCCCTTTTGACAAATCACCAGCATGTCGCATAGGCTTGTCGAGTTGCTTATAATCATGGTTTCCAGAAGCAATCATGCAATGTGGTGCAATCATCACATTATCACCAATATAAACACCATTACCACCATAAATAACAGTAAATGGATTAATTTGTGTACACTTCCCAATCTCAACACGGTTTCTATAAGTTTTAATTACAACATACTCTTGTATTTCAACGTACTTTTTTATTATAATTAGTTTCTTATTTTCAAGTATAGCCCTTTTATGAACAAAATAACCAAATTTCATCTTATATGCATATTTTATCCGATATTTAAGATGAAATAAAAATTCGGAAAATCCAATTTCTCTAAGTCTATTAATCTTTGTTTTAAATAAAAAGTTCATTTATCTAAAGATTTTTATATTAAAAAAAGATGAAATATATTTAATTAAGACAACACGTACACAACTTAGTGATAGGCCTGTTGCTATAAATGAAATCACACCAGTCGTCAGAATCCAGATAAAAGTAAAAATATGAGAACCTAAGTTTGGATAGATTATCCACGATATAATACAAATGGCAAAAGAAACTATTCCGGGCAATACTATATCATTTAAATACCATTCCTTTTTCTCTTCAGAAAAATATCTTTTAAAGAAAAAAGGAACCATAAAAACAACATAAGTACTATTCATTATAATCCACGCAATTCCAGCACCTACACCTTTAAGCCAATAAACCATAAAAATAATCAAAGGGACAATTAAAAACACTTGTACTAAATTAGTATAAGTTATTAACAATGGCCATCCAAAGGCAGGAGCACTATTGGCCGGCAACGATACAATTCCATTCAACATTGTACCAAAAACCAAGAGACTTACAATCAACCAGCTATTACTTGCAATTAGAGGATCATCCATCCATAATGTCAATATTTGCTCCGAAAAGATAATAATGATAGCACAAACCGGAAAAAGAATTAAAGATAGCCACTGTGAAGAAGTATGGAAAAATCTTCTTAGTTGAATCATATCTTTTTTTTCATAAAGTTGTACCAAATTAGGAAATATAGAAACATTAAAAGGAATAATAATCATCCAAATTGCTGAAGAAACTGTAGCTGCTATCGAATAATAACCAAACATTTTAAGAGTCAACATTTTGCTTAATATGACCTTGTCAAGTTGTGACATAATAATACCTAGCAAAGCATTAGCTGATATAGCAGCTGCATATCGCCAAATATCTTTAATAATTTGCATATCAAATCTCGCAACCTGCTTCGATTTCGGCAATGAAAACCACATTGAACAAAAAAATAAGACGCTACCCATAAAACTCATAAAAACCTGCCAACGAAAGAAAACCTCAATACTCGGAGCTACAAGCCAAAGCATCAAAACAGACCCTCCTCCTCGAACAGTTGACAATATTACATTAATTACATTAACAAGAATCTGTCTTTGCAATCCCATTAACCCTCCTTGATATAAAGAGATAGGGAACTGGAAAGCTAAGGAAATTCCCATCAACTGAATTGAAGAAACAATCCTTGACGAAGGTATCGTCTCTGAATTTATCCATGAATTTGCAATAAAAGAAGAAAATAAATAAATAAACAATCCAGCTAATAAAGCTAAACCCCAATAAATGAGTTCCAAGGTTCTTACCAAATCTCTTTGCTCTTTTTCTTGATTTTTATTTACTGATCTTCGGGCAATTTCTCTAATCAAGGTATCTCCTATACCCAAATCAAGTAACCCCATAACACTTGTTAGAGTAGCAAAAAAACCAACTAGACCATATGACTCGATTCCTATAAATTTAATGTAAACAGGTATGAGAGCAATAGACAAAATTGATGACCATATTCTACCTAAATAATTTGCAATTAAATTTTTACCAAAAAAAGCCATATATAATTATCCTCTAGTTTTTAAAAAAATCCTACAATCTGCCATCAACCGAATTTCCAATAAAGTTTTTCACATCGTACAAAACACTTAATTCTTTTTGAAAATCACCCACATTTAACTTTAAAAACTCATCATGAGCCACGCCTAAAACTATAGCATCAAATTTATCATTTGGAATAATTCTTGTCGTATTTAAACTGTATTCATGCATAACTTCTACAGGATTTGCCATTGGATCAAATATAGTAACTTCAATTCCATAATCGCTTAAAGCTTTTACCACGTCAACAATTTTAGTGTTACGTACATCTGGACAATTTTCTTTAAAAGTAATTCCAAGCAATAATAAATTAGCGCCTTTTATAGCTATCCCTTTTTTGATCATTAATTTTATCACTTGCAAAGCCACGTACTCTCCCATACTGTCGTTCAATCTACGCCCAGCCAATATAATTTCGGGATGATAACCAAATTCCTGAGCTCGTTGTGCTAAATAATAGGGATCTACGCCGATGCAATGTCCTCCTACTAAACCAGGTTTAAATGGCAAAAAATTCCACTTTGTTCCCGCCGCTTCCAATACTGCTTGAGTATCAATATTCATTAAGTTAAATATTTTAGCTAATTCGTTAACAAAAGCTATATTGATATCACGTTGTGAATTTTCAATAACTTTGGCCGCTTCCGCTACTTTAATGCTTGGTGCCAAATGAGTACCAGCAATAATGACACTTTTGTACAATTCATCAACTATAATTCCAATTTCGGGCGTTGAACCTGCAGTAACTTTCAAAATTTTTTCAACGGTATGTTCTTTATCCCCTGGATTAATTCTTTCTGGAGAATATCCTGCAAAAAAGTCAACATTAAATTCCAATCCAGATACTTTTTCCAAGACAGGGACGCACTCTTCTTCAGTAACGCCAGGATATACTGTTGATTCATAAATTACTATATCTCCCTTTTTTAAAACTTTACCAACTGTTTCACTTGCTTTATACAAAGGAGTCAAATCAGGGCGATTATTTTTATCTACGGGTGTTGGCACTGTAACAATATAAATATTGCAACCTTTTAAAACTTCTAAATCATCTGTACAATACAATCCATTTTGATCTAAAATTTGATTTTTCAAAACAGCTTGTAAAATAGAATCATCTACTTCAAGAGTACTATCATGTCCATTATTTAGCTCACAAATTCTGGTCTTATTAATATCAAATCCAACCGTAGGATACTTAGTAGCAAATAATCTTGCTAATGGAAGTCCAACATAACCTAATCCAATAATACCTATTTTTTTCATGCAAAATCCATCTTTTATATCAAAATCAACTTTAAATAAACTGATTTTTTATTTCAAATTATTATAATACCAAGAGACCGCTTCTTTTATACCTTCTTGAATTGAAAAATGAGGTTTATAACCTAGTAACATTTCAGCTTTAGCAATACTAGCCAAAGAATGAGGAATATCACCAGCTCTATTAGGTCCATGTAAAACTTCAACATCAGCTATTTTAGCATCAAAAGCAGATAAATGATCTCTCAATAAATTAACTAATTGTATCAAAGTTGTCCTGTCCCCGTATGCAGTATTATAAACCGTATTAATCGCCTCAACATTTTGAGTGATCATAGCTAACTCATTCATCTGTATCACATTGTCGATATATGTAAAATCTCTTGAATAATTACCATCTCCATTTATTATTGGACTTTCATACTTCATAAATTGCATTACAAACTTTGGTATTACCGCTGCATATGCACCTTGGGGATCTTGTCTTCTTCCAAAAACATTAAAATACCGCAACCCAACGGTTTCAATTCCATAGGTTTTAGAAAAGATATCGGCATATAATTCATTAACATATTTAGTAATAGCATATGGTGACAATGGTTTTCCAATTATGTCTTCTACTTTTGGCAAACCCTGTGAGTCACCGTAAGTAGATGAACTCGCTGCATAAACAAACCTTTTTACTTTTGCATCTCGAGCAGCAGTAAGCATATTTAAAAAACCACTGACATTGACATCATTTGTTGCAATTGGGTTATTAATTGAACGAGGTACTGATCCTAATGCAGCCTGATGCAAAACATAATCTACACCATTAACTGCCTTTTGACAATCTAATAAATTACATATATCCCCTTCAATAAGCAAATACCTAGAATTTTTCAAAAAAAATTGAATATTGTGTCTATATCCTGTACTGAAATTATCAAGACAAACAACTTCATAACCTTTATCTAAAAAATATTCCGTCAAATTGGAACCAATAAAACCCGCACCACCTGTAATTAATACTTTCATATGCTTTTAAATATTTTTCTTACGATCAATCCTGATATCGCCAGAAATCCTGCCAAAAAACTACCTAATAACAACCCAACCGCCTTACCAAATTTTTCTTTCTTCAGTGGCAAAATAGGCCTATCAATAACCTGAATTAATGGGGTTTCCTTACGCAATGTCACTTTAGCCAATTCTGATTGTTTTACTAATTCTGTAAGTATAGCGGTATTAGCTTGTACATCCACTTGTCTTCTGGCCGAAGGAGCTCTGCGAACGTTAAGAGCCGGGTTCAAATTAAATGTATTATCATTAGCTACAGCTACCCCGGTAATAGCACCATTCAATTCAGTACGAACAGAATCGACTTGATGCTCTAAAATTTCCATGTTCATACGTGCTTTTTTACTTTTTGTATCAACATAAAATTTACCTACCTGTTTTGCTAGAGCTTCACAAAATCTAAGAGAAAACAGTTCATTATTTGATGCTACGTCCATCGATATAATGGATATCTTTTTATCCTTTTGAGCTACAGACAAAGAATTTTTAGATAAATTTTTGTAAATTTCTCCCAAAATGCTATCATGTACCCGTGTAAAATACTTACGTTTAGTATTCGGTAAAAATTGAACGTTTTTGAATTTAAGATTATCATTCCACTTATCTCTCCACTCATTGTTTTGAATATACATTTCAGCCAGAGAAATCACTTTTCCATTTACTATAATCGGAGTTAATAAAGTTTGCTCGACCATTCTGCGAGATTTAAACAATTCAGTCAAATTGGAACCTGTAAAAATACTTCCACCTCCAGTTCCAAAATCAATGCCGAAAGAACTGGCTAACCCAAGAGCACCTCCCAATCCGCCTCCAGATTTTTCATCTTCCAATGCAAATGTTAATGTTGCTGTATAAATTGGTTTTCTGATAAAAGAATAAGCTAGTCCCAAAGTAGCACCAAATACTCCTACTAATACAATAATTTTCCATTGAGACAATAAATAAGCATACCACTCTTTTGCTTTTTCCAGTAACTCCTTTAAGGATATTTCGTCGTTACGAATTTGTTCGTTCATTTTTTATGTAAGTTTCATTTCTGAATCACTATTCAACCTTTGCCTTCTCTATTCTATTCTCTAAATCTCTTTAACCTTTTAACCCAAGACCATAATTCACAACCAAAAATAGATAACCGAAAACTATTTAAATGAAGTGACAATCAACAGTGCCAAACTTGTAATAACACTTCCTATACTTACCCATTCACCAGTAGACATTTTCTTTGTCTCAGGTTTTTCAGGCACCACGATTTGAGAACCAGCCTCTACTCTTGGACTAGATCTAATCAATAAAAACCTACGTGTTACTGCAGCTTCTCCATTTGGGTAAATAACATACGCTTTGTTTCTCCAACCTTTAGCATCCAACCCTCCAACAGCATCAAGGTAATAATTAAATCCTCTACCTTTTTTATATGGAATCTCTGAAGTCAAAAGGACATTTCCAGCAACTTTTACAGTCTCATTGAAAGCAGAAACCTCGATTTCATCTCCAGGCTGTAAAGTTACATTTGCGTTTCCATTTTGATTTCTGACAACTTTTTCCCAATCAACTGGAATAGTTGCATACTTTAAATCTTCTTTTAATTTCTTTTTCAATTTATTTTGGATACTGTCTTTTTTACCCAAATTTAAATTTACATTCTCTAAATCTTCAATCTGACTTTTTTTGATAGGTCTTTTTATTTTCACTCCGTTCAAACTTGCCAACGATGTAAGCCCGCCAGCTCTTTGAATAACATTGTAAATCTTCTCCTTTTTATTAGCCAAAACATATTTTCCAGGATAGGAAACCGATCCGGATATGGTTATCATCTCAGGTTTCTCAATAACTGCCATTCGTCTAATATTAACTACATCAAAAGGTTTCAGTTCAAAATTAATTGATTGTTCATTCGAATCTGGAGTAATTTCAATATTAAACAATTCAACTTTGTTCGGATTAGAATCATCTATATCTTCAGCCTTAATCATTCTCGCTATTTCAACACGTTTGGATGCTGAACCCGTCAAGCCACCTGCAACAATAATTAAATCATTCAACGTTAAATTATCCTGATAATCATAAACATCCGGTTTTTTTACTTCACCATCAATCGTTACTTTATATTCTTCCCTAAAATCCAAAATAGAATAGACTGTAACTATATCTTCTTTTTTTAAAGCTATATCGGCATTCAAATCACCTGCTATTGCTTTAGATAAATCAACATTAACAATTTCAGTCGTCAAATCTTCTTTCAACCGAATGATTCTCGCTCTTTTAAGATAGGCATCTTCTTTTAATCCTTCGGCCTGACGAATCAAATCTAAAACTCTCATTCCTTGGTAAAAAGAATAAGTATTCGGTCTGAACACTGCACCATTAATGATGATACGGTTTTCAAAACGGTTTAAAATTTTAGAAACACGAAACACATCTCCGTTCAATGGCTGATAACTGCCATATTGAGCCACTTGTATATCAGCTACTTTAAATTCTTTTCCTGTTTTTTGCAAAACATTTACCGATGCCGTGTAAGCCAACTCGTTGAATCCAGAAGTAAAATTCAATAAATCGGAGAATTTTTCCCCTTTTTTCATTTCAAAAATACCTGGACGCTTTACCTCTCCTTCTACTGTAACCCTATTAATATAAGCTGGAATACGGATAACATCATTATCTTTTAATCCCACATTATCGGATTGGTTTCCATTCACCAAAAAACGATAAATATCGATATTCTTATATACTTTATTATTTCTTATCAACTCAATATTTCTGTAACTCCCATTTTTTCCAGGTCCTCCACCTAAAAACAAAGCATTATATACCGTTGCTAAAGAAGAAACAGAATAATTTCCTGGTTGTTTACTTCCAATAATAGTAATCTTTATTGTACGAATACGGCTTAAGCTAACTGTAACCTGCGATTGTCCAGAACGTACACTACTATAAATTCTAGAAATGGCAGCTTTTATTTTTTGAGTTGCAGCTTCAATAGTCATTCCTGAAACTGAAATTTGTCCAACGTATTGAATATTTACTTTTCCTTCTACCGTTACAGGTACGCTGTCATCAAACTCCTGCACTCCATTAACACTCACTTGTAATTCATCCCCTGGACCCAAAACATAATTCACAGGTGTTGCCAATTTTAAATTGGGCTGAAAATTCAAAGTAGGATTATCAAACAATTCTGATCCAAAAACTAGAGAATTTAAACTATCTTTTACTTTCTTGTTTTCAATTTTTTCTTGTTTACGTTGGGTATCTCCACTATCATCTTCTTCATCTTGTGAATCTATATCTTTTAATTTCTTCTTATTCGTTTTTTTATCCACCTCAGCTTTGGGAGCTTCTAGAAGAGACAAACGTTTTTTTAACTTAGCAAATTCTGTAGCACTCATCCCTTTAGATAAAGCCATAGACTCCACTTGATCAATTGTTACGTTATTGCTTTGTAACTGCGCTTTTATTTTAGCGATATCTCCATCCGATAAATAATCTACTCTTACTGTGCTTAAATCATTTCCTTTTAAAATATCCTGAGCTAAAACAGAGTTGGTCTGAAAAAGAGCTATAATAAAGATAATTACTGTAAGTGTTTTTTTCATTTCTAATGTTAATTTATTTTTTGGGCAATGAAATTATTAAATTTCATTGCCAATAATAGTACTTGAACTCTTAGTTATTTTACAAGACATCTAGTTGGTATTTTAACAGATGTTTAAAATATTTATTTTATCTAGTAGAAAAATCAGCACGGCTTCGCCCTTATGAGTCCCATTTTTCACTCACATTTATATTTTTCTAAGAATTCGCAAATTTATATTAAAAAAAGGATTTATACCCTCTTTTAGGTTGTTCTTTTGAGGCTCAAATCTTATTAATAATAAATTAATCATTATTATTTTACAATCCCTTTTAAACAAATAACTTAAGTCAATAAAAAGATTAAACTATTTTTTTTTAACTTTAAGAATACACCCCAAAGATTCTAAAATAAGTATATAATGATTCTGTTTTATCTCTTTTACAATTGCCGATTGTGCCAAAAACGGGCCTGACTCTAATATAATCTTATCCCCTTGTTGCCATTTATCAACCACTACCTCAAAGGCATTTGGCTCATTCAGCCAATCTTGAATGATTTTAATTTCCTTTTCTTTTACAATAGCAGGTTTTCCTAACCAAAACAGGTATCGGATAGCGCCAGGCACTTCAAAAATAACATTGCGCTGTTTTTCATCAATTTGTACAAAAATATAGGAATTAAACATTGGTACTTGTATCTTCTTTTTACGGTCTGACCATTGACTCAATTTAGTCAACAATGGACAATAGGCAGTAATTCCTATTTCATTCAACCGTTCCGCAACTTTCTTTTCCCATTTGGGTTTGGTATAAACTACGTACCAGTTCATTTTTTTTTAATTTTAATACAAGTAAATCTAAAAATCTAATTTTTACTAAGAATACTGTTTTTCATAATAGGAAGCATAAGCTCCAGAAGTTACATTGTTTAACCAATCTTGATTATTCAAATACCAATCAATTGTAATTTCTAAACCTTGTTCAAACGTTACAGACGGCTTCCATCCTAACTGAGTGTTTATTTTTGTAGCATCAATAGCATAACGCAAATCATGCCCTGGCCTGTCTTTCACATACGTAATTAATTGGGCAGATTCTCCATTTACTCTTCCTAATTTTTGATCCATGATTTTACATAAAACCTTGACTAAATCAATATTCTTCCATTCGTTAAAACCACCAATATTGTAGGTTTCATGATTTTTCCCATCGTGGAATACTAAGTCGATGGCAACAGCATGATCTTTTACAAACAACCAATCTCTTGTATAATTCCCATCTCCATAAACAGGTAATGGCTTATTATTGATAATATTATTAATAAATAATGGAATTAATTTTTCCGGAAAATGGAAAGGACCGTAATTATTAGAACAATTTGTAATTACATAAGGCAAGCCATAGGTTTCACCGTAGGCACGAACAAAATGATCTGAACTTGCTTTGGACGCTGAATAAGGCGAATTAGGATCGTATGGAGTAGTTTCTGTAAACAAACCTTCAGCTCCAAGTGAACCATAAACTTCATCGGTACTTACATGGTAAAAACGTTTTCCATCAAAATTTCCTAACCATATTTTTTTGGCTGCATTTAACAAATTCATAGTACCAATCACATTGGTCTTTACAAAGTCCAAAGGATCTTCAATAGAACGGTCTACATGAGACTCAGCTGCCAGATGAATCACTCCATCAAACAAATGTTCTTGAAACAAATTATCAATAAAATTTTCATCGGTAATATCTCCTTTTACAAAAGTGTAATTAGATTCGTTCTCGATATCCTTGATGTTTTCTAAATTCCCAGCATAGGTCAAAGCATCCAAATTAAAAATTTGATAATTTGGATAGTTATTCACAAATCGCCTTACGACATGTGAACCGATAAAACCAGCTCCTCCTGTAATAAGTATTTTTTTCATAATTTAATTCTTTTTAAATTTTAACCTAAACTTTATATTTAAAGCTTCTTCTATTTAGTTTTATAAATCTAATCTATCATAGTCTACCATCCACCTTATCAATCAGAATTCCCTTAACATCATAAAGCACACTATTCTCTTTTCTTAGCAAATTGATGTTTAAATTTAAAAACTCTTCATGTGCAACACCCAAAACTACAGCGTCAAAAACCGTATTAGGCTTTTCATTTATTGTTTTTAGCCCATATTCATGATTCACTTCAGCTGGATTAGCCCATGGATCAAAAATAGTAATTTGAATTCCATAATCATCCAATGCTTTTATTACATCCACAATTTTAGTGTTCCGAACATCTGGGCAATTTTCTTTAAAGGTAATACCTAACATTAACAAACTAGCTCCATTGATTGAAATCCCTCTTTTAATCATCAGCTTCACAACTTGCGAAGCAACATATTCGCCCATACTGTCATTCAAACGACGGCCTGCCAATATAATTTCAGGATGATACCCTTTTTCTTGGGCTTTTTGTGCTAAATAATACGGGTCTACACCAATACAATGCCCTCCCACTAAACCGGGCTTAAAAGGCAGAAAATTCCATTTGGTACTAGCCGCTTTAAGTACGGCTGTTGTGTCAATACCCAAAAGATTGAAGATTTTTGCTAGTTCATTGACAAAAGCTATATTAATATCCCGCTGTGAATTCTCAATCACTTTAGCTGCTTCAGCAACTTTTATCGAAGGAGCAAGATGGGTTCCGGCAATGATTACGGATTGGTACAGCTTATCTACTTTTTGCCCTATTTCTGGTGTAGAACCTGAAGTAATTTTTAAAATTTTATCGACAGTATGCTCCTTATCTCCTGGATTAATCCGTTCTGGAGAATATCCTGCAAAAAAATCGATATTAAATTGTAATCCCGAAATTTTTTCTAAAACTGGAACACATTCCTCTTCAGTAACTCCTGGATATACAGTAGATTCATAAATAACAATATCTCCTTTTTTCAAAACAGAACCAACTGTCTCACTAGATTTGTACAAAGGGGTTAAATCAGGGCGATTATTTTTATCAACGGGTGTAGGCACTGTAACAATAAAATAATTACAGTCAGCAATATCTTTTACTTCTGAAGAACAAAACAGTCCGGTTTTATGACTCCCATTTTGAACTAATACACTTTGCAAAGTTTCACTATCAACCTCTAGAGTACTATCAATTCCCGATTGTAATGCTTTAACTCTTGACGTATTAATATCAAAACCTACAACTGAAAATTGGGTAGCAAACAATCGAGCCAAAGGCAAACCAACATACCCCAAACCTATTACTGCAATTTTTATGTCTTTATTCAACTTCTTATGATATTGTTGGCTTTTAAATTCCAATTATAAAACTCAAAGAATAACATTTTAATAATCAAAATGCAATTCTCCTCTAAATGGAGTTGCCAAAGATACTAAAAATAAGCAACCTATTTTGTCAAAAAAAAACCTTTAGAACCAAAAAAAAGATTTTTACAAACTAAAAGTATAAATACCTAATAGTCAGTAAAAATCTATTTTTTTAATCATTAATAAAAGTAAAAAATCACTATTTTTAGTGACTCGCATCATAATAACAAAAAGTCGTATTTAAGATTCTTTTTACTACAAATCATAAAAATTATGAACCAATAGCCTGATATACAAAACCAATTTTTTCTAATGCAGCTTTATCCAATATGTTTCTTCCATCGAAAACAAAAGCTGGTTTTTGCATACTGTTATATATTTTTTGCCAATCGTATCCTATAAATTCATCCCATTCTGTAAGTACTGCTATGGCATGAGCTTTTTCACAAGATTGATACGGATCATCAAAAGTAATAATGCTATTACTATTTTCTTCCGAACTTCTAGTTTCTAAATAATTCAAATCCGCTAATATTTTATTTCTCGAAACCTTAGGATCATAAACCACAATTTTAGCTTGTTCATTAATCAAATCATTAGCTATATATATCGCCGCAGATTCTCTGGTATCATTGGTATCTTTCTTAAATGCCCAACCCAAAAATGTAATTTTTTTATCCGCAACAGTATTATAAAGTGTTTGCACAATATTATTTGAAAAACGACGCTTTTGATGATCATTTATAATAATTACCTGCTCCCAATAATCGGCCACTTCATTCAATCCATACGATTTTGCAATATAAACTAAATTCAATATGTCTTTTTGAAAACAAGAACCGCCAAATCCTACGGAAGCTTTAAGAAATTTAGGCCCGATTCGGCTATCCATTCCGATTGCTCTTGCAACTTCATTAACATCGGCTCCTGTTTTTTCACATAATTCTGACATTGCATTTATAGAAGATATTCTTTGGGCCAAAAAAGCATTTGCGGTCAACTTTGACAATTCTGATGACCAAACATTGGTAGTCAATATTTTTTCTGTATCTACCCAATTCGAATACACATCGACCAAAGCTCGAATCGCTTCTTCCCCTTCAGCTGAAACATCTCCACCAATTAATATTCTGTCTGGATTCAACAAATCCTCAACAGCAGTTCCCTCAGCTAAAAACTCAGGGTTTGAAAGTATTTGAAACTGAACTCCATTCCCTGTTGTATCAAGAATGCTTTTAATAGCTTCAGCAGTGCGTACTGGCAAAGTTGATTTTTCAACAACAATTTTATTATCCTTAGCAACTTTTGCAATTTGTCTCGCACACAATTCAATATATTTCAAATCAGCCGCCATTCCTTTTCCTTTGCCATACGTTTTTGTAGGCGTATTCACGGATATAAAAATAATTTGAGCCTCATCTATTGCCTTATCAACTTCAGTTGAAAAAAACAAATTTCTTCCTCTAGCCTCAGCAACAATAGTATCTAAACCAGGCTCATAAATTGGAATATTATCAGTATTTTCATCATTCCATGCTGCAATTCTGTCTGAATTCAAATCTACAACTGTTACCTGAATGTGAGGGCATTTTTGCGCAATAACAGCCATAGTCGGACCACCAACATATCCAGCCCCAATGCAGCAAATTTTTGTAATTTTCATATTATCAATCTTTATCTTCTATTCTTTATTTCTGCTAAGATTCTCCCAATACCAACTCACTGCTTCCTTCAAACCTTCCTGCAGGGAAAATTTAGGATTATATCCTAAAATTGATTTGGCTTTATCGATGCTAGCTAATGAATGAGGAATATCTCCAGCTCTATTAGAGCCATATTCAATTTTTATTTTTGCAATCTCAGAATCATATTCGGTTAAAAATGTTTTCAAATAACCAACCAAATCATTCAATGTATTGCGGTCTCCATAAGCTGTATTGTAAACTGTATTTATTGCTTCTGGATTTTCTGTAGTCATTGCCAACTCATTCATTTGAATTACATTATCGATATAAGTAAAATCTCGTGAATAATTCCCATCTCCATTAATTTTTGGGCTTTCATGCTGCATCAATTGCATTACAAACTTTGGAATTACTGCCGCATAAGCCCCATTAGGATCTTGTTTCCTTCCGAATACATTAAAATAACGCAATCCAATAGTTTCCAACCCATAAGTTCTGCTGAAAATTTCAGCATACAGCTCATTTACATATTTTGTAATAGCATAGGGAGAAAGTGGTTTTCCTATAACTTCTTCTACTTTTGGCAAACCCAAAGAATCTCCATATGTTGAAGAACTTGCGGCATAAACAAATCGTTTAACATTAGCATCTCTTGCCGCTACTAACATATTCAAAAAACCAGAAACATTAACATCATTTGTCGTTATCGGATCATTTATTGATCTTGGAACCGAGCCTAACGCTGCTTGATGCAAAACATAGTCAACCCCTTGTATAGCTTGATGGCACGTCTCTAAATTTCGTATATCTCCTTCGATCAAGACAAAATTATCGTTATTAAGAAAATCTTCTAAATTATATCGATGACCTGTTGCAAAATTATCTAAACAAACTACATTATAATTTTTAGATAAAAAATGCTCGCATAAATTAGACCCAATAAATCCTGCTCCTCCAGTAATTAGAATTGTATTTCTATTATTTTCAGTCATTACATTATTATTTTAATTGAAAGCTATTTCTTTTTCTTAATCACAATTTTCTCTATTAAACCTTTTTTCTTTTCAACTTCATGGTAGCCATTTGAATAATTATTACCGTAGCCATAGCCATAGCCATAGCCTCCTCCATACTTAGCTTTATTTTCAAATCCATTCAAAATGATACTTGTATTATGAAGTTCTCCTCGGCTCATCCTATTATTCAGCAATGTTATCATCTCTTTTTTTGTAAAGTTTTGCCTTACAATATATAAAGTAACATCACAATATTGTGTCAATTCAAGCGAATCGGCTACTAAACCAATTGGAGGGGTATCAAGAATAATATAATCATACTTGCTTTTAAGTTCATCCATCAATTCTTTCATGCCGTCATTCAAAATTAATTCAGACGGATTAGGAGGTATTGGTCCAGACAATATCACATCTAGAAATGGAATTGAAGTCGGATACACAATTTCACTCAAACTTTTATCTTTAATCAAATAATTCACAACTCCCACAGAATTATCTAAATTAAATTCTCCAAATAGTTTTGGCTTTCTCAAGTCCATCCCAACAATTACTGTCTTTTTTTCACTTAAAGCAAATACTGTCGCTATATTTATAGAACAAAAAGTCTTCCCTTCACCACTAATTGATGATGTTATCATGAGCGTTTTGGCTCCTTCCACATTATTCTTTTTGTACAAAAACTGAAGAGATGATCGAATGGCTCTAAATGATTCCGATAATGGTGATTTTGGTTTATCAAAAACAGCCAAATTATTTTTATCCGGATCAACCCCAACAATACCAATCAATGGTATAGATGTCAATTTACTAACATCCTCAGGATTGTAAATAGTATTATTAATAAAAAAGAGAATTGTAATTACAAGCAACGGCAACAGTAATCCAAGAAATAATGCCAAGATGTAATTTACTCCTGTTTTGGGTCCTATAAGTCCTCCTCCAACATCTTTTGCAGGATCAATAAAATGAATATCGGATAGATTTGCCGCTTTTACAATATCTGCTTCACTTCTTTTTTGCAAAAAAGTACTATAGATATTATCATTCAAATCGTATTTCCTTTTAATCTTAATTAGCTCTTGCTGATCATCCGGAAGGTTCTTGATTTTACTTTCTGTCTGATTAATTTTACTTTCAACTATTGCCAAATCATATTGCAATGATGCTTTGGCTGTATTAATGTTTTCTAATAAAACATTCTTAACGGCTTCCATTTGGTTGTCAAAATCACGAAATATTTTTTCACTTTTTACGGCATATGCCATTTCCGATCTTTGAGTAGAAAGTGCTATTAGCTTAGAAACATTGACAACAATATTAGGATCTTCAATTCCTGCTACCGAGGGAGCCGGAAGTTTTGAATAATCCACACTATTTTTTAAATACGCTTTTAAAGAATTATAATACGTTATTTTTCTGTTTACTGCATCCTTTTCAACATCAAAATCAAGAATTTTATCTGAAAACTTAACTCCTCCATTTCCTTCAACTTCAAAAATGTTTTTGCCTTTTCTAAAAGACTTTAGCTCATCTCCCGTTTTTTTTAATTGAGATTCCATTGCAACAAGCGTACTGTCAATAAAATTAATAGTATTAGTTGCAAACAAATTTTTATTATCTAATTGCCTTTTCATCAGCATCTTCACCGTAGAATTAAGATACTCAACCATTCTAGCCTTATTAGTACCTTGCATTCCCAAAGTGATTATTGAACTCCCTTTATCATCAGCTCTAACATTCAGATTTCTATAAGCCGAAACAGTTCCATTGAAGTCATTAAATCGAACAAAGTATTCATTCCCTTTATACAGCCCTGGATTGTCATTTATTTGCAGTTTCCAATTCAAAAAAGGCAAGGATACTTGTTCTCCAACTTTGTACTTTTTAATAAACTCTCCTTCAACAACAGAAGTATTGGCATAACTATTATCTGAATAATGAATTACAGAAACTGAAGATCCTTCGAAAAGTATTTTTATTTGATATTCATTTTCACTTACAAATTTTATTCCGATTAGAGTTCCTGCTAATTGCCCTTGCATTTTATCGATATCTACATGAAATGGAACTGCACCGTAAGCATCAATAAGATTATACTTTCCCTGAACCAAATAATCAATATAATATTGTAATTTATCAACAACTAACTCATTATGAGAACGAGACTGTAAAGTGGTTAAAATAGTTTGAATTTGATCTGAAGCGCCTCCCCAATTAAAAACCAAATTAGTACTTGAGGTAAAAAGGGGATTGGTTTCCTCTTTCGCAGAAATTAAAGTTTCAATACTGTAAATTTTTTCTTTGCGTATATTAACCTGATAAGCAATCATTAAGGCTAAAAATACAGATATTAAAAACCATCTCCAATAGCTCAATACTTTAAGTAAAAAACCCTTAAAATCAAAACTTGGAACATTTTCAAAAACTGCAAAATCTTTAATATCTAACATATTTTGGGGATTGATTTTTATTTTTTAAGCAATAAATAAGTGGTAGAAACTAAAGACAATAGCGTAATAATCGTTGTTAAAGATTGAATTCCCGTACTACCTGTACCCCATGTTTTTTGCCTGAGTGGTTTTACATAGATATAGTCATTTGGCTGTAAAAAATAATAGGGTGAATTCATCACATTGATATTGGTTAAATCAAGGTCTTTCATTTCGGTACCATTGGGAGTCTGCCTAATAACTGTTACTGCTTTTCTATCACCAGTTGTCGTAATATCTCCTGCATTGGCAATAGCTTCCATTATATTTACTTTTTCCTGAAACAAAGTTTTCGTTCCAGTACTCCCTACTTCACCATTTATAGTATAACGAAAACCTGCTAATTTTACGACTACAAAAATACTGGCATCGTCTTTAAAATATTCAGCTAACAACTGTTTTTCAATACTGATACGAACTTCTTCCAAAGTAAATCCCATTACATTCATCTCTCCCAAAACAGGAATTCTAATATTGCCATGATCATCTACTGTAAAGCCGTCAAAATACAAACCTGATTCTGATTGGCTTGATGGAGAACCACTGGCAGTTGGGTTGAAAATAGTTACTAGTTTTGGATCTGAAGCTTTAATACTAATACTCAATACATCATGCGTTTGCAAACGATATGGCTTAGACTCCACCATTGTAATTGCATTTTCATTTGAAGAATTGTCCTTTTTTTGAAGGTAAACCAAATCTTTTACTGGTATACAGGATGTAAATAATACACTGATAAATAAAGAAATATAGACTAAGTGCTTGTTCATTCGTATTTATTTAATAACAAATATAGTTTTTAGATTACTATTTAAAAAGTACGGCACTTAATAAACAGCTTAATTAGTTTTTAATGATTTTTCAAAAGGAACTCTTTGCAATATACTTCTGCCAAGAGTAACTTCATCAGCGTATTCTAATTCGTCTCCGACAGCAATTCCTCTGGCAATAGTTGAAACTACTATCGGTAAATCGGCTATTTGCTTGTAGATGTAAAAATTAGTTGTATCCCCTTCCATAGTTGAGCTTAACGCAAAAATAATCTCTTTGATTTGTCCCAGTTTGGCTTTCTCTACCAATGCAGTAATAGTAAGCTGACTTGGGCCTACTCCATCAATTGGGGAAATTTTACCTCCCAAGACATGATAAATTCCTCTAAACTGTCCTGTATTTTCGATAGCCATTACATCTCGGATATCCTCGACTACGCATATAATTTGATGATTTCTGCCTGAATTGGCACAAATTTCACAAACTTCTTTATCCGAAATATTATGACAGCTTTTGCAATACTTAATTTCCTCCCGCATTGTGACCAACGCTTGAGCCAAAAAAACAGCCTGCTCTTTGGGTTGCTTTAAAATATGCAAAACCAACCGTAAAGCGGTTCTTTTACCAATTCCTGGCAATTGTGCCATTTCATTAACCGCTTTTTCTATTAATTTTGAAGAAAATTCCATGKGTACAAAAGTAAGCAATTTGATAAACTGTCATTTAGAAAATTAAACCTATTTTAAAGACAATATTTAACTTTAAAATAAACAAATTTCAATTTTTCAGGGAAAGCAAATTATTTCAAAATATCAAATTGCTTTGATTTAAAACTGTTGATTGTTATGGGTTATCCCAGATGGTCGAATTGCTATTGCAATTACCTTTTTTCTCTCTTTTTTCAGAGATAAAAAAGATATAGCGGACAGCTGGAAATAGATCCAATTAATATTTATTTAATGTCAACAAAACCAATGTACAGGCAGCTTCAAATTTTATATTGTTTAATTCCAACAGCTGATAAAACTCTGGATTTTCAGTGCCTGGATTAAACAAAACACGTTTAGGCTTGACTTCTACGATATAATTATAATAATCTCTTTGACGCGCAGGGTTTATGTATAGCGAAATGGTATCGATGTTTTTAACTGGAATTGCCTTCGTATTTATTTTTATACCCGCAGCTTCTCCAGCGTTTTGTCCTAATGCAAGAACAGAATGCCCTTTGGCCACAAGCATTTCAATTGCTTTAAAAGCAGCCTTTTCTGGCTTTGCAGTAGCCCCAATAATTAATGTCTTTTTATTTTTTGTCATTGTAAATCTTTATGAAGTGCAAAAGTAATCAAAAACCAGTAAGCACTAACTAAATAGTTGTTTTAAACCCACATTCAACGTTAAAAATTCGAAGCAATATATAATTGCAATCAAAACACCATCTCTTTTATAGTTTTTTTCAATTTTCATTGCCTTTTATTGAAATAAACAATAATCTAACGCTATTTTAAACTTAGTTATAGAGAAAATCGTAATTTTACAATCAAAAAATCAAGACTGGATGGATTTATTTATTTACTTATTTGTTGCTCTATTTTCTGTATTAAATCCTATTGGAACCGTTCCAATCTTTGTAGGCTTGACGCAAGGTGATTCCAAACAGGAATGTTCAAGAATTTCATTATGGACTTCTATAAATGTTTTTCTAATCCTTATAATTTCATTTTTCATTGGAAAATATGTTTTAAGCTTTTTCGGAATCAGTATTGATTCTTTAAGGATAGCTGGGGGATTAATTATTGTTAGTTCAGGATTTTCATTGCTTTCGGGTAAATTCAACAAAAAACGCGGTATCAATAAAAAGATAGAAACCGACGCTCAAAAACGAAATGATATTGCTTTAACACCCTTGGCGATTCCGATGCTTGCTGGACCAGGTTCTATTTCTCTATTAATTGCTTTTTATCAAGAACATCATGCTACTAACGAACTTATAATTGCCAGTCTGGCTATATTGGCAATTGCTGCCGCTATTTTTATTATTTTAAGAAGTGCTCATTATTTAGCCCAAATACTTGGAGCATCAGGTATTGTTGCAATATCTAGAATTGTAGGATTTATAGTTATCGCAATTGGCATCCAATATATTGTTAGTGCGCTAATCAATATTATTAAAAGTAATTTGATGTAATCTCATTAAGCCCAATAAAAAAGTCCAAATCCTAAAGTATTTATATTTAGGATTCGGACTTTTTTATTGAAATTATAAGCTTATTCTCTTGGCAAAAAAATCTCTGCCATCATACAACGAGCACTTCCTCCCCCACAGGCTTCAATTGTATCTAAATTTGAACTCAAAATTGTTACATGCTCTTCTAATTGGGCGATTTGTTTTTTGGTCAGGCTTTGATGCGCTGAAGTACTCATTACTAGATACCTTCTTTCGTCAGCTCCTTTAACTTCAAGCATATTTCCAGCAAAATTATTTACTTGTTCTTCAGTAATTAAAATAATTTCTTTTTCATCACCTTTAATACTGTCAAGAACCATTTTTCGTTCTTTTTTATCGTCAATAGAATCTGCACAAATAACCGCAAACGTATCTCCAAGACACATCATCACATTGGTATGATAAATCAGTTTTCGTTCCTTATTAACCGTTTGAAAAGCTTCAAAAATTACAGGTGTAAATTCAAAATCTTCACAAAATTCAATAAATAATTCTTCATCAGCTCTTGGAGAAAGCGCGCAATAAGCTTTTCCATTTTCTCTATCCAATAATAAGCTTCCTGTTCCTTCTAAGAAAAAACCATCTTCTTCGGCAGACGTATAATCCATAATATTATTGATTACAAATCCTTTTTCTTCCAAAATATCCAGAATATCTTCCCGGCGTTCTGGGCGGCGATTCTCTGCAAACATCGGATAAAGTGCTACATCTCCGTTCTCATGAAAAGAAATCCAGTTATTTGGAAAAATACTGTCTGGAGTGTCTGCATTTTCCACATCATCTACTACTGTTACATCTACCCCAACCGCACGAAGCTTTTCAACAAAAACATCAAATTCCTGTTGTGCTTTTGCATTTACAGTTGCCGGCAAAAGACCATCTAAAACTTTTTGATAATAATTATTCACTGCCGTTTGCTCATTCATACGAAAAGCGACTGGCCGAATCATCAAAATAGAGTTTGTTGTTTGTGTCATATTCTTATTGTTTTATTGTTTCAAATGTATTGTTTAAAGTTAAACAATAAAAGCTCAAAACACACTATTAATCTCTTATTAATGGCAGAGTAGAACATCTTAATAATCCCTCTTGCTTTGCAATTTCGGCATACGGAATTTCTTCTACGACAAATCCATTTTCCCGCAGCCAATTATTTAATCTGGTAAAATTTTTCTCAGAAACTACCACATTAGTATCTATTGAAAATACATTAGAATTCATATTATACATTTCTTCTCTTGTAATATGAAACAAATTTTCTTTTCCAAAAAGATCAACCAAAAACATATAATCAGCTTCTTCTCTGAATCCTCTTTTATAAATAATTCCCATGTCTTTACCAACTGGCTGAAAACAGCAGTCCAAATGCAATGCATTATCACGTGCTTCAATTTTAGATTTCACTAAATCAAATTCTTTTACAATCTTATTTGGAAATAATTCTTTTATAAAATTAACTCCATACATATTGGTTCTTGCTGTAATATAGCTAGCATAATCACTGCCTTTATAGGTTCCAACAAAAATATAATCATTCCAAAGCATTACATCTCCTCCTTCTATATGAACTTCTTCTGGCGGCCGAATTACTTTTACTGGATTTATTTGATCAATCACGTATTGAATAGCATCTAATTCTCTTTCGCGGTCTGGCAAAATATTTGATTTAACAAATACATCATCAATGACAAAACCAATATCCCTCGTAAATATTTGATTGTAATTTTCAATCATTTTAGGACGTAAAACCGTAACTCCATATTTTTTAAAAACAGAATTAAAAGCTTCCATTTCAATAACCATATCACTCTCAATCGGATAGGTATTCGCTAAAATATGTTCTAAAGATTTAGGATCATAAGCTTCTTCAATTTTTGGTATAGGCCCATTATTTACCGCCGAGCCGAGCACTACCATCCTCAGTCTTGAAGTTTCATTCTTAACATTTAATTTGAGCATTGTTATAAATTTTGCCAAAGATAAAAAAAAAGCTTCACTAGTAAAGTGAAGCTTTGATAATCTGTTAATGAATTATTATTTAACATATTCTCTTAAAGGGTAACCGGTATAAACTTGTCTTGGTCTGCCAATAGGTTCTTTATTTTCTCTCATTTCTTTCCATTGAGCGATCCATCCTGGCAATCTTCCAATCGCAAATAATACAGTAAACATATCAGTTGGAATTCCTAAAGCTCTGTAAATAATCCCAGAATAAAAATCAACATTCGGATATAAATTTCTTGATTTAAAATACTCGTCTTCCAATGCTGCTGCTTCTAATTTTTTAGCAATTTCAAGAATAGGATCATTAACTCCTAAAGTAGAAAGTACCTCGTCTGCGGCTTTCTTGATAATTTTTGCTCTTGGATCAAAATTTTTATAAACTCTATGCCCAAATCCCATCAATCTGAAAGGATCATTTTTGTCTTTTGCTTTCGCTAGATATTTATCAGCATCACCTCCATTTGCATGTATTTCTTCTAACATTTCAAGAACAGCTTGGTTTGCACCTCCGTGTAAAGGTCCCCATAAAGCAGAAACCCCTGCAGAAATTGAAGCAAAAAGACCAGCGTGTGAAGAACCTACCATTCTAACTGTAGAAGTAGAACAATTTTGTTCATGATCTGCATGCAGAATAAATAATTTATCTAATGCATCAATAACAATTGGATTAGCTGTATATGGCGCTGTAGGTAACTTAAACATCAAACTCATAAAGTTCTCAACATAACCTATTGTATTATCATAATAATTCAAAGGATATCCCATACTTTTTCTATAAGTCCAAGTAGCAATAACTAAAAACTTAGCAATCGTTTTACAAACTGCATCATACATGTCCTTTTCATTGCTTGCATCAACAGATTTAGGATTAAAAGCTGTTAAAGCGCTAGTCAAAGCAGACAATACTCCCATTGGATGAGCAGTTCTTGGAAAACCATCCAAGATAATTTTCATTTCCTCACTAACTAAAGTGTGTTTTCTAATGTCATTTTCAAATTGCTCTAATCTTTCAGCAGAAGGTAATTCACCAAAAATTATTAAATAAGAAACTTCTAAAAAATGAGATTTTTCAGCCAAATCCTCGATTGAATATCCTCTATAACGTAAAATACCAAGCTCACCATCCAAAAAGGTAATTTCACTTTTACAAGCTCCCGAATTTTTATACCCTGGGTCAAGTGTAATTACGCCAGACATATCTCGTAATTTACTAATATCTACGGCAGCTTCATTTTCGCTTCCAATAATAACTGGAAGTTCAAATTTTTCACCGTCTATTTCTAATATTGCTATTTTTGACATACTTTTTTATGAAATAAATTTTAATTTATAATTTACCAAATCTAAGGAATTCCACACTAATTTAAAAACTAATTAAACATTGAATTTGTTAAATATTCAATAAAAAAGCCATTCATCATAGACGAATGGCTCAATTATTACAAATTCATTACAATTACTTTATTTTAAAGGCGTTTAGACCAGGAAAATATGCAGAATTCCCTAATTCCTCTTCAATTCTTAATAACTGATTGTATTTTGCCATACGGTCAGAACGTGAAGCAGAACCCGTTTTAATTTGACCACAATTTAATGCAACTGCTAAATCAGCAATTGTATTATCTTCTGTTTCCCCTGAACGGTGAGACATAACTGATGTATATCCTGCATTTTTAGCCATATTTACAGCAGCAATAGTCTCTGTTAAAGTTCCAATTTGGTTTACTTTAATCAAAATAGAATTTGCAATTCCTTTTTCAATTCCAGTAGACAAACGCTCTACATTAGTAACAAATAAATCATCTCCAACTAATTGTGTTTTAGAACCAATTTTTTCTGTTAACAATTTCCATCCATCCCAGTCATTTTCATCCATACCGTCCTCAATAGAGATAATTGGGTATTTAGCAACTAATTCTGCCAAATAATCTACTTGCTCTGCTGAAGTTCTAATTTTTCCAGTTGCACCTTCAAATTTAGAATAATCATATTTTCCGTCAACATAAAACTCTGATGATGCACAGTCTAAAGCCACAACTATTTCATCTCCAAAAGAATAACCTGCTTTTTCAACTGCCAATTTGATAGTATCTAAAGCATCTTCTGTACCACCAGCTAAGTTTGGAGCAAATCCTCCTTCATCACCAACAGCAGTACTCAAACCTCTATCGTGCAATACTTTTTTAAGATTATGAAAAATCTCAGTCCCCATTTGCATAGCATGTGTAAAAGAAGTTGCTTTTACAGGAAAAATCATAAATTCTTGAAATGCAATAGGCGCATCAGAATGTGAACCTCCGTTGATGATATTCATCATAGGAACTGGCAATGTATTTGCAGAAACACCTCCTACATATCTATATAAAGGCAATCCTAATTCATTAGCGGCAGCTTTTGCAACAGCAAGAGAAACTCCAAGAATAGCATTTGCTCCCAAGTTGGCTTTGTTTGGAGTACCATCCAAATCAATCATCGCTTGGTCAATCAAGTTTTGTTCAAAAACTGAGAATCCAATTAATTCTTCAGCAATTTTAGTATTTACATTTTCAACCGCTTTTAAAACACCTCTCCCCAAGAAAGATTTTCCGCCATCACGTAATTCAACAGCTTCGAATTTACCGGTTGACGCTCCTGACGGAACAGCCGCTCTTCCTAAAACTCCGTTTTCTGTTACTACATCTACTTCTACGGTAGGATTACCTCTTGAATCGAAAATTTGTCTTGCGTGAATTTTAACAATAATACTCATTATTCTTATTTTTTATGTTATTAATTTGTATTTTACTCAAAATTAAGTAAAAAAATTCATTAGTCTTCATTAATAAAGCGCTAATATAATTTTATTTATTAACGATAACGTTTTAGTCTTATACTGATTTGATATTTTCAATAAACTGATCAAAAAGGTAAGAAGAATCGTGTGGTCCAGGACTAGCTTCCGGGTGATATTGTACAGAAAAACAATTCTTATTTTTCATTCTCATACCTGCCACTGTTCCGTCATTCAAATGTAAATGTGTGATTTCTAAATCAGGATGCTGATCCAATTCTTCTTTGTTTACAGCAAAACCATGGTTTTGAGAAGTAATCTCTCCTCGGCCTGTAATTATATTTTTCACAGGATGATTAATCCCTCTATGACCATTGAACATTTTATAAGTTGAAACGCCATTCGCCAATGCAATAACTTGATGACCTAAACAAATGCCAAACAAAGGCTTATTATTTTGAAGTATCTCTTTAGCAACTTGTATTGCGCCATCCAAAGGATCAGGATCGCCAGGACCATTAGATAAGAAGAACCCATCTGGATTAAAAGCGGCTAATTCAGAGTAAGAAGAGTTATACGGGAAAACTTTGATGTAACAGTCTCTTTTTGCCAGGTTTCTAAGAATATTCTCTTTTATTCCCAAATCCAAAGCTGCAATTTTATATGTAGCATTTTCATTTCCATAAAAATATGGCTCTAATGTAGATACTTTAGAAGCTAACTCTAGACCTTTCATATCTGGAACTTCTGCCAGCATCCCTTTCAATTCATCGATAGGAGTATCATCGGTACAAATAACAGCATTCATAGCACCGTTTTCACGTATGTAACTTACTAACGCACGCGTATCAACATCGGAAATACAAATCAAATTTTGTTTGGCAAAATAATCTTCCAAACTTCCTGATGAATCAGTTCTAGAATAATTAAAACTAAAGTTTTTACAAACCAATCCAGCAATTTTTATACTATTGGATTCAACTTCTTTATCGTTTACCCCATAATTCCCAATATGAGCATTTGTTGCAACCATTAATTGACCAAAATAAGAAGGATCAGTAAAAATCTCTTGGTATCCGGTCATACCTGTATTAAAACAAACTTCACCAAATGTTTTTCCAGTAATCCCAATTGATTTACCGTGGAATATAGTTCCGTCACTTAATAAAAGAATAGCGCTTTTTCGTGTTGTATATTTCATATGTATTTTAATATTGTGCAAATTTAAATTTTTAAAACAGTGGACGCAATGTTTTTTCAGAATAATTCAGCCTCATTAAAACTGTAAAGAGCAGACTAACAAAAAGACTGTAAAATGTTTTAAAAAAGTATTTCCTAAAAAAAATAAACTGCCTTACAAATGTTTTTTCTTAAGCTTTGACAAAAATTTATTTCATTTTTTTATAAAAAAAAAGGATAAACTATAAATAGTTTATCCTTGATTATTATTGAATCATTATTCTCATAATTATTCAGCAACATCAGTTGTTGGTTCTGCCTCAGCAGCTGGAGCTTCAGTAGCTTCTTCTGCTTTTTTAGCTTTACCACCACGACGGCTTTTTGCTTTTTTAACTTCTTTTTTACCTCCGTTGTAAAGTTCATTGAAATCAACTAATTCGATCATTGCCATATCAGCATTATCTCCTAAACGATTTCCAACTTTAATGATACGAGTGTATCCTCCTGGACGGTCACCTACTTTAGCTGCAACATCTCTGAACAAGTCAGTTACTGCATATTTGCTACGTAAGTAAGCAAAAACGATACGACGATTATGAGTAGTATCAGATTTTGATTTTGTTATAAGCGGCTCAACAAATTGTTTAAGCGCTTTAGCCTTAGCAACAGTAGTGTTAATACGTTTGTGCTCAATAAGAGAACAAGCCATATTAGCCAACATAGAACTTCTATGTGCAGTCTGTCTGCTTAAGTGATTGAATTTTTTTCCGTGTCTCATTGCTTTATGAAATTTAACCCCGATTAATCGGGATTAGATTATTCTTTATCTAGTTTGTATTTTGCCAAATCCATTCCGAAAGTCAAATTTTTAATTGCAACTAGTTCATCTAGCTCAGTTAAAGATTTTTTACCAAAATTACGGAATTTCATTAGGTCATTTTTATTGAACGATACTAAATCACCAAGTGTATCAACTTCAGCCGCTTTCAAACAATTTAATGCTCTAACAGAAAGATCCATATCAACAAGCTTAGTTTTAAGCAATTGTCTCATGTGTAATGATTCTTCATCATAAGATTCTGTTTGTGCAATTTCGTCAGCCTCAAGTGTAATTCTTTCATCAGAAAACAACATGAAATGGTGAATTAAAACTTTTGCAGCTTCAGTAAGAGCATCTTTAGGATTGATTGAACCGTCAGTTTTTATTTCAAAAACTAATTTTTCATAATCTGTTTTTTGCTCTACACGGAAGTTTTCGATTGCATACTTAACATTTTTTACCGGAGTAAAAATTGAGTCAGTAAATATAGTTCCTATTGCAGCATTCTGTTTTTTGTTTTCTTCAGCAGGAACATATCCTCTACCTTTTTCAATAGTTAAATCAAAATTTAATTTAATTTTACTATCTAAATTACAGATAACAAGCTCTGGATTTAAAACTTGGAAACCTGAAATAAATTTTTGAAAATCACCAGCTGTTAATTGGTCTTTACCAGAAACAGATATAGTAACTGATTCATTATCGATATCTTCAATTTGACGTTTGAAACGCACTTGTTTAAGATTAAGGATAATTTCGGTAACGTCTTCAACAACTCCTGAAATAGTAGAAAACTCATGATCTACACCTTCTATGCGAACAGATGTAATTGCATAACCTTCTAATGCTGAAAGCAAAACTCTTCTAAGTGCATTACCAACAGTCAATCCATATCCAGGTTCTAAAGGTCTAAACTCAAATTTACCTTCAAAATCGGTTGAATCGATCATGATAACTTTATCGGGCTTCTGAAAATTAAATATTGCCATAAATTTCGACTAAGTCAATTATTATTTGTTGTACAACTCTACGATTAATTGTTCTTTAATGTTTTCTGGAATTTGAAGTCTTGCAGGTACAGAAACGAAAGTTCCTTCTTTAAGATCTTGATTCCAAGTAATCCATTCATAAACATGACTTGAATTTGATAAAGAACGTTCGATAGCCTCTAATGATTTAGATTTTTCACGAACAGCAACTTTATCACCAGGCTTAAGGTGGTAAGAAGGAATATTAACAACTTCACCGTTAACAGTAACGTGTCTGTGAGAAACAATTTGACGAGCACCTCTTCTAGAAGGAGCAATACCCATTCTAAAAACTACGTTATCTAATCTTGCTTCACATAATTGTAATAAAACCTCACCAGTAACACCTTTAGTAGCTGATGCTTTTTCGAATAAATTTCTGAATTGTTTTTCTAAAATTCCATAAGAATATTTAGCTTTTTGCTTTTCCATTAACTGAACAGCATACTCAGATTTTTTTCCTCTTTTTTTAGCCATCCCATGTTGCCCAGGAGGATAATTTCTTTTTTCGAAAGCTTTATCATCTCCGAAAATTGCTTCGCCGAATTTACGTGCGATTCTTGTACTTGGACCAGTATATCTTGCCATTTTAAAAAAATTTAAGGTAGAGATTATGAATTCAGGTCTTATCCTTCGATAATCGTTATTCTACCTTTATTATACTATAATTTATTTGAGTATTATACTCTACGTCTTTTTGGAGGACGACATCCGTTGTGAGGCATTGGAGTAACATCAATAATTTCTGTAACTTCAATTCCACCATTATGCAAAGAACGAATTGCAGACTCACGTCCGTTTCCTGGTCCTTTTACATAAACTTTTACTTTTTTAAGTCCAGCCTCAAGAGCTACTTTACTACAATCTTCTGCTGCCATTTGAGCTGCGTATGGAGTATTCTTTTTAGAACCTCTAAAACCCATTTTACCAGCTGAAGACCAAGAAATAACTTCACCTTTTTTGTTAGTCAAAGAAATGATGATGTTATTGAAGGTAGCAGAAATATGAGCTTCTCCCGTTGATTCAACGATAACTTTACGTTTTTTTGCAGTTGCTTTAGCCATATTACTTATTATTTAGTTGCTTTTTTCTTGTTAGCAACAGTTTTTCTTTTACCTTTTCTTGTTCTAGAGTTGTTTTTAGTTCTTTGTCCTCTTAATGGAAGACCAGATCTATGACGAATTCCTCTATAACATCCAATATCCATTAAACGTTTGATGTTCAAAGAAACTTCAGAACGCAATTCTCCTTCAATTTTGAATGTTCCAACAGCTTCACGAATTGCTCCGATCTCGTCATCATTCCAATCTTGAACTTTTTTATCTTGGCTAACTTGAGCTTTTTCTAAAATCTCAATTGCTCTACTTCTTCCTAATCCGAAGATATAGGTAAGTGCTATAACACCTCTCTTATTTTTTGGGATATCTACCCCTGCTATTCTTGCCATAATTATCCTTGTCTTTGTTTAAATCTAGGATTCTTTTTGTTTATTACGTACAATCTCCCTTTTCTACGCACAATTTTGCACTCGGGACTTCTCTTTTTTACTGATGCTCTAACTTTCATAGTGAATATCCTTTAATATCTATAAGTAATTCTTGCTTTTGACAAATCATAAGGACTCATTTCTAGTTTCACTTTATCACCAGGTAATAATTTGATGTAATGCATACGCATTTTTCCAGAAATATGAGCAATTACGATATGTCCATTTTCTAACTCTACACGGAACATCGCATTTGATAATGCTTCAATGATTGATCCGTCTTGTTCTATTGCTGATTGTTTTGCCATAAGTTAAGCTACCGCTTTTCTATTTTTACCACTTTTCATCAAACCATCATAATGCTTATTCAACAAGTATGAATTGATTTGTTGAATAGTATCTATTGCAACTCCAACCATAATTATCAATGAAGTCCCTCCAAAAAACATAGCCCAAGATTGTTGAACATCCATAAGACTTACAACAATGGCTGGGAACACAGCTATCAAAGCAAGAAATAAAGATCCTGGAAAAGTTATTAAAGACATCACTTTATCAAGATAATCTGAAGTCTCAACACCTGGTCTAACACCTGGTATAAAACCTCCACTTCTCTTTAAATCATCAGACATCTTATTAGTAGGAACCGTAATTGCAGTATAAAAGAAAGTAAATACAACAATTAATGTTGCAAATAAGAAATTATACCAAAAACCGAACATATTACTAAAAGCACCAACAATAGATTGAGAAGCATCTGATTTAGACAAACCAGCAACAGCAGCAGGAATAAACATAATTGCTTGTGCAAATATAATTGGCATTACACCAGATGCATTAAGCTTTAACGGAATCCATTGTCTGTTACCACCCATCATATCTTGTTCGAAATCACCAGATGTTGTACGACGTGCGTACTGCACTGGGATTTTTCTAACTGCCATTACAAGTAACACACAAGAAATAATTACAAGTAACCAAATAATGATTTCGACAACCAATAACATTGGGCCTCCATTATTATTAGTAACTCTTGTAGTGAATTCTTGAATAAAAGCTTGTGGTAACCTAGCCAAAATACCAACCATAATCAAAAGGGAAATACCGTTTCCGATACCTTTATCAGTAATTTTTTCTCCTAACCACATGGCAAAAATTGTACCAGTAACTAAAATAACAACTGAAGAAAATAAAAATTCAAAAGAATTAAATCCCAAAATGAAAGCTGAACTAGGTAAAGTTCTGTAAAGATTGTAGATATAAGTTGGTCCTTGCACTAAAGTTATAACTATAGTTAACCAACGGGTAATTTGATTGATTTTTTTTCTACCACTCTCTCCATCACTTTGTAGTTTTTGCAAATAAGGAATCGCAATTCCCATAAGTTGTACAACAATAGATGCAGAAATATAAGGCATAATTCCCAAAGCAAAAACTGAAGCTTTAGAAAATGCACCTCCGGTAAACATGTCTAGAATAGATCCTAATCCATTTTTAGTTTGTCCAGCCAATCCAGTTAATTGAGTTGCATCAATTCCTGGTAACGTAACATGGGCACCAAAACGATAAACTAAAAGCAGACCTAATGTAATTAAAATTCTATTTTTTAGCTCTTCTATTTTCCAAACATTACTTATTGATTCAATAAATTTCTTCATCTTACTTGTCGAATTACATGATTACAGCTTCTCCACCAGCAGCTTCAATAGCAGCTTTTGCAGTAGCAGTAAATTTGTGAGCAGTTACTTTTAATTTTGCTTTCAATTCTCCTCTACCTAAAATCTTAACGATTTCATTTTTAGTAGCAAGACGATTAGCCACATAAACTGTCATATCAACAGTATCTGTGATTACTCCATTATCAACCAATAATTGAAGAGTATCAAGATTAACACCTTCGTATTCTTTACGATTGATGTTAGTGAAACCAAACTTAGGCACACGTCTTTGAAGTGGCATTTGACCACCTTCAAAACCAATCTTTTTAGAATAACCAGAACGAGATTTTGCTCCTTTGTGACCTCTTGCAGAAGTACCACCTTTACCAGAACCTTCACCTCTACCTAATCTTTTATTTTGATTGTGTGTAGAACCCTCAGCAGGTTGTAAGTTACTTAAATTCATAACAGTATTTGTTATTTAGCTTCTTCAACAGAAACTAAGTGTTTAACTTTATTTATCATCCCAAGGATAGCAGGATTTGAATCATGCTCTACAACTTGTCCCATTTTACGTAGGCCTAAAGCTTCCAAACCTCTTTTTTGAGTAAGAGGACAGTTGATTTTGCTTCGAACTTGTTTTACTAATAATTTAGCCATAATTTCCTTGAATTAACCTTTAAAAACTTTTTCTAAAGAAACACCTCTTTGTTTTGCAACAGTGTAAGCACTTCTCATTTGTAATAAAGCATCAAAAGTTGCTTTCACTACGTTGTGAGGATTTGAAGATCCTTGTGATTTAGATAATACATCATGAATCCCAACTGATTCAAGAACTGAACGAACAGCTCCACCAGCAATAACCCCTGTACCATGAGAGGCAGGAATTAAGAATACACGTGCACCACCAAATTTACCTTTTTGTTCGTGAGGAACTGATTGTCCGTTCAAAGGAATTTTCACAAGATTTTTCTTTGCATCTTCAACTGCTTTTGCAATCGCTTCAGAAACGTCTTTAGATTTTCCTAATCCATGACCTACAACTCCATTTTCATCACCTACAACTACAATAGCAGAAAAACCAAAAGCTCTACCTCCTTTTGTAACCTTAGTAACACGATTTACACTCACCAAACGATCTTTTAATTCAAGACCACTTGGTTTTACTAACTCTATATTTTTGTATTTAGACATAATATATTAGAATTTAAGCCCAGCCGCTCTTGCGCCTTCCGCTAATGATTTAATACGACCGTGGTATAAGTAACCTCCTCTATCGAAAGTAACATCATTTATACCTGCTTTCAAAGCTTTCTCTGCAACAAGTTTTCCAACTGCAGCAGCCACTTCAATATTCGTACCTTTTCCAATTTCTTTTTCTCTTGAAGAAGCAGCTAATATAGTAACTCCATTTACATCATCAATTAATTGAGCATAAATTTCTTTGTTACTTCTAAAAACAGATAGTCTCGGTTTAGTAGCAACACCACTAATCGTTTTTCTAATTCTGAATCTAATACGTTGTCTTCTTTCAGGTTTTGTTAATGACATAATCTTATTTTTTAAGCTGATTTACCTGCTTTTCTTCTTAATACTTCACCTACAAATTTAACACCTTTTCCTTTGTACGGCTCTGGTTTACGGAAACCTCTGATTTTTGCCGCAACTTGACCTAAAAGTTGTTTATCCAATGATGTTAATTTCACAATCGGGTTTTTACCTTTTTCAGAAATAGTTTCAAGAGTTACCTCAGGAGCTACTTCTAATATAATATTATGAGAAAAACCAAGTGCTAAATCTAATTTTTGCCCTTGATTTGAAGCTCTATAACCAACCCCTACCAATTCTAAAGATTTAGTAAAACCTTCTGTTACACCAATAACCATGTTATTAATTAAAGATCTGTACAAACCGTGTTTTGCTCTTTGGTCTTTATGATCAGAAGATCTTTCTACTAGAACCTGATCTCCTTCAACTGTTACAGTTACGTCCGAAAACTCCTGAGATAGTTGACCGTTTTTTCCTTTTACAGTAATAATACCGTCTGCAACTGTAACAGTTACACCAGCTGGTATTGTTACTGGGCTTTTACCTATTCTTGACATCTTATATAGTCTTTAAAATTAGTATACGTAACAAATTACTTCTCCACCTACATTTAATTGCTTGGCTTGTTTACCTGTCATCAACCCTTTTGAAGTTGAAACAATAGCAATTCCTAATCCGTTAAGGATTCTTGGGATTTTAGAAGCACCTGCGTACTTACGTAAACCTGGTTTACTAATTCTTTGGATATCTTTGATTACCGGCTCTTTAGTATCTTTATCATACTTCAAAGCAATTTTGATTGAACCCTGTACAGAGTTGTCTTCAAATTTGTAACTTAAGATATAACCTTGATCAAATAAGATCTTTGTTATTTCTTTTTTTAGATTAGATGCTGGAATTTCGACAACTTTGTGGTTTGCAGCCACAGCGTTTCTAACTCTCGTCAAATAATCTGCAATTGGATCTGTATACATATGTATTAATTTGCGGCTATGGTTTTCAGCTAATACCTCATTAACTGAACCTTTAACCAGTTTATAAATGTGAAAAACAGACGTGATTACTCACGTCTGAATATTTTCTACCAAGATGCTTTTTTAACACCTGGTATCAATCCATTGTTAGCCATTTCACGGAATGTAACACGTGAAATACCGAATTGACGCATATACCCTCTTGGTCTGCCTGTTAATTTGCAACGATTGTGCAAACGAACTGGCGAAGCATTTTTCGGTAATTTTTGCAAACCTACGAAATCTCCAGCTTCTAACAAAGCTTTTCTTTTCTCAGCATACTTAGCTACCGTTTTTTCTCTCTTAACCTCACGGGCTTTCATTGATTCTTTAGCCATATCTTAATTCTTTTTAAAAGGTAAACCTAATTCAGCCAACAATGACTTTGCTTCTTTGTCTGTTTTTGCAGTAGTTACAAAAGAAATGTCCATTCCAGATATTTTATTTACTTTGTCAATATCAATTTCAGGGAAAATGATTTGCTCTAAAACACCTAAATTATAGTTTCCTCTACCATCAAAACCAGTCGCTTTAATACCACTGAAATCTCTAACACGCGGTAATGCAGAAGTAATAAGTCTATCTAAAAACTCATACATTCTTTCACCACGCAAAGTAACTTTTGCTCCAATAGGCATCCCTTTTCTCAATTTGAAAGACGCAACATCTTTCTTTGAAATTGTAGATACTGCTTTTTGTCCAGTAATCTTAGTTAATTCATCAACTGCATAGTCAATCAATTTTTTATCAGATACTGCTGCACCAACTCCTTTACTCAAAACGATTTTTTCCAATTTAGGAACTTGCATAACGTTTGTGTAACCGAATTCTTCTTTAAGAGCAGAGATAACTCTACTCTTATATTCTTCTTTTAGTCTAGGTATATATGCCATTACTATAGTACTTGATTAGATTTTTTTGAAAATCTTACTTTCTTATCTCCTTCAACTCTAATACCTACTCTTGTTGTTTCCTTAGTTTTAGGATCAATTAGAGAAATGTTAGATATTTGAATAGAAGCTTCTTTTTTTACAATACCACCTTGAGGGCTTTTTGCACTAGGTTTCGTATGTTTAGAAACCATGTTTACACCTTCAACAATTGCTTTGTTTTTCTCACGGTAAACACGTAAAACTTTACCTTCAGCACCTTTATGGTCTCCAGCAATAACTCTTACGATGTCTCCTGATTTTATTTTTAGCTTTATCATCTTAAAACGAATTAAAGCACTTCTGGTGCTAATGATACAATTTTCATGAATTGTTTTTCACGAAGTTCTCTTGCTACCGGACCAAAAACACGAGTTCCTCTCATTTCCCCTGCTGCGTTCAAAAGAACACATGCATTATCATCGAAACGAATATAAGAACCATCAGCTCTTCTCACTTCTTTTTTGGTACGTACAACAACTGCAGTTGAAACAGCACCTTTTTTAACGTTTCCGTTAGGTGTTGCGTCTTTAATTGATACTACAATCTTGTCTCCAACAGAGGCATACCTTCTTTTGGTACCTCCTAAAACACGGATAGTTAAAACTTCTTTAGCTCCTGTGTTATCTGCTACTTTTAGTCTTGATTCTTGTTGTACCATAATTATTTAGCTCTTTCTAGGATTTCAACTAATCTCCAACATTTTGATTTACTCAAAGGACGCGTTTCGCTAATTCTTACAGTATCTCCAATGTTACAGTCGTTTGTTTCGTCATGTGCAACAAATTTCTTTGTTTTCAACACGAACTTACCGTATAATGGGTGTTTTACTTTAGTTACTTGAGCAACTACAATGGATTTATCCATTTTGTTTGAAGTAACAACCCCAATTCTTTCTTTTCTTAAATTTCTTTTTTCTTCCATCTTTCAGCAGAATACAATTATTGTAACTCTCTTTTAGTAAGTTCTGTAGCTAATCTAGCAACTGTTCTTCTTACACTTCTAATTTGAAGTGGGTTCTCAATTGGAGAAATAGCGTGAGCCATTTTTAGATCAGCATATGCCTTCTTAGTTTGGCTAAGTTTTTCTTGCAACTCCGCTGCAGAAAGATCTTTTATTTCTGATTGTTTCATAATATAATATAGATTATGCTTCGAAATCTCTAGCAACAACGAATTTAGTTTTTACTGGAAGCTTTTGAGCTGCAAGACGTAATGCCTCTTTTGCAACTGACAAAGGAACTCCTCCAACTTCAAACATAATTCTTCCGGGTTTAACAACGGCAGCCCAATATTCAACGGCACCTTTACCTTTACCCATACGTACCTCAAGAGGTTTCTTAGTGATAGGTTTGTCTGGAAATATTTTAATCCATAATTGTCCTTCTCTTTTCATGTAACGAGTTGCAGCAATACGTGCTGCTTCGATTTGACGAGAGGTTAAGAACATTCCATCTTCATGTACAGATTTAATACCAAACATTCCATTAGAAAGTTCGTGTCCTCTTTGGGAATTCCCTTTCATTTTACCTTTTTGTACCTTACGGTATTTTGTTCTTTTAGGCTGTAACATTTTTCTTTAGTTTAAAAATTTACTTTCTTTTACGAGCGTCTGGTTTTCCACCTTTATTAAAGTTAGATTTGCCACGAGGAGCATCTCCGCCTTTACCACCACCAGGTTGCTTTTTATCCATTCCTGCAAGTGGAGAAAGATCTCTCTTTCCATAAACTTCACCTTTCATGATCCATACCTTGATACCCATTCTACCATAAGTAGTATGAGCTTCAGCCAAAGCATAATCAATATCAGCTCTGAAAGTTGATAGAGGAATTCTACCTTCTTTGAAACCTTCTGAACGAGCCATCTCAGCACCATTCAAACGACCAGAAATCAAAACTTTGATACCTTCTGCGTTCATACGCATAGAAGCAGCAATAGCCATTTTGATTGCACGTCTGTAAGAAATACGGCTTTCGATTTGACGACAGATGCTTGTAGCAACTAGATACGCGTCAAGTTCAGGTCTTTTAATTTCAAAGATGTTGATTTGAACCTCTTTGTCAGTAATTTTCTTAAGTTCTTCTTTCAACTTGTCTACCTCTTGTCCGCCTTTCCCAATAATAATACCAGGTCTTGCAGTAGTGATAGTAACGGTTACAAGTTTCAAAGTTCTCTCGATGATTACTTTTGATACACTAGCTTTTGATAAACGAGCGTGGATATACTTTCTGATTTTTTGATCTTCGGCTAATTTATCACCGTAGTCATTTCCACCATACCAGTTTGAGTCCCATCCTCTGATGATACCAAGTCTATTTCCAATTGGATTTGTCTTTTGTCCCATGCTGCTTAAGAATTGCTTTGTGTGTTATTGATAGCTCCCAACACGATTGTTACGTGATTAGAACGTTTTCTTATTCTGTGTGCTCTACCTTGTGGAGCTGGACGAAGTCTTTTTAACATCATTCCACCATCTACACGGATTTCTTTAACAAATAATCCAGCTTCTTCAAGATTACCTTCACTATTTTTTTGCTCCCAGTTATTGATTGCAGATAATAATAGTTTTTCTAATTTTCTTGAAGCTTCTTTCGAACTGAATCTTAATATGTTAAGTGCTCTTTCTACCTTCTGACCTCTTACCAAGTCCGCTACTAAGCGCATTTTTCTAGGTGAAGTAGGGCAGTTATTCAATTTTGCGAAAGCTAAAGACTTATTAGCCTCTTTTCTCGCATCTGCTGTTTCTCTTTTACGAACTCCCATTGCTTCTTATTTTTTACCTTTATTTTTTGCTCCAGCATGACCTCTAAAAGATCTAGTTGGTGAAAATTCTCCTAATTTGTGACCTACCATGTTTTCTGTAACGTAAACTGGTACAAATTGACGACCGTTATGAACTGCGATAGTTTGTCCAACAAAATCTGGAGTAATCATAGAAGCTCTAGACCAAGTCTTTACCACTCCTTTATTTCCACCTGCGATGTTTTCTTCAACTTTCTTTTCTAACTTATAATGAACGAAAGGTCCTTTTTTTAATGAACGTGCCATATCTTATTATTTCTTTCTACGTTCTACGATATACTTGTTACTCGGGTTTTTCTTAGAACGAGTTCTATAACCTTTAGCTGGTATTCCATTTCTTGAACGTGGATGTCCACCAGAAGAACGTCCTTCACCACCACCCATTGGGTGATCAACAGGGTTCATTGCAACAGGTCTTGTTCTAGGTCTTCTTCCTAACCATCTTGTTCTACCAGCTTTTCCTGATACAACTAATTGGTGATCCGAATTAGAAACTGCTCCAATTGTAGCTGAACAAGTCAACAAGATCAATCTTGTTTCTCCTGAAGGCATTTTAATTGTTGCATATTTTCCATCTCTTGCCATTAATTGAGCAAATGTTCCAGCAGAACGAGCGATTACAGCCCCTTGTCCTGGTCTCAATTCGATACAAGAAATAACAGTTCCTAAAGGAATTCTGCTTAAAGGCAATGTATTACCAATTTCAGGTTGAGCTTCTGGACCAGAAACCACTTTCTGTCCAACTTTCAATCCGTTTTGAGCAATAATGTATGTTTTTTCACCATCAGCATAAGCTAATAAAGCGATAAACGCAGTACGATTTGGATCGTATTCAATAGATTTCACTGTAGCTGGAATTGCTTCTTTTGTACGTTTGAAATCAATAATACGATATCTCTGCTTGTGACCACCACCCGTATAACGCATGGTCATCTTTCCTTGACTATTTCTACCTCCAGAGTTTTTTATCGGCGCTATCAAAGAGCGTTCCGGCTTATCAGTTGTAATGGCGTCATAACCATTCACAACTCTAAATCGCTGACCTGGGGTAATAGGTTTTAATTTTCTTACTGACATTTTATCTTAGATATTGTTGTAAAAATCAATTGTTTCTCCTTCTTGTACTTGAACAATCGCTTTTTTAATAGCGTTAGTCTTTCCACTGATTAAACCACTTTTAGTGTATTTTGTAGTTCTGTCCGGTCTCACATTTATTGTATTAACACTCAAAACATTTACTCCATAAGCAGCCTCAACAGCTTTCTTAATTTGTACTTTGTTTGCTTTTCTGTCAACAACGAATCCGAAGCGATTTAAAACTTCACTTTCTTTGGTTACTTTTTCCGTTACGATAGGTTTAATTATGATGCTCATATCCTATTATTTACTTAAATTTTCTTCAATTACTTCCAAAGAACTCTCCAAAAGCACTAAATTATTAGCATTTAAAATAGCATAAGTACTTAATTCATAACTACTTACAACACTAGACGCCTTTAAATTACGTGACGACAAATATACATTTTTATTGGTATCACCCAACACAAACAGCGATTTTTTATTTTCTAACTCTAAAGCTTTCAAAACATTAATGAAATTTTTAGTGTTTGGTGTTTCAAAATTAAAATCTTCAAGAACGATAATGTTTGACTCTTTTGCTTTAATTGAGAAAGCAGATTTTCTAGCCAAACGTTTCAAGCTTTTATTCAATTTGAATGAATAACTTCTTGGTCTTGGTCCAAAAACTGTTCCACCACCTTTAAACAATGGATTCTTTGCACTACCCGCACGAGCAGTACCAGTTCCTTTTTGTTTTTTTATTTTACGAGTACTTCCCGCTACTTCAGCTCTTTCTTTAGCTTTGTGCGTTCCTTGACGTTGATTAGCAAGATACTGCTTAACATCAAGATATACTGCGTGATTATTTGGCTCTATACCAAATACTGAATCAGAAAGTTGAACTTTTCTTCCAGTATCTTTTCCGTTGAAATCTAATACTTTTGCTTCCATTACTTCTGAATGATTACATAAGAGTTTTTGCATCCAGGAATACATCCTTTAACAACAAGCAGATTCTTTTCAGCAACTACTTTTAAAACTCTAAGGTTTTGAACTTTTACATTATCTCCTCCCATTCTTCCAGCCATACGCATCCCTTTGAATACTCTAGATGGATAAGAAGAAGCTCCTACAGAACCTGGCGCTCTTAAACGGTTATGCTGACCATGAGTTGCTTGTCCAACACCACCAAATCCGTGACGCTTAACAACCCCTTGAAAACCTTTACCTTTAGATACACCTTGTACATCTACAAATTCTCCTTCTTCAAAAATTGAAACCTCAATAAGATCTCCTAATTTCTGTTCAGTTGCAAAATCTTGAAATTCAACGACTTTTTTCTTAGCAACAGTTCCAGCTTTCTTAAAGTGACCTAGAGCCGCTTTTGTGGAATGTTTCTCGTTTTTGTCATCGAAACCAAGTTGCAACGCTTCGTACCCGTCAACACCTTTGGTTCTGACTTGGGTAACAACGCATGGTCCAGCTTCGATTACTGTACAAGGAATATTCTTCCCGTTTTCGTCGAAAATACTAGTCATGCCGATTTTTCTACCAATTAACCCAGACATAAATATTAATTATTAATTATTAAATATAAATATAGAACGCTGCTTTTAAGCAAATCCTATTTTTTTAGTGGGTGCAAATGTATAACTTATTTACACACAAACCAAAAAAATATTTTTTACCTAAAAACGGCGTTCCTTTTTACTCTTAAAGTACTTAAACTTTGATTTCAACTTCAACTCCACTTGGCAATTCAAGTTTCATTAAAGCATCAATAGTTTTAGAAGAAGATGAATAAATATCAATTAATCTCTTATATGACATTACTTCAAATTGCTCTCTCGCTTTTTTGTTTACGTGTGGAGAACGCAATACTGTAAAAAGTTTTTTGTGAGTTGGTAATGGAATTGGACCAGTAACAACAGCACCTGTAGTTTTTACTGTTTTTACAATCTTTTCAGCAGACTTATCCACCAACATATGATCGTAAGATTTTAGTTTTATTCTGATTTTTTGACTCATTTTCTTTAAATTAAGCGTTTCCTTTTGCTTTTTTGATTACTGCTTCTGAAATATTAGCAGGCGTTTCTGCATAGTGTGAAAATTCCATTGTAGATGTTGCACGACCTGAAGATAAAGTTCTTAAAGTTGTTACATATCCAAACATTTCAGACAATGGCACATCAGCTTTAATAGTTTTAGCACCAGCTCTATCACCCATGTCATTTACCTGACCTCTACGACGGTTGATATCACCTACGATATCCCCCATGTTTTCTTCCGGTGTAATAACCTCCATTTTCATGATTGGCTCTAAAATAACTGCACCTGCAGCTTTAGCTACCTCTCTATACCCCATTCTTGCTGCAAGCTCAAAAGAAAGTGCATCAGAATCCACAGGGTGGAAAGATCCATCCAATAAAGTAACCTTCAAACTATCTACTTGGTACCCTGCTAAAGGACCAGTTTTCATAGCTTCACGGAAACCTTTTTCTACAGAAGGAATATATTCTTTAGGAACGTTACCACCTTTTACCGAATTCACAAATTGCAATCCAACTGGAGTTTTCCCGTCAACTTCATCCGCTGGCTCAAGAATAAATACGATATCACCGAATTTACCACGACCACCTGATTGTTTCTTGTAAGTTTCTCTGTGTTGTGCTTTTTTAGTAAACGCTTCTTTGTATTCAACTTGAGGCTCACCTTGATTCACTTCAACTTTAAATTCACGTTTCATTCTATCAACCAAGATATCTAAGTGTAACTCACCCATGCCTGAAATAATAGTCTGACCTGAAGCTTCATCAGTTCTAACTGTAAATGTTGGATCTTCTTCAGCTAATTTAGCTAAAGCCATACCCATTTTATCTACGTCAGCTTTTGTTTTAGGCTCAATAGCAATACCAATTACCGGTGCAGGGAATTTCATTGACTCAAGAATAATTGGGTGCTTTTCATCACACAATGTATCTCCAGTTTTAATATCTTTAAATCCAACAGCAGCTCCAATATCTCCAGCTTCGATAAATTCGATTGGATTTTGCTTGTTAGCATGCATTTGGTAGATACGAGAAATTCTTTCTTTATTACCAGAACGAGTATTCAAAACATAAGATCCAGCATCCAATCTTCCTGAATAAGCACGGAAGAAAGCCAAACGACCAACAAATGGGTCAGTAGCAATTTTAAACGCTAAAGCAGCAAATGGCTCTTTAACATCTGGCTTACGCAAGATTTTAGTTTGATCTTCCTCTAATAATTCAGCATCATCTGGATGAATTCCAGTAATACCTTCTTTATCCATCGGAGATGGCAAGTATTTACATACAGCATCTAACATGAATTGAACTCCTTTATTTTTGAAAGAAGATCCAGCAATCATAGGAATGATAGCCATATCCATTACAGCCGCTCTTAACGCAACGTTGATTTCTTCCTCTGTAATAGAGTTTTCATCTTCCATGAACTTTTCAAGCAAATTCTCATCATAATCAGCAACTGCTTCAATAAGAATCGATCTGTATTCTTTTACTTCTTCAAGCATATCTTCTGGAATAGGCACCACTTCATAAGTAGCTCCCATACCAGCATCATCCCAAACAATAGCTTGGTTTCTTACTAAATCCACAACACCTTTGAAATCATTTTCTTCACCAATTGGCAAAGTGATTGCAACTGCATTTGACTTCAACATATCTCTTACTTGTTGACAAACCATCAAAAAATTAGAGCCTTGTCTATCCATTTTATTAACGAAACCAATACGTGGCACTCTGTATTGATCTGCTAATCTCCAGTTAGTCTCTGATTGTGGCTCAACACCATCAACAGCACTAAACAAGAAAACCAAACCATCAAGTACACGCAAAGAACGATTTACTTCAACAGTAAAATCAACGTGCCCAGGGGTATCGATAATATTAAAGTGGTAAGGTAATGTTTCAGGTAAAATTTTACCTTGAGTTGTTGGAAAATTCCATTCACAAGTTGTAGCCGCAGAAGTAATTGTAATACCTCTTTCTTGCTCTTGTRCCATCCAGTCCATTGTTGCCGCACCATCGTGTACTTCACCAATTTTGTGTGATTTTCCAGTATAGAATAATATACGCTCTGTTGTTGTTGTTTTACCAGCATCAATATGAGCAGCAATTCCTATATTTCTTGTATATTTAAGTTCTCTAGCCATTTCTTAAGAATTAAAATCTAAAGTGAGAGAAAGCTTTATTAGCTTCTGCCATCTTGTGAGTATCCATTCTTTTCTTAACAGCAGCTCCTTCTTCTTTAGCCGCAGCTAAACATTCTGAAGCTAATCTCTGAGCCATAGATTTTTCGTTTCTTCTTCTTGAATAAAGAATCAACCATTTCATAGCCATAGAAATTTTTCTGTCTGGTCTAATTTGCATTGGAATTTGAAATGTAGCTCCACCTACTCTACGGCTACGCACTTCTACGTGAGGCATAACGTTTGTTAAAGCATCTTTCCAGATTTCCAATGAAGTTTTTTCATCATTTTGTTTTTTAGTTTCTATAATGTCAATTGCATCATAAAAAACTTTAAAAGCTGTTGATTTCTTACCATCCCACATTAAGTTATTCACAAAACGCGTTACCAATTGGTCATTAAACCTTGGATCTGGTAAAAGTGGTCTTTTCTTTGCCGCTCTTTTTCTCATGTCTTTTTTTTAATAAAATTTCACACTCATACAGTCACGATTAATCGCAACTCTACAAGAATAACGTTTTAAATTACTTTTTTGCTTCTTTTGGTCGTTTTGCTCCGTACTTAGATCTTCTTTGCGTTCTTCCTGCTACACCTGATGTATCAAGCGCACCACGAACGATGTGATACCTAACTCCTGGCAAATCTTTTACCCTTCCACCCCTAACTAATACTATCGAGTGCTCTTGTAAATTGTGTCCTTCTCCAGGGATGTAAGCATTCACTTCATTACCATTTGTCAAACGTACACGCGCTACTTTACGCATTGCAGAGTTTGGTTTTTTTGGCGTCGTAGTGTAAACACGCGTACAAACCCCTCTTCTTTGAGGACAAGAATCTAAAGCAACCGATTTACTCTTCTTAGTTATCTGAGTTCTTCCTGTTCTTACTAATTGTTGAATTGTTGGCATAATTAATACTAAAAATTTCTTATTATATTAAAATCCCGCTTTTTACGGGGTTGCAAATGTATAAATTAATTTTCACTCTACAAACCATAATTGATTTATTTTCACAAGAAGTAAACATTTGTGTTCTAACAAAATACATCTTTACAAAAAACAGACACAATGAACCCAAAAAGAAACATCAACAAAGACAACTTCAAAAGACAAATATTATGATTATTGAAACAAAGAACAGATATTTGCGTTGCTATCATCATAAAGAAATTAAAAGTGAAACTCAAAATTCTTATTCTATTTTTTTTTCTTAATTATTTGGCTTCCAAAAGTCAAAATATTCAATTAAAAATAATTGGAAAAACAACAACAGAAACTAAAATAATTGACTCTATTGGCTACACCCCAAAACTGCAAAACGCAAAAAAAACAATTGAAGAAGTAAATATTGTGGTTAAAAAACTGACTGAAATAGGCTATATAAACAATCAAATATTAGAAGAAAAAAAAGAAAACGACAGCAGTTATATTACCAAACTTTCACTTAAAAAAAGAATAAAAAATATACATATATATATAGGTATAAAAAACAATTTATTTTTAGACAGTTTTTATGAAGCAAAACAAGATTCTATAATATTATCATATTCTCAAATAGAACCATTTTTAAAACATACTCTGCAAAATTTAGAAATAAATGGTTATGCATTTGCAAAAGTAAAACTCATCAATTTGCAACAGAAAAACCAAAATCTATATGCTGACTTATCAATTTCAACAGACAGAAAAAGAAATTTAAACACAATAGAAATAAAATACACCAATCAACAGCATAAAAAACTTTTTCCAAAAGGAGCCGAAAAACAAATCATAAAAAAATACAAAAACTCAATTTTCAACCAAGAGACAGTAAAACAAATCAATCATGATTTTGAAGAATTCATCTTTATCAATCAAATTAAATATCCAGAAATATTATTCACTAAGGACAGTACGAAAGTATTTGTCTATTTAGAGAAAAAGAAAGCAGATAATTTCGATGGCTATTTAGGATTCAATAATTCAGAAAATAAAAAAATTCAATTTAACGGATATTTGGATCTAACCTTAATTAATGCACTTAGAAACGGTGAAGAATTATCTATTTACTGGAAGAATGACGGAAATAATCAAAAACTTTTTAATGCTAATTTAAATATCCCTTATTTATTCAACAGCCCAATAGCTATTAAAGCACAAATCAATATTTTTAAACAAGACAGTATTTTTCAAAACACAAAGACCTCTTTGCAATTAGGCTATTTCATAAATTACAACAAACGCATTTATCTTGGATTCGAATCTACAGAGTCCAGTGACATTCAAAATCTAAATAGTCAAAATTTAGCAGATTTCAAAAACACTTTCTACACCAGCTCTATAGAATTCAAAAAAAACAATTCTAAAAATAAACTATTCCCTATAAAATCTTTTCTTAATTTAACTATTGGAACCGGAAACAGGACAACAATAGAAAATTCATCAATAAAACAAAATTTTGCAAATTTTAACATAATAAATGATTTTTATATTAATGAGAAAAATATTATAAATTTAAAAAATCAAAATTATTTTTTAAAAAGCAAGAATTACATTACAAATGAATTATATCGCTTTGGAGGAATAAACTCCATAAGAGGATTCTCAGAAAATAGCCTACAAGCCAATTTGATGATTGCTCTTATGACAGAATACAGATATTTAGTTTCACCCAATCTATATCTCAATTCCATCCTAGATTACTGCTATTATGAAGACCCAACGATTTCTTCAATAAAAAAAAACAATGAAAAACTTCTAGGCATTGGGCTCGGTTTAGGCGTTCTAACTCCAAATGGTTTATTAAAATTTGCCATCACAAATGGAAAGACAAAAAACGAAGAAATAAAATTTTATAACACAAACATAACGATAAGTTACAATGTTAAATTTTAGACTTGACAAAAAAAAGGGTTTCAGATATTAGGATACTTAACAAATTATTATGATTTTTGCCACACTAATTCAAAATATTTAAAAATGAAACTAAAGTTCAATGGATTCTTAGTACTCCTTGTAGTACTAGTAGCGCAACTAACTTTTGCGCAAGAAAGATCTGTTTCAGGAGTTGTTTCTGACAATGCAGGCATGCCTTTACCAGGTGTAAGTATATTGATCAAAGGAACAAAAAATGGAACTCAATCTGATTTTGATGGAAAATACACTATCAAAGCAGCACCAAGTGACGTATTGGTATTTAGCTATGTAGGCATGAAATCTACAGAAAAAAGTGCAAGCTCAACAACAGTAAACACAAAATTGACAAGTGATGCAACACTATTAGAGAGTGTCGTTGTAACAGCGTTGGGTATTAAGCGAGAGAAAAAAGCATTAGGATATGCTACGCAAGAAATTAAAGCGGAAGAATTAACCAAAGGAAACAACAATAGCTTAGCTGGAGCTCTTCAAGGAAAACTCGCTGGTGTAAATATAACACCTTCGAGTGGTGCTCCTGGAGCTTCTTCTCAAATTGTAATCCGTGGAGCACGTTCATTCACTCAAAACAACACACCTTTATATGTAGTTGATGGCATGCCAATTGCATCAACAGCTGATTACTCTACAGGAAATAGTGTAACTGGATCAGACAGTGCAAATAGAGCTGTAGATATTGATCCTAACGATATTGAATCAATCAACGTTCTTAAAGGACAAGCCGCATCAGCACTTTATGGACTTAGAGCCTCAAATGGTGTAATCGTAATTACAACAAAAAGCGGTAAAGGAGCTTCTAAAAATGGAAAACCAACAATAAATTTCTCTACCTCAACTTCTGCAGAGAATATATCTAGAACAATTGATTATCAAAATGACTACGCTCAAGGAGTTTCTGGTGTATTCAACCCGACAAGTTCACTAACCTGGGGACCTAAAATTTCTGCGTTACCAAATGATCCAAAATATGGAGGGAATGTATCTAATGCCAACAATGGAGGAGACATAACGAGTCACGCAGGTCAATATTATGTTCCACAAAGAGCCTCCGCAGGTTTAAATCCATGGGTTACACCTAGAACTTATGATAATTTTGGTGATTTTTTCAAGACTGGAATTACTGTAAATAATTCTCTAAGCTTAACACAAGCTACCGATAAAACTACGTATGCCTTCAATTTAGGTTCGTCAAACCAAGATGGTTTTATCCCGGGCACTGGATTTACACGTTATAATGCAAAAGCTGCATTTAGCACAAAATTAGGAACTGAATGGAAAACCGGATTCGTAGGCAATTATGTTCAATCTAAAATCGACAAAGCTACAGGAGCAAACGATTCTTCTGTTGCAGGTGCCTATGCAAGTCCGAGAAGCTATGATTTAAAAGGAAACGGATATGAAAGTGCTACTGATCCTTATAAACAAGTTTATTATAGAACAACTGGATTCAATAACCCATATTGGGCAGCTGCACACAACACATTTGACGAGCAAACAAATCGTTTCTACGGAAATTCTTATGTTGAATACGCTCCGAAAATCTCAACTGACGATACTCATAAATTATCATTCCGTTATCAGCTTGGTGCTGATGCTTACTCTACAGATTATAGAGATATTCAGGAGTACGGTAACGGGCAAACTACAAAAGGTCATTTAGAAATCTACGGAATAAATTCTAGAACTGTAAATTCATTATTGACTGCAAACTATCAATACAAGATTTCTGACGATTTAGACTTAACAGCACTGGTTGGTAACGAAATCAATGACAAAAACGAGAAATCATATAGCATGACTGGGAACGACCTTAATTTTGGTGGTTGGGCTAATTTAAAAAATACCGGACAAACAGTTGCCACAGATGACATTAGTAAAAACAGAACTTTTGGACTTTTTGGTAATCTAAACCTTTCGTACAAAAACTTTATTTTCCTTGGTTCAACCATAAGACAAGATATAGTTTCGTCTATGCCAAGAAATAATCGTTCATTTGTTTATCCTTCAGTATCATTAGGTCTAGTATTAACTGAATTAGACGCTCTAAAAGGGAATTCCACTATCTCTTTTGCAAAGCTAAGAGGATCCTGGGCCGAAGTAGGTCAAGCAGGAAGCTATCTTGCTAACTATTACTCAGTACCTGACTACGGAGGTGGATTTTGGTTAAACACTCCTGTTAATTACCCTCTTAATGGTGTAAACTCATACACACCAAACAATGTAATGTACGACCCAAATTTAAAGCCTCAAAACACGAGATCTTACGAAGTAGGTGCTGAAGTACGATTGTTTCAAGATCGTGTAAGTATTGATTATACCTACGCTAGACAAGATGTAATTAACCAAATATTTCAAGTGCCTTTGGCTGGTTCAACAGGCGCTGCTACTTTAGTGATGAACGGAGGAAAAATCCATACTAATAGCCATGAATTATCAGTAAGCGTTATTCCCGTTAAAACTAGAGATTTCGATTGGACACTAACTGCTAATTTCACTAAAATAGACAATTACGTAGATGAATTAAAAGAAGGTGTAAATAATATTTTCTTAGGAGGATTTACAACACCACAGGTTAGAGCTAATATAGGAGAACGTTTTCCGGTACTCTATGGAACATCATTTGCAAGAGATACTAAAGGAAACATTATAGTTGGTTCTGATGGATTACCTAAGTCTGGAGAAACCAAATCACTTGGAACTGCTGCTCCAAAATTCAACTTAGGAGGAACTACTGCATTTAGATACAAGAAAATAACTCTTGTAGCCACATTTGATTGGAAAAACGGAGGAGTAATGTACAGCGGAACAAATTCATTACTAGACACCTACGGATTAAGCACCAAAACAGCAAACCGTGATGAGCTAATAGTCCAAGAGGGAGTAACTGAAACTGGAGCAGTAAACACAAAAGCAGTAACCAAACAAGCTCTTTATAATACATCGTATGCAAATATTGCCGAAACTGCAATATATGATGCCTCTTTCGTAAAACTTAGAGAACTTTCTTTAGGATACACTTTACCTCAATGGTCAAAAGCATTAGACATGCGTGTTTCTGCATTTGCAAGAAACATCTTGCTGTGGGCTAAAATGCCAAATTTAGATCCAGAATCTTCACAAGGAAACAACAATATGGCAGGCGCTTTTGAAAGGTTATCTGTTCCGCAAACAACAAGTATTGGAGCCGGAATCAATGTAACGATTAATTAATTATAATTCAAAAAATCATGAAAAAATATAAAGTCATATTACTTTCGGTGGTTGCATCAGTTTCATTTAATTCTTGTTCGGAGGATGTAATGGATAGCATCAACACCAATGTAAACGACCCTTTAGATGTACCAACTCGCTTTTCTATCACTGACGCAATGACAAGTACTGCATTTAGCAATACTGGTTCAGAAATATCCTTCTATACGGGAGTTTATACAGAATTAAATGCTGGAGGTTTTGGTCAAATGTACAATGCAGAGGTAAGAAACGCAGAACCTCAAAATCAAACAACATTTAACAACACTTGGAACAGCATCTATCAGACAATGTACAACCTGAAGTTGATAATCGCTAAATGTTCTACAGGTCAGGAAAAAGGAAACTACACTACCCTAGGTATTGCACAAGTGCTATATGCATATAACTTGGCTTTGCTTACAGATATGTATGGAGATGTTCCTTTCTCTGAGGCTTTTCAACCTGGAGTAATTTTCCAACCTAAATTAGACCGCCAACAAGACTTGTACAATACTGTTTTCGCAACTCTTCAAGACGCTATAGTTAATCTTGGAAAAACATCAGCTTATCCAGTTTTAGGAACTCAAGATATAATTTATGGAGGCGACAAAGCTAAATGGACAAAAGCAGCGAATGGTTTGCTTGCTCGTTATACTTTACGTCTTTCTTTTAAAAATCCTAATTACGCTCAGATATTGACTTATGTAAGTAAATCATTTACCAGCAAAGCTGAGGAATTTAAGATGAAGAACGAAAGCATTCCAAACCCTTATTACCAATTTTGGAACGATAGAAAATATTTGTTTGCTAGTAAAAGTCTGCATGACAAATTAGTCGCTAGACCAAATGACCCACGTGCCAGCGGTTATTTTGATGGTACTAACTTTTTTGTTAATGGTATTAGTTCTCAAAGTCAAAGTTACTCTGAATCAGCATTGTTAGATCCAAGTAATCCAATATTTATGTTAAGCTACCACGAACTATTGTTCATCAAAGCGGAAGCTGAAGCAAGAAACTCTGCTGCCGTAACAAGCACAGCTAGTTTGACTGCTGCCGTAAATGCTGCCTTTAATAAAGATGAGGCTGTTAATTTTTCAAGTACAAATGCTGCAACTTATGTTGCTGGACTAAACATTACAACCAATGCAGCTTTATTGAAAGAGATTTCAGTACAAAAATATTTCTCTTTCTACGAAAACGAATCTGCTGAGGCATACAGTGATTTCAGACGTTTATTAGCAGTGTACGGATCATTAGCAAATCACCCAATACAATTAGCAAATCCTAAGAATGCAACTCAATTCCCACTTAGATTGCCTTATGGAGATTCTGATGTATCTACAAATAATAACATTAAAGCTATATTTGGAGACGGTTCTTATGTATATAAAGAAAATGTTTGGTGGGCTGGAGGTACTCGTTAATACTCTTTACACATATAATTTAATCTAATTTAGATAAATTTGAAAATTCAAAACCATCCCATTTCGGGGTGGTTTTTTTATATATAACCATTAAGATAATGTATACTAAATTTATCTTAATGTCTTAATGGCAATCAAATATTAAACAATAAATTAAAAGTAAAACTGTATAAGAATGAATGATAATAATTTTTTCATTTCTTGTCAAAAAAAATACCAATATCGTAATGATTCGGGCAATTTTTATATCTTCTCTAGGGTAGATTCAGCCATAATTATTCATATTATTCTTTAACCCAAATCCATTTTTCTTGTTCTATTTCTAATAATCTAAAAGTGTAAAACACTCTTTCTTAAATTCTCTATTACTCACTTTAAAGCACTTCACCATTACTCAGTACTTTTATCCAAAATACTATTATCTACACATTTATATTAGAAATCATATTTTATATATTTCTTCATTAAATCAACAACAAACATCTTTATTTCCAAAACTAATTAATAAAATCTTTATAAATACAAAAATCAAACTGTTGTAATAAAACCACACTTAGATATCACTTTTGTTATAAAAAATCAGACAACCACTACAAGTCCATTCTGAAAGCAAAAATTCACCAGATTCTAATATAATAAGTTGATTAGTTATCGTTAATAAAAATAATTTTAAAGTATTTACTTAATAAAAAATTATTAATTTTTTATTAAGTAAATATAAAGATGTTTTTTTTATGTTCTATTATTATTAGATCAACTCTTCCATTCTTAACTAAATTATAAGAAAAAACATTTCATTAAACAAAAGAAAATAAATTGAATTCCAATCACTTATATCAAAATAAAGAAAATAAACTTTAGATTATCATTATCTTTTTACAACATCAACATCAATATTAATACAAATATTAAATTTTGTAACATAAACATAATGATAAGTTATAATGTTAATTTTTCAACTCAACCAAAAAAAAAGAAAGCCAACATTAGGTTAATTAACATATAATTATGATTTTTACAATACTAATTCAAAATATTTAAAAATGAAACTAAAGTTCAATGGATTACTAGTACTCCTTGTAGTACTAGTGGCGCAAATGTCTTTTGCGCAAGAAAGATCTGTTTCAGGAATTGTTTCCGACAATGCAGGTATGCCTTTACCAGGTGTAAGTGTAATTATTAAAGGAACAAAAAATGGAACTCAATCAGATTTTGATGGTAAATACACCATCAACGTAGCACCAAACCAAGTGTTGGTATTTAGCTATGTTGGGATGAAAACTTCAGAGAAATCTGCTAGCTCAACAACCATTAATGTAAAACTTTCAAGTGATGCAATGGAACTAGAAAGTGTAGTCGTTACAGCATTAGGGATTAAAAAGGAGAAAAAAGCATTGGGATATGCTACTTCAACTGTTGGTGGTGAAGATTTACAAAAAGCACATGAAGTCAACATTATTGAAAGTCTTGCTGGAAAAGCTGCAGGTATTCAGGTAACTGGAACGGCAGGAACGCCTGGAGCTTCAAGTAAAATTATTATTAGAGGTCAAAAATCCATTAGTCTTTCTAGCCAGCCAATTATAGTTTTAGACGGACAGATAATCGATAACTCCATAAACAATAATGCGGGTTCTGGTACTAATATCGGTGGTGTGGATGACTCTAACAGAGCAGTTGACATCAATCCTGATGATATTGAAAGCGTATCTGTCTTAAAGGGGGGTGCAGCAGCAGCTATTTATGGAGAGAATGCAAGAAACGGGGTAATAATTTACACTAGTAAAAAAGGAAAAAAAAGAAAAGGAATCGGTATTGATTTTTCAAGTTCTGCATCAGTCGACCATGTAAGTCAACTTCCAGCAATTCAAACTGAATACGCCGCAGGTACTAATGGAGTTGCTTATATTGCTCCTGCTACATATGGCACAGATGGTTTTGCATTAACCAATGGAACTAATCAAAGCTGGGGACCAAAAATTTCTAGCGTTCCAGGCCTAAAATCCTACAATAACCCTGAAAATTTCTTTAAAGACGGAGTTACATTTACAAATAACATCGCTCTTTCTGGAGGTGGTGAAAATGGAATCTTTAGACTTTCTTTTGGTAATGTACAACAAACAGGAATGGTTCCAAATACTTCCTTAAAAAAATCAAATTTTAGTGTAAGTGCAGATTATAACATAACTGATAAATTAAAAGCCGGTGCTGATGTAAAATACTCTAATACAGGAGGAGTAAGAGCACAAAAAGGGAGTAATGTAGCTGGAATAATGTTGTCTTTATTTAGAACACCTGCAAGTTATGACCTTAGAGACTACGAAACAGCTGTAGGAACAAATAAAAACTATTATGCTTTTTATGACAATCCTTATTACACTGTTCATAATAACGAATATACTGATGAGACAAATCGTGAGATTATTAGCGGACATATTACATACAACCAAAGTAAAGCCTTTAATGCATTAGTAAGAGCTGGTGTAGATACATATACTACTCATGCACAGCAAAATTACTCTTACAGCAGTAATGGTAACTCTACAGCAGATGGAAGTGGTCAGGTAATACTAGACACTTATACTTTGAGTCTATATAATCTTGATGTGATTTTTACTGGTGATTTTAAATTTATGGATAACAACTTATCTTTAAATTATAATGCCGGAGGATCAATCAACTCAAAATTCTCAAATGACATGTATACTGTAGGATCTACAATGCTTATACCTAATCAGTATAACTTGAGCAATTTCGCTACTTATTTACCTACAAACTATGATTCGCAACAAATAAAAAGAGGTATTTACGCACAAATAGAACTTGGTTTATATGACCAATTTTATTTGACAGTTACAGGAAGAAATGACTGGAGCAGTACATTGCCTTCAAATAACAGATCTTATTTTTATCCTGCAGTAAGTGGGTCTTGGTTAGTAAACAAAACACTAAATTTACCTGATTGGATTAATTTAGCGAAGATAAGAGGAGCATACGCTAGTACTTTTGCCTCTCCAAATCCTTATAATGTTCTAACTGTTTTTAACACTCCTACTTACTTTGATACATTTGGTCCAGAATTAACTTCCCCTTATGGAGGTGTTGGATCCTATGCATATGATGTGACTCGTAAAAATCCAAATTTAAAACCTGAACATAATAAAGAATTCGAAGCTGGTATAGAATTAGATATGTTTACAAAATTGCATTTAAATGTAAGTGCTTATAAATCTACCAATTACGACTTATTGATTTCAGCACCAATTGCTGCATCTTCAGGTTTTACTAATTATTTCACTAATGGTCCAACTGTAGAGAACAGAGGTCTTGAGATTGAATTAGGGTACGACATATTTAAGAACACTGACTTTCAATGGAATATTAATGTAAATTGGAGTAAAAACGAAAATAAAGTAGTTGACATTCAAGATAATTTAAATTTTTCAGGAGAAGGGAGTGATTTCTTTTCAGGTAATGTGACACCAGCAATAATAAAAGGACAACCTTTAGGTGTTTTTTACGGAACGGCTTGGGAAAGAGACGGCTCTGGTAATTTAATTATTGGATCAAATGGCATACCATTAGTTCAAGCTTCATCTCAGATTATTGGAAATCCGAATCCAAATTGGTTAGGAGGTATAAGAAACAATTTTACATATAAAAATATTTCTCTAAGTTTCCTTTTAGATATAAGACAAGGAGGAGACATATGGAATGGTACAGCAGGAAGACTTAACAGACTTGGAATTTCAGAAGATTCTGCTAACGACAGAACTGCTACTTATGTAATTCCGGGAGTTACTTCTACAGGAACACCAAATACAGTTGCCGTAACAAATAAAGCCTATTACAATAATTATTTAGGTGATAATGGCGCTGCTAATGAACAACAAGTTGAAAAAGACATTAACTGGGTAAGAATGAGAGACATTAGCTTAGGATACAATTTTGGAAAACTTCTTTCAAAAAGTGCTCCTTTTGTTAGAGATGCATCCTTAACGCTATCAGCAAGAAACTTATTTGTAATTACAAATTACACAGGAGTGGATCCTGAAAATTCTTTTGCAGGATCAGGTTCAAATACTAATGGCTTTGATTATTTTAATAATCCAGGATCAAAAAGCTATGCTTTAACATTAAAACTTAATTTTTAATATTATGAAAAAAATAATATATTTATCAATAATATTAGGAGCCCTATCTCTAACTTCATGTGAAAATGAATTAGACTCATTTAACGATAATCCTAATAGCCCAACTGTAATACCTACTCCAACGACGCTACTTACCTCTGCCGAAATTGGAACGGTGAATAACTCGGTAGGTAATTTAACCAGAACCTTTACTATATTTACTCAACATACGAATGGAAATTCATTTCAATCTTCAGAGTATGGAAGTTATATTCTAACAGAATTAGACAATGAAGGCGATTGGAGCAATATTTACCAAGCTGGTATTAATGCAAACACAATTGTAAAAAATTTCGAGACAATAGACCCTCATTATGCTGGTATTGCAAGGATCTTATTAGCTCTTAACATGGGTTATGCAACTGATGCATGGGGTGACATTCCTTTCTCTGAAGCATTTGAAGGTAATAGTGGTAATCTTACCCCTAAATATGACACCCAAAAAGACGTAATTGAAAGAATTCAAACCTATCTTGATATAGCAATAGCAGATTTATCTAAACCTGCAAGTGCTAATATTAATGTACCAGGGACTGATGATATTTTTTATGGTGGAAATACTAAAACCTGGATTAAAGTTGCTTATGGAATCAAAGCAAGATATGCTATGAGATTAACAAAAAAAGATGGTAGCACTGTAGCCGCGCAAAAAGCGTTAACTTATCTAGCAAAATCGCTTAGTTCAAATGGAGAAAATTTAGTCGCAAAATTTGATGGAGGAAACAATCAAAGTTCATGGTATGCCTTTAATAATCAAAGAGGCGGATACATGGGAATGGGTAAATACTTTATCGATTTGTTAAATGCTAGTTCAGATCCACGTTTGCCATTTTATGCGACCACAGACGCAAACGACACTTATACTGGAGCTGCGCCTGAATCACCAGATGCAGAAGGTATAACATCTCAATTTGGAGAATTCTTTGCTGCAGGACCAGATACACCTTTAAATATTTTTACTTTAGCAGAAGTAAAATTTATTGAGGCAGAAGCACAATTTAGATTAGGAAATACTGCTGCCGCTCAAACAGCATTACAGGCTGCAATAAGTGCTTCATTAGTAAATGTTACTGGCACAGATAATCCTGCCTTTGCAGCAAGTGCAGCATCTGTAGTTACTTTGCAAAATATTATTACACAAAAATACATTGGTTTATTCACTAGTACTGAACCATATAATGATTTTAGAAGAACAGGATTCCCTGTATTAACACCAAATCAAAGCAGCGAAACTAAAAAGATTCCTTTAAGATTAATAACACCAAAATCAGAAAGAACGTTAAACAATAAAGCAACAGTTGTTTCAGATTTTTACACCCCAGTTTGGTGGGCTAATTAATCTCATTAAAATAATTAAGACTAAGCCATTCTGTTCATTCAGAGTGGCTTTTTTTTATAAAAACATTATACTTATATTTGCCACATGGAAAAAGAACATCAAATTTTTGGAATCAGAGCAATAATTGAAGCTATACAGGCGGGCGCAACAGTTGATAAAGTTTATATTCAGAAGGAAGCAAGCAGCGAACTGATGAAAGATTTAATGAAGGTGATGAAGCGTGGCAATATCAATTTCTCTTATGTTCCTGTTGAAAAACTAAACCGACTGACTCCAAACAACCATCAAGGCGCAGTAGCAAGCATCTCACCAATTTCATTTTTTGATTTAGAGACCTTAATCGATACCGTCGTTGAAAACGGAAAAAAGCCTTTATTTTTAATTTTGGATCAAATTTCGGATGCACGTAATTTTGGTGCTATTATCCGAACAGCAGAATGTACAGGCGTTAATGGAATTATCGTTCAAAAAGCAGGCTCGGCTCCAGTAAATGGAGACACTGTAAAAACTTCAGCAGGTGCGGTATTTAATATTCCAATTTGTAAAGTAGAACACATAAAAGATGCTATTTTCCTTTTGCAGGCCAGCGGTATCAAAACCGTTGCCGCTACCGAAAAAACAGATCAAAATATTTATGATGTTTCTTTAAACGAACCAATAGCAATTATTATGGGATCTGAAGATCGAGGAGTAAACCCATCAGTGCTTAAAATTGTAGATGAGAAAGCAAAACTTCCTATGTTTGGAACTATTGGCTCTTTAAATGTTTCTGTAGCTTGTGGCGCTTTTTTATATGAAGCGGTTAGACAAAGAAGCTAAATAATTTAAAAAATCAGATTGCAAATTTTAGATTGCAGTTAAACTGCCCTAGATTATAATAAATTATCAAAATAGAATGAATCAAGGCTCCGGTTTTGATTCATTTTTTTCGTCTAAAGACTCTTGCGTTTCAACATAATCATACACAACATTTGAATTCGATATAAAAAAAGAATTCATTTCTATTTGAACTTCTTCAATAATTTCAGGTTTGGGCGGATTGACAAAATTACCATTCTCATCAAACCTTTGCATAAACTTATCTTCCGACGGATCATAATCAGGGCGCTCCCAATCATATTTTATCACTTTCCTGAATTCTGGTTTTTTGTAAAAAAAAGTCAGTACAAAACCCGTAATTAAACCTGACAGATGACCCTCCCAAGAAATAGTTTCATCAATTTTTGGAAAAACATACCAAACCATTCCGCCATAAAGAACAACTACCGTTAGAGATAAGGCTACCAATCTATAATATTGGGTTTGTAAGCCTTTAAAAAAAATAAAAGAAACCAATACATAAATTAAACTACTGGCTCCAATATGGTAACTTTCTCTTCCTATAAGCCATGTCAAAGCTCCAGAAAATAAAATTCCGTATACCAATATTCCTATTGCTTCTTTACTATAAAAAAAGAACAAAGCTGCCAAAAGCACCAGTAATGGTATAGAATTATTATAGAGATGTTCTATATTCGAATGAATGAATGGACTAAAAATTATACCTTGCAATCCTGAAAAAGTTCTCGGCAAAATTCCGTTCTCATCAAAATCAAATCCAAAACGGATTTCCAGCCAATAAACAAACCACAAGAACAGCACAAAAAAAAGTGGTACTCCTAAAACAGCATTAGTAAATTTAAAATTATTTTCTTCCATTATTCAGGCTACTAAATCGTTAGACTATTTTACAGATTCTTAAAACAAATCAAAAATGCATCCAAAAGCAATTTAGTGCTATTTTGTCATATAAAATAATTCTGTTATGAAAACAAATACCCTAGCCCTGATGGAAACGGCATCCTTTTGTGTCTCGTTTTTCTGCGAGGCACAAAAGATATAGTGGACAGCAGGAACAGCTCCTGAAAAATATACTCATAAAAACTGAAAATTGTGTAATTTTACGACATGGAAACACCACTAGCAGAACGCATACGTCCGCAAAAACTAGAAGACTATATTAGCCAGTCCCATTTGGTGGGTTCCAATGGTTCGCTGACGCAACAAATTTCTAAAGGAATTATTCCATCCTTAATATTTTGGGGGCCTCCAGGAACGGGAAAAACGACTTTGGCACAAATCATTGCTCAAGAGTCTAATCGTCCTTTTTATATATTAAGCGCTATTAATTCAGGAGTTAAGGATATTCGGGATGTAATTGAAAAAGCAAAACAAAGCGGCGGATTATTTACTGCCAAAAATCCTATTTTATTTATTGATGAGATTCATCGTTTTAGTAAATCGCAGCAAGACTCTTTATTGGCAGCTGTTGAAAAAGGATGGATTACCCTCATAGGTGCTACAACCGAAAATCCGAGTTTTGAAGTGATACCCGCTTTATTGTCCCGTTGTCAGGTCTACGTTTTGAATGCTTTCACCAAGGCAGATTTAGAACATTTATTGCAAAGAGCAATGACAGCCGACAGTTATTTGGCTTCCAAAAAAATAAAACTGCAAGAAACAGAGGCGCTTTTGCGTCTTTCTGGCGGCGACGGACGCAAACTATTAAATATTTTTGAACTAGTCATAAATGCTTCTGCAGAAGACGAAATTTCGATCACTAATGATCGTGTTTTCGAATTAGTGCAGCAAAATACGGTTTTATATGACAAAACCGGCGAACAGCATTATGACATTGTTTCGGCTTTTATAAAATCGATTCGAGGCAGTGATCCTAACGGAGCTGTTTATTGGCTAGCCAGAATGATTGAAGGCGGTGAAGATGTGAAATTTATTGCTCGAAGGATGCTGATTTTATCCAGCGAAGATATTGGCAATGCTAATCCAACTGCTTTTATTATGGCTAATAATGCTTTTCAGGCGGTGTCAACAATTGGTTATCCGGAAAGCCGAATTATTTTGAGTCAATGCGCTATTTATCTCGCAACTTCACCTAAAAGCAATGCTTCTTATTTGGCAATCGGTACAGCACAGCAATTAGTAAAACAGACTGGAGATTTACCAGTACCAATCCATTTGCGCAATGCTCCAACCAAATTAATGAAAGAGTTAGGATATGGTGAGGATTATAAATATTCTCATGATTATGCCAACAATTTTGCTGAACAGGAGTTTTTGCCAGAAGCACTAAGCAATACCCCAATTTATATTCCAGGCGCGAATTCCAGAGAAAATACTACTCGAGAATTCCTGAAAAACAGGTGGAAAGATAAATACGGGTATTGAAATTGTAGATTATAGAGTTTTCATTACATAATAAAAAAAACCTCGGAGCAGAACCACCGAGGTATTATATTATGGAAACAATTTTCAATTTCTGAAGCAAAACTTCGAGCAATTAAACCTTAAGGATTAAAACTTCACTTTAATTATTTCTKACATTAAAGTATCTTTTTCATAATATTCAAAATACCATTGATTATCTTTTAGAACCAAAGTTCCTTGTATATCGCCTTTAGATGCTAAATAAATAGAAGGATTTGTGGTTTTATATACTTTCATAACCACTTTTGGAGTGCTGTCTATTAATTGAAATCCATTTTTGATAGGCTGTGCAAATAAAACCGCTCCATCTGGCTCTGCACTATTATTAGGCACATTTACGGCTACAGCAGCAACGGTTACTGCCGTTGTTATTACTGGAGCTACTTGTGGAGTAGCTGGAATAGCCATTCCTGTGTTTGTATTATTTACAGCCGGTGTGCCATCATATTTATAATGCAATGCATATACTGATTCAAATGCCATATTTAATGCTTCGGAATAGGCTGCTTCATAATCTTTCTCTTTACTTTTCCCAACTTGAGATTTGAAAATTTCTTTACCGCTGCAATCCTTAAAAACAACGTAAAGTTTCGTTACTAAAAATGCATTATCTCTTATTACATCCACATTTAACAAACTGCATCTGTCATTGTATCCACCAGGGAAGGTTTCATTCGCATAAAAAGCTTCAAAACCAGCTTTTTTTAAATTAACCTTGGTTAGGGTAGCAAGACGGTATTGGTTCTCAGACTTAAGGAAATCATATTTCAAAGGAATAATCACTCCTGTATAATCATTAATTGATTGAGAAAATCCAAAGCTTGAAACAAGCAATAATAGGTATAGAAATTTTGATTTCATGATTTATAAATATTTTTTTAGTTCTAATAAATGTTTTACTTGCTTAATATCTTGTTCTACTTCAATGTTTTTGTCATTAAAAAAAATAGCATCCAATCCTGCATTTAATGCACCCTGCACATCAGCTTCCATACAATCCCCAATCATGAGACTGTTTTCTTTTTTGGCTTTCGCCAAATTAAGGGCATGCTCAAAAATAATAGGATTGGGTTTCTTAACACCTGCCATTTCCGAGTTTGTAATTGTCTTGAAAAACCCCGCAATATTAGAATTTTTTATTTTCTTGTATTGCACATCTGCAAAACCGTTGGTAATAATGTGCAATTTATACTTTTTTTCCAGATATTCCAGCACTTCAATCGTTCCGTCGAACAAATGGTTGTTTTCGGGCAAAAGCTGAATATAATCATGCGCGATACTTTCAATTTGAGCATCGGAAACAAAATATTCTAATGCATCAAAAGTATGTTTAAGACGATTATAACGTAATTCAGCATGTGTTATTTTATCGTACTGATACAATTTCCAACAGGCCTGATTGATAGGAATATATTTTTCTATAAAATTGGTAATTTCAATTGTGGGGTGATCTTTCTTGAAAATAGTTTCAAAAGCCAGCTCAGAATTAACATCGAAATCCCAAAGCGTATGATCTAAATCAAAAAAAATATCGGTTATTTTAGAAGATACCATGTAATGCAATTATTTAAAAATTCGTTTATCGAAAGGAAAATCAATTTGTTCTGTAATTCTGATTTTATAAAAATCGGCATGATACGGATTAATCAAAAAATTAAAATCTCCTTTCACTACCGCCGACGGAACTTTCAAAACACAGGCTTCATTTCTCCTGATGAAATCGTCTCCCAAAAGCGGTGTCTCAAAGGTACAAGGAAAAACATTCCAATCGATAGATAATTTATTGGTATCTAAAACTTCTACAGAAATATCATCCGGAATATCAATTGTCAGCATCATAAAATCGCTTGGTAATGTCGCCAATGAAAGATGAACCAAAACTTCGGCCATTGCCAATGCCCTGCTATGAGCGCAATAAATAATCTCTGTTCCTTTTGAATTCCAGCGGGCACCAGAAATTGACGCACCCTTTCCTGATAACTCAATGGGGTATTTTTTGGGTGTTAATCGGAAAACTTTCATTAAACAAAAATTCCCTGATCAATTTTATTCAACTCATTGACTACCATTTCTTTTCCATAAGAATCTCTAAGCAATTCTATAGGCTGTAAATTTCCAAGTGCAAACGAAGGCATTTTCAGCCACATATAAAATTGTGCTTCGGTATCAAAAACAGCATTTCCCAATGAAGTTACCTCAGCCAATTCTAATATTTTTTCGGATTGTAAAGGTTTGAAAATAAAATCCTCTTTGATTTTATTTCGTTGCAGTGATTTTGTAGAAATTCCCAAAAAAGAAGCCCAATCCTCTTCATTGAAAGGCGTTATTTCCTTTATCAAATTAAAAAGTTCATAGGGAATTCCTTCGCGAATAGCATGAACAATCAGCATTCTGTTTTTCAGAAACTCTTCATAAGTGATATTCTTATTCAAAATCTTATATCCTCTCTCCTGTTCTACCCTATTTACCAAAACCCTAACGGCTTTATCAATAGCTTCTCCTGATTTTAATTTTATTGCTTCCATAAAAAAGACATTTGACTGTAAATATAAGTCAAATGTCTTATCTGAGCAAATTTTTTAAAATATTCCTTCATCAGCAAAACTGTAATAACCAGTTTCCGTGATAATTATATGATCTAAAACAGGAATATCTAATTGCTGTCCTGCGTTTTTTATCTTTTTTGTTATTTGAATATCAGCTTCACTGGCCTGTAATTTTCCGGAAGGATGATTGTGTGCCAAAATAATTGCTGTCGCATTTTGCTCAAATGCTATTTTAAAAACAATTCGGACATCAACCATTGTCCCTGTCATGCCGCCTTTGCTCAACTGTGATTTGAAAAGTATTTTATTAGAATTATTTAAAAACAAAACCCAAAATTCTTCGTGCGGTAATTCTCCAATTATAGGCTGCATGACTTCAAAAACTGCTTTACTGGACGTGATTTTTGTCAGCTCAACAGCATCTTCACCTCGTCTTCTCCTCCCCAACTCCATCGCTGCAATTATTGAAATTGCTTTGGCTTCGCCAATACCATTAAAAGTCATTAACTGGGCAATTGACAATTTTCCCAAAGCATTCAAATTATGATCGACACTGGCCAAAATTCGTTTACTTAAATCCACCGCCGATTCGTTTCGGTTTCCCGAACCAATCAATATTGCAATTAATTCGGCATCACTCAGAACGCTTTTGCCTTTGAGCATTAATTTTTCACGAGGTTTGTCATCTTCAGCCCAACTCGTGATTGGAAATGCTTCTTGTTCCCGCAAAGGAGACTTAGAATCGTGCAAGATCATAATTTCATAAAGATTTAAATTTATACCATTTCATACAATTCTACTTATCCTCAAATACTCCTATTTCTTTTTTCATGCAAACACTTTTATCCAAACCTACATAAGGCCCATAATTATCAACAATTGCATACCCCACTTTTTGATACAAGCTAATTGCTTCTTGCTGTTTATACAATGTTTCTAAAACCGAAACCGAATAGTCGAATTCTTTTGCCCAAAACTCCAATTCTTTCAGTACTCTTTGAGCCAAACCCAATCCACGTGCTTCGGGAGAAACAAACATGCGTTTTATCTCGATGGTATTCTTATCATATTTCTTAAAACAACCACAAGCAACAGGTTTTTCATTCAAATAAATTACTATTACATTCCTATTCAACTCTATGATATTGTTCCCCCAATAATTGGTTTTCAATTCCGGATAACGTTCCCACAAATAATTATCAAAGGTCTTTATCAAAGACACAAAATCAGGATTTTCGCTGGTTGTTTTTACAACTTTTAATTTTGAGTTCATACGTCTATCAACTTAGTTTGGCTAATATATTAAAAAAAGAGAAAAATCATACAATAAAACTTATTCTTACTTTTATAATGAGTAATTTTAAAACAAAACATGAAATCATTAGTCATATTATTAACCATAGTATTATTTTTAGGCTGTAGCCAAAAAGAAAAAAATAAAATTCAGACAACCAATACTGAAGCAGTAGCTACAACTTTTGAAGAAAAATTATCCAGAGCGGCAATCTCCATAATTGATCCTTCCATAAATTATGATCCGACCTATATTTCCATAAAGTATCCAAATGGAGATGTTCCAAAAAACAAAGGCGTTTGCACCGATGTAGTGATACGGGCTTATCGAAAACTTGGCATTGATTTGCAAAAAGAGGTTCACGAAGATATGAAAGCCAATTTCTCTAAATATCCAAATTTAAAAAAGTGGGGAATGACAAGAACGGACACGAATATTGATCATCGTAGAGTCCCAAATTTGGAAGCATTCTTTGAAAGAAAAGGAACAAAATTACTCGTTACAAAAAATGCAAACGATTATGAAACCGGAGAAATAGTAACTTGGATAATTAACGAAAAGTTACCCCACATTGGCATCATCACGAACAAAAAATCATACGACGGGGAGCGAAATCTTATTGTTCATAATGTTGGACACGGCCAAGTTTTGGAAGATTGCTTGTTTAGCTATAAAATTGTGGGACACTTTAAATATGTAAAATAAAAATGCGCCGATCACAAAATTGCAATTGGCACATTTTACATTATTAATAAAATTTTCTAAGCTATTAACCCCTTTACCTCATCAAAATTCAATCCGCCATAATTCCCTGAACTCATCAATAACAGGGCTGAATTTTCCAGATTCAGGTTAAATAAATACTCTTTGAAAGCTGTAGGATTCGTGTAAATAATTAAATCTTTTCTATTGAAAGCTTTCGCAATTTGTTCATAGGTCACTTCTTCCAATTGCTTTATTTTTACAGCATCCGGCGAGTAAAAAACAACAGCAACATCTGCATATTCTAGTGCGCCTTCGTATTCTTTCAAGAACTCGGCATTCAAACTGCTGTAAGTATGCAGTTCCAAACAAGCCACTACGGTACGGTTTGGATATTGCTCTTTTACTGCTTTGGTCGTTGCAGCAACTTTACTAGGCGAATGGGCAAAATCTTTGTAGGCTACTTTAGTTTTACTTTCAGCGATTTTTTCTAGACGTTTGGATGCCCCTTTGAAACTCGCAATCGCTTCATAGAAATCAGCTTCATCCACTCCCATATTTTGGCAAATCCATTTGGCTCCCGCCAAATTATTTAAATTATGCGCACCGAAAACTTCAATAGGCATAGATCCTTCGGGAGTTTCCAAAAGTGTAACACCGTCTTTTACCTCGTATTTTGGTGTCGTATAAGATATTTTTCGAATAGGATTAACTGCTTTTTCGGCAACACGCTTTACTTCGGAATCGTCTTCGTTGTAAACCAAAATGCCGCCATTTGTAATTTTATCAATAAAAATTTCAAACTGCTCTACATAAAAATCATAGGTTGGAAAAACATTGATATGATCCCATGCAATTCCAGAAATCAATGCGATATTAGGCTGGTACAAATGAAATTTCGGTCTTCTGTCTATTGGCGAAGACAAATACTCATCACCTTCCAAAACCATAAAATCATTTTCTTCGGTAAGATGCACCATCGTGTCAAAACCTTCCAATTGCGCTCCAACCATATAATCCACTTCAATATTATGATAATGCATTACGTGCAAAATCATCGAAGTTATGGTTGTTTTTCCGTGAGAACCCCCAATGACAACACGCGTTTTATTTTTGGATTGCTCGTATAAAAACTCTGGATACGAATAAATTTTGAGTCCCAATTCCTGCGCTTTCAAAAGTTCAGGATTATCGGCTTTAGCGTGCATTCCAAGGATTATGGCTTCAATATCTGTTGTTATTTTCTCAGGAAACCAACCCAACTCTGCAGGCAGAATTCCTTTTTTTTCCAAACGTGATTTGGATGGTTCAAAAATCGCATCGTCACTTCCCGTAACCTGATATCCTTTGTTATGTAATGCCAATGCTAAGTTGTGCATCGCGCTTCCGCCTATGGCAATGAAATGTGTTTTCATCTAATGTTGTTATTGCTTATCTGTAATCGATACTTCGATTATTTTATTGTTTTTTATTTTTATACTCCTCCCAGACTTTATTGGCTTTGTCAGGTTGTTTCATTTTATTTTTATAAAAATCTGCCAATGCCTGATAACAAATCTTCGAGCCTCCTATTAAAACAGCCCTTTTATATTGCACTTCTGCCTCAGTATTTCTATTAAAATATTCTTCGATATGTCCTCGAGATAAATACCCGTCAACGGGCGACAACTCCCTTAATTCACCAGAATATTTGATGGCTTTGGACTCACTTCCTCCAACTATCCCGGGCAATTGCAGATTCAATTCAATCAGTGCCCATCTGGCTTCGATGTGTTTAGGATTTAAAGCAATTGCTTTTTCAAAGGAAGACCGCACTTCGCCAATCATTCCCAAAGCTTTCATTTTACTCACTTCCGAAGCTTTCATCCCCAAAGCACCTCCGTACTTATAATAGTAGTTCGCTTCGACAGGTTTTAACGTTTTCAGTTTCTTATAATAGGTAATCGCTTTATCCCAAGACTTATTCTGCCCTGCAATATCGCCTAAATATTCTATTGTTTTGAGATGATTGGGGTTGCTTTTTAAATAGTTTTCCAAAATAGGCTGCGCTTGATCGTATTTCTTGTCAAGAAATAATTTTTCTCCTTTTTCAAAAGATTGAGAAAACAATAATAGCGGGAATGACAAAAAGAAGCTTAGCAGTTGTTTCATCCTCCAAAAATAAAGAATTTCTAAAAGAATAGAAGTCTTTTAACTTAAAAATAGGAATGAAATTAAATTTTTTACGACAATAAATTCTGCGGACTATTGGCTTTAATAACCTGAATTCGATTATCATTTTTTGGAGCAGAAAAATTAGGTATTTTCAGCAAGTATCGTCCCGCTATCCGTTACAATCTTATGTGTCTCGCAGAAAAAACGAGACACATAAGGATTTTCACTTCTATCGGGGCTAAAGGGAGAGAATTAGCTTTTTTGCCATCATCCAAAAAAAAGAAAACAACAACAATAATTGAACTCCAATTAATCATAAAAAAGCGCAAAAACTCTTGGCTTTTGCACTTTTCTATCACTTTAATTATAAACGACCGTTTTATTTAGCAGGTTCCAACTGTGTGCTTACTGCAATTCTATTCCAAGCATTTATAGTTACAACTGCCATTATAATCTGGGCAATGGTATTTTTGTCAAAAAACTGTTCTGCTTTTTTATACGTTTCATCAGATAAACCATGATTGTGAATCAAAGTAATTTCTTCAGTAATGGCCAAAATCACTTTTTCTTCCTCAGTAAATAAGCTGGTTTCGCGCCAAGCATTCAGCAAAAAAATACGTTGGGTGGTTTCTCCATATTTTAGCGCATCTTTGGTGTGCATGTCAAGACAAAAAGCGCAGCCATTGATTTGGGAAGCTCTAATTTTTATTAATTCCTTATTTGTTTTCGACAATTGGGTGGTTGCCAAATAACCTTCCAAAGCATACATCGCTTTATAAGCCTGAGGTTCTATTTCATTGATGTCTATTCTCTTTTCCATTTTTATTATTTGTTTTAAATTAACATGACAAATTTCTGAAATAGATAATGGAAAAAACTTAAACCAGTTTAAGAACGCTTTTTATTTCTGATTTCGCTTAAATATTCTGGCGTAAAACCTAAAAAAGACGCGATTAAATATTGCGGAATCCGCTGCACAAATTCAGGATATGAATTACGCAAATGATCGTAGAATTCTTCTTTAGAAAAATCATACAGATATTTCAGCCTCACCTGAGTAGCCGCATAAGCGCGCTGATAGACAAATCTAAAATAGCGTTCCATTTTAGGAAATCCAACCAATAGTTTTTCCTGTGCCTCGCTATCGATCACTAAAATTTCTGAATTTTCTACTGCCTGAATATAAAAATCCGTTGACAAGCCTCGCTCGTATGCAAAATTATCTGTCATCCACCAATTTTCTATAGCAAATTCTGTGGTGAGCTCTATCCCTTTTTCGTTGATAAAAAACTTCCGAAGACAACCATTCAATACAAAATAATGTGATTTGCAAATTTGTCCCTGTACAAGCAGATTTTCTTTTTTCTTAACCTTTATTATTTTAAAAAAAGATAAAATACCCGAAAACTCTTCTTCGTTTATTTCAATAAATTTTTTCAGGTGATTTTTAAATATTTCAGACATTTCCTTTCAAAAGTTTAATTCAATTTCATTCTTCTTCTTCTCTTTACAAATCATTTAATCCTTTGCCAATAAGAATTTGTGGCATATATTTTTCAACTCTTGATTCTCTGGTTTTGGACTGTTTGGGTGCCGAAAAATGCAGTAAATAGGCTTTTTGGCGTCCTGGCGTCAAAGCTTCAAATGCCGTTTTCAAGCTGGGGAATTCTTCCAATTTCTTTTGAAACTCTTCGGCGACTGGAAATTCTTCAGTTTTTTTGAATTTCACTTCCAAACCGGCTTTTTCTACTTCAATCGCTTCATAAATATGAGCTTTCAAAATAGCTTCCTGCTCTACTATTTGCTGAACATCTGTAAACCGAATCTGGCGGGCTGCCTGCACATTTTTCGATTGTTGAATTAAAATACCATCAGCATTACTTAACAAAGCTCCTTTGAAAAACAAAAAAGCACAGTAGTCTTTAAACTCATGGATTAAAACGATATTGTTTCCCTGAAATGTATAACAAGGACTGCCCCATTTTAATTCTTCGGTCAGCTGACAGTTCAGAGCAATCTTTCTTAACTGTTCCAATGCGGACTGCCATTTTTCGGATTTAGCAAAATAAAAATCAACTTTAGGATTCATATTATTCATTTACAGATTACTAAAAATTGTTTTTGTCAGATAGAAAATTTCATCGCTCTGATTAGAAAAACAAAAGCTTGAAGTCTCAAAGATATTGAAAAAATAATCATTTGGTTTTAATCAAAAAAACAGTAATTTGTACGAAAATCATTTAGATAAAATCCCTCATGAAAAATATTTATTTAGCTCTTCTTTTTATATCGACTTCCTTATTTGCACAACAATATGAAAAGGATTGGAACAAAGTTGTCAAGAACGAAAATGAAGGCAAAATAAAAACAGCCAATGAAATTGTTGCCAAAATCTATAAAAAGGCCGTTTCAAAAAAAGAAGAGGTTCAAATCATCAAATGCTTTTTCTATTCCTCGAAGTATTTACAAGTAGTCGATGAAAACGCACAAACCAAAATTTTAAATAATCTAAAAGCCCAAATCAAACAAGTTAGTATTCCGTCGCAGGCAATTTTGAATTTGGTTTATGGGAAATGTTTAAGTGATTACAATGAAAATTATGACGACGTTGCTGTTGTAGCTGCAGATACAATAGCCCTCACAGTCGAAAATAAAAACACTGCTGTTGTCAAGGATACAGCATCAGTAGCAGGTAGATATACCGAGCAGGATATTCTCAAAATATTCGAAAAAACACTTGAAAATGAAGCTATTTTAAAAACAACTCCTTTAACTAATTATGAAGCTATTTTTGATTTTTTTACTTTAGAAAAATTCAAAAAAGAAAATCTGTTTGATTATTTGCTAAAAGAAAATATTGCTTTTTATAAAGCAAAAATAAATGAATGGGAATTAGAGCCTAAAGAATTTAAAGCGCATACAAATGCACTTTTGGGCAATACAGCAGTTTTTACAAAATTAATCCTTGATTTCATCAAAAATGACAATCTAAAAAAAGTACTTTCTTTATATCAAAAGCTAGAAGTTGATACTCCTACTTTTGAAAATCAATTGGAACGCATTTTATTTTGTTCTCAATATCTTTTAAAATCAGATGAAGAGTTATTGAGTGCTTTAATTTTATTAGAAAAAGAAACAAAAGAGCCGATTCAACTGCAAAAAATTCAATTAGGAAAAGCAAATATTTACGCCAGATTAGCTTCTAAAGAAATGCATCCTGATTACAACGCCAAAGCAATTTCTGAATTAGAAAGTATTCTAGCAATTAACAATAATTCGAACGCCTACAAACTGGCTGTTCAAAAAAAAGAAGAACTGCTTTCAAAAACCATTCAGGCTGAGCTTCAAAAATACATTTACAATAAACAAAACGCCAGAGCTTTTATTCGATATAAAAACACAAACAATGTTGCGATTTCTTTTTTTAAAATAAACTACAGCAAAATTGCCGAATTTCACAACATACCAAACAAAATCGACAGTTTGGCTACCTTAATCATAACTAACAAAAAACCATTAATCACTAAAAATTACCAGCTTGTAGATAAAAAGGATTATTTTGAATACACCACCGAAGTCCTTTTGCCACAGCTTGAAACAGGAAGTTATCTCGTTTATTTTGAGAGCGAAACAGATTCCAAAGACAAAAAAGGATTTGGATACGAAACTATCACGGTATCAAATATTTCGGTTTTGGCAAATTCAAAAGCTGGCATCGAATACTACACTGTTCTGGACAGAAAAACAGGCAAACCGATGAAAGATGTCTCTTTAAAATCAAGCTATTTCGACATAAAAACCAATGCTGACGGATTCGCAACCTATAAACCAAAAGAGGGTACTAACCGCTATTACAATAATTTCCCAATTCTATTAACCACTGCTAACGACACTATTTTAATTAACAAAAACTACGTTGCATACGGCATTGATTATTCTGAAAAAGACGAAGACGAAAACTTTGAAGGCAAAGTGGAATTCTACTTAGACCGAGCCATTTATCGCCCAGGCCAAACCGTTTATTACAAAGGAATTGCTATTCAAAAAAAGAAAAATAAATCAAGCATTGTTTCAAATACTTCTTTCAAGATAACCATTCAAGATCCTAATTATACCAATTTTAAAGAATTTGATGTTACTACTAATGAGTTTGGTTCTTTTTCTGGGGAATTTGTTTTACCCAAAACGGATTTAACAGGAGATTTTAGAATTGTCGCAAATGAACCCAATGACATTAAGAAAGATGCTTCTTATGATAAAGCAAAAGGCGGGCATCCATTTTGGGAAGATGTAGATTTTCAAAACTCATCCATTTATTTCAAAGTGGAAGAATACAAGCGCCCGAAGTTTGAAGTAACTTTTGAGCCTAAAAAAGAAAGCTTTCAGGTAAATCAATCTGTTACTGTAAAAGGAACTGCCAAAGCATTTGCTGAAAGCAATATTTCGGATGCAAAAGTAACGTACACCATAACCCGTTTTATGAACTCGTTCAGGTATTACAGTAACGAGCCAGAAGAAATTATAGTGAGCAGTGAAACTAAAACAGATGCTTCTGGGAAATTTATTATTGATTTCATTGCGCAACCGTCTAAAAACGCAAGTAAAGAACAGCTTCCTGTTTTCAATTATCGAATAAACGCAAGCGTTACTGACATCAATGGAGAAACACATACTGCGGTAACCATTATCAAAGTGGGTTATCACGATTTGGTACTGAATGCTTCTGTTCCAAACAGCATTGAGACGAAAAACAAAAACGAAATCACTCTGAACAGCACAAATCTAAATGGAGAATTTAAAGCCATAAAAGGCGAAATCAAATTGTATTTTGTAAGTCCGTTCCCAAATAAATTCAAATCCAGAGTTTTTCAACAACCTGAAATCAACACCATTTCGGATTCGGATTTTGAAAAATTATTTCCTTACGAAATTAACAACAATGAAACTTCCAAAAAGTCAACTGAAACTTTAGTCTTTTCTAAAAAAGTGGACACCGAAAAGGACAAAAATATCGCTCTCGATTTCATCACAGATTATCAATCTGGAAATTATAAAACTGTATTTTCTGCAAAAGACAGTTTTGAAAATCCTATTGAAACTGTTTCTAATTTCTCAATCATACAAAGCAAAAACAAATTCAGTCCAAATAAATTATTCACTATTGAGCAAATCAATAAAGACCCAAAGAAAGATGGTTTTGTAACCGTGCAGCTTAGTTCAACTTTGGATACATTGCATATCCATACTATTGCCAATTATGAAAACCATACTTTTTATGAAAAAAATATTGTTTTAGAAAACCATCAAGCAACCATTACAATTCCGCTCCAAAAAGAATTCGAAAAGTCATTGCGAATTGGTTTTGAAAGTGTTTTCGAAAATCAAACTTTCAATGATCAATTAGAAGTATTATTAAAATATAATGAACCCAAGATGGAATTTTTGGTAGAAAGTTTTAGAAATAAAATACAACCGGGAAGCAATGAAAATTGGTCATTCAAATTGAATGCACACAACACCAAATCGGAAGCTGAAATTTTAGCATCCATGTATGATAGTTCTTTAGATCAATTTTCCAAAACGGCATGGGGAGCATTAAACTTTAATGAATATAATAACAATAATGTGTATTTCAGAACAGGTTTAGGATTTGAAAGAACATACACCGATCTCCAAAATTTAAATTTAGAATTAAATCCATTACAACTTCAAATAGAAGAAACAAACTTGAAGTGGTTTGGTTTTGATATTAATAACTCAACTTATGGAGATGGGATGTCTATTGTTGACATAAAAGATAAAAAAATTGGTTCTGAAACGATAAAAGGAGATGCTGATGCACCAATAACTGTAGAAGAAGTAGGAAATGCACCCGCACCTAGAGTTGACCAAGTTCAATTTGTAAAACCTGTATTAGCAAAAGCAGAAGAAGTTGTAGTAGTTGGATATGGCTCAATGAAAAAAGCCTCTCTCACTGGAGCGGTTATGAATGTATCAATTAGAGGTAATGCTTCCATAAGCGGAGCAACACCATTATATGTCATTGATGGAGAAATTGCCTCTGAAGAAGCTCTTAAAAATATAAATTCATCAGACATTCTTTCAATAGATGCTTTAAAAGACGGAAAAGCGACTGCTATATACGGAAGCAAAGGAGCAAACGGCGTAATCATCATCACAACGAAAAAAGCACTGGAAGCCTTAACCCAAGTAAAAGCCAGAAAAAATCTATCTGAAACTGCTTTCTTTTTCCCGAATTTAAAAACAGATGTCAAAGGAAAAGTGAGTTTTGGTTTTACTTCACCTGAAGCCCTGACGGCTTGGAAACTTCGTTTATTGGCGCATAACAAAGATGCCGTAACAGGTTATCTTGAAAAAAGTGTTATTACTCAAAAAGAATTAATGCTCATGCCAAACTTTCCACGATTTTTTAGAGAAAAAGACACCATTGTTATCAGCGCCAAAATCTCGAATATGACCAATGAAGCGAAAACTGGAATTACCGTTTTACAGCTTTTTGACGCAACCACTATGCAGCCAATAGATATCAAAATGGAGAATGCAAAAAACGTCAAAAACTTTACTATTGCTTCTTTTGGAAATACAACTGCCAATTGGACAATTGCTATTCCCGAAGGCATACAAGGCGTTCAATATAAAATTTTGGCAAAAACTGGTAATTTTTCAGATGGGGAAGAAAATATTTTGCCTGTGCTTACAAACAATATGCTGGTTACCGAAAGCATTCCTATTTGGGTACAGGAAAATTCGAAGAAAGAATACACTTTTGAGAATTTAAAAAACAATAATTCTGTCACTTTAAGAAACCATCAATTTACGCTGGAATACACCTCAAATCCTTCGTGGTTCGCGATTCAATCACTTCCTTATTTAATGGAATATGAACACGAATGTGCTGAACAGACTTTTGCGCGCTATTATGCCAATGCATTGGCTACTGAAATCATTAATAGCAATCCAAAAATTGCAACTGTTTTTGAAACTTGGAGAAAAAACGGAAAACTGAATTCCAAACTGGAAGAAAACGAGGAATTGAAATCAATTATTCTTGCTGAAACGCCTTGGCTAAATGATGTCCAAAATGAAGACAAAAAGAAAAAAAATCTTGCCTTGCTTTTTGATTTGGAAAAAATGAAAACTTCGCAACAGACAACTTTTGACAAATTAAAACAAAAACAAAAACCTTCCGGAGGTTTTGCCTGGTTTGACGGAAACGATGAAAACGAATACATCACCCGACATATTTTGGCTGGATTAGGGCATCTGGCAAAATTAAATGCTAATGATGCAACTATTGAAAAAATAGATGAAATTTCCAAAAAAGGAATTCCGTTTATCGATAGAAAATTTTTGGAATATCATAACGCAAGAACCAAAAACCTGAAAGCAACTGACAAATTAATTTGGATAAATCCAAATTCGGATTTGCATTATCTCTATACCCGCAGTTTTTACTTGAAAGATTACCCGCTTTCCGACACTTTAAAGAAAGTAACCAAACGCTATTTAGAAACTGCCAAGGAGAATTGGCTAAATTATTCATTGTATGAAAAAGGGATGACTGCTTTGATATTGAATCGTTTTGGAGAAACAACGGCTTCCCGAAAAATTCTTGAAAGTCTAAAAGAAACGGCTTCCAACAACGAAGATTGGGGCATGTATTGGATTGCCAACAAAGCTGGCTGGTATTGGTATCAAGCTCCAATTGAAACCCAAGCTTTATTGATCGAAGCTTTCGCAGAAATAAACAATGATACGAAAGCCGTTGATGCAATGAAAGTTTGGTTAATCAAGAACAAACAAACCAAAAATTGGCCCACAACAAAAGCCACCACCGAAGCAGTATATGCCTTACTGATGCAGGGTTCTGATTGGCTGAGCGTAAAAGACAACACAACTTTCCAAATTGGAGAGCAGAAAATAGTAAGCAAAAAACTGTCCGAAAATGAAAAAGAAGCCGAAACAGGCTACATCAAACTCAACTGGAAAGCTGATGAAATCAAAAAAGATATGGCTACAATAAACATTACCAACAAATCAAAAGTTCCTGGATATGGAGGCGTTTACTGGCAATATTTTGAAGATTTGGACAAAATAAAAAACAATTCGGGAACTAATTTGTCTATTGCAAAAGAATTATACATCAAGAAAAATACTGACAAAGGTTCTGAATTACAAAAAATAACGTCCAAGAATAATTTAAAAATAGGCGATTTGATTACCGTTCGTTTAATTATTTCAACCAAAGAGGATATGGAATTTATTCACTTAAAAGACATGCGTGCTTCTTGTTTTGAACCCGTAGACGTACTTTCGAGCTATGAATACAAAGGCGGTTTGGGTTTTTATAAAAGCACAAAAGACGCGGCAACCCATTTCTTTTTTGACCGAATAAACAAAGGGACTTATGTATTGGAATATGACATTCGAGTAAATAACACTGGGAATTTCTCTAATGGAATTTCAACTATCGAAAGCATGTATGCACCAGAATTCACAAGTCATACCAAGGGAATTAGGATAAAAACCATTCCATAAGCAATATCAAATAATTTTCACACACCGTCTTGTTCTGAACTGCCCCCAGATAATATCTAATTATTTGGGTGCAGTCTATTCCAATAACTCGACGGTTTTTTTATACACAAATAATACTGAGAACACATTGGGATAACATAGCGGTTTTACTTTCGTAAAAACTAAAAATGAAAAGACGAAGAAAAATTCCGTTAGTCGTTATAAGTGATGTTCATTTAGGCACTTACGGATGCCAAGCCAAAGAATTACTGCAGTATTTAAAATCAATAAACCCTCACACATTGGTTTTAAATGGAGATATCATTGACATGTGGAGTTTTACCAAAAGCTATTTCCCCGCATCACACATGAATGTATTGAGGCAAATCATCAAAATGTCGAACCTAGGCACTCGAGTAATCTACATTACTGGAAACCACGATGAAGCTTTACGAAAATATTCCGATTTTATTTTGGGAAATTTTGAATTGGTCGATAAACTTATTCTCGATTTAGACGGGAAAAAAACTTGGATTTTTCACGGTGACGTATTCGATTCTTCGACCCAAGGCTATGCTAAAATATTGGCCAAACTAGGCGGAAAAGGCTATGATTTACTAATCTTAATCAACAGTTTGATCAATTGGTTTTTGGGACTCTTAGGCAAAGAAAAAAGAAGCTATTCCAAAATGATAAAAGACAGTGTCAAGAAAGCTGTTTCCTTCGTATCTAATTTTGAAACTACTGCCGCCGAAATCGCCATCCAAAAAAAATACAGTTATGTTGTTTGCGGACATATTCACAAACCCCAAATGAAAGAAATTGAAAACGAACACGGAAAAGTATTGTATTTAAATAGTGGCGATTGGATAGAAAACCTTACGGCATTAGAATACAAAAAACAAAAATGGAGCCTTTACAATTATAAAAAAGAACACTACACAGGCTCTGATTCCACTGAGGAAAAAGTGATAAACGACATTGTCAACAAAATTCTTTCCTGAAAACCCTAAACAGTAAGCAATGAAAATATTTTACGCAATTCAGGCAACAGGCAACGGACACATTAGCAGAGCCATACAATTATATCCTTACCTGCAAAAATTTGGGGAGGTTGATTTCTTTTTAAGCGGTAACAATGCCAGCCTTGATATTAATTTGCCCATAAAATTTAAGAGTGCAGGATGCAGTCTCCATTACAGCAAGTGCGGAGGCTTGAATTACTGGGACATCGTGAGGAATGTGAAACCAAGGCAAATATATAAGGATGCCGATATACTGCCTCTAAAAAACTATGATGTTGTCATCAACGATTTTGATTCCATTACTTCACTGGCGTGCAAAATGCAAAAAGTACATTCCGTACAATTTGGCCATCAAGCCAGCTTTATATCTCCTTTAACTCCAAGGCCCGAAAAAAAGGATCTTATGGGCGAAATGATCCTCAAACATTATGCTCCTTCACCAAAACACATCGGCCTGCATTTTGACAAATACGATGATTTTATCTTTCCGCCCATTATCAAAGATGAAATTGTAAATACCACACCCAAAAACAAGGACCATATCACCGTCTATCTCCCCTCTTTTCAGCAGGATTGTTTAGAAAAAGCCTTCAATAAACTTCCTAATCTAAAATTTCATTGGTTTTTAAATAACATACAAACCAAGCACACCATAAAAAACATCACTTACTACCCTGTCAATCAAGCTTTCTTCAACAAAAGTCTCATAAACTGTGAAGGAATTATTACTGGAGGAGGCTTCGAAACACCTGCTGAAGCATTATATCTGGGCAAAAAAATACTTTCAATTCCTATCCGAAAACATTATGAGCAAGAATGCAATGCTGCGGCTCTCAAAAAACTAGGTGTTCCCGTACTGTACGATGTAGGTGAGAATTTTGATTTAATCATTGATAATTGGCTGAATTCCCCAACAAAATACCCTAAAATACAAGCCAATAATATCAATGAAACCCTGCAGTTTTTATTTGACACTTATAATGACAAATAAAATATTCATAATTTGGGCATGACCCAAGGGTCGGGCTGTCCATTATATTCCCGATTAACAAAAACTACGGCAAAAAAGCCTTGTTTTTCTAAATCGGGAGATGCCATTTCCATCCCTCATGCAGTTCCGTTTTCACAACAATATTTTTGATAGAATTCAAATTTTAAATTAAAAAGAAACCCCGCTTCATTAATAACGAAGCGGGGTCTTTTATTGTAAAATCTATTTTTTACTCATTCAGCATTTTCCATAATTTATCTTTCAATTCAGTCAAGCCTTGTTGTGCAACCGATGAAATAAACAAATAAGGAATACCTTTGAATTCTACATCTAATTGTGTTTTCAATTCGGCTTTCAATTCATCGTCCAGCATATCTATTTTTGAAATCACCAATAAACGCTCTTTATCCAGCATCTCTGGATTGTATTTGGTCAATTCATTTACCAAGATATCATACTCTTCCTTAATGTTTGGAGTGTCAACAGGAACTAAAAACAGTAAAGTTGAATTACGTTCTATATGTCGCAGGAAATAATGTCCCAATCCTTTTCCTTCGGCAGCACCTTCGATAATTCCAGGAATATCGGCAATTACAAACGATTGAAAATCTCTGTAAGCTACAATCCCAAGATTAGGTTTTAAAGTCGTAAAAGGATAATCGGCGATTTTTGGTTTTGCAGATGTCAATACCGACAATAAAGTTGATTTTCCAGCATTTGGAAAACCCACTAAACCAACATCGGCCAACACTTTTAGTTCCAAAATTACATCCATTTCCAAACCTGGCAAACCTGGCTGTGAATAACGCGGCGTTTGATTAGTCGAGCTCCTAAAGTGCCAGTTACCTAAACCTCCTTTTCCTCCCTTACAAAGAATTCTCTTTTCTCCGTCTTCGGTAATTTCGAATAATGTTTCACCAGTTTCTTTATCTTTTACAACGGTTCCCAATGGAACTTCAATGTATTTATCATCTCCGTCAGCACCAGTACTTCTGTCACCTCCTCCGTCACCTCCGTGGCCTGCTTTGATATGACGGGCAAATTTTAAGTGAAACAAAGTCCATAGTCCTTTATTTCCCACTAGATAAACGTGTCCTCCCCGTCCGCCATCACCACCGTCTGGTCCGCCTTTTTCAATAAATTTTTCTCTATGCAAATGCGTAGACCCCTTTCCCCCTTTACCGGAAGAAACATAAATTTTTACGTAATCTACAAAATTTCCCTCTGTCATTTTTCCTTATTTATATATAGTTTCAGGTTTCAGGCTTCAGGTTAGTCGAACTTCAACCAACTTAAAACCTGAAACTTTAAACAAATTTTCTCTACTCTTTAAGTGCTTTTACCAACACTTTATCAATCTTCACGCCATCCATATCGATAACCTCTAACACAAATTTTTGCCAAATTAGCTTTTCTCCTTCTTTTGGGATATGTGACAATTCGGTCATTATTAATCCGCTTACTGTGGTCACTTCATAATCATTTATCAAATCATCCAATTCAAAATAAGTTAGGAAATCGTGCAGTGAATAATGCCCGTCTACCATCCAAGTTCCGTCTTCTCTCTCGATTAATTTAAAATCATCTTTATAAAAATCAGATGCATTCCCAACGAGAGCTTCCAGAATATCATTCAATGTAATTATCCCTTGAAAAACTCCATATTCATCGGAAACCAATGCGTAATGAATTCCGGTTTTTTTGAATTGTTCCAATGCTTTATAAGCAGTCGTTTGCTCCATCATAAAAGGTGCATCGGTCATAATTTCTCTCAGATTGAAACTCTCGTTATCAAAATGAGAAAAGATATTTTTCAAATTTACAACTCCAACAATGTCATCGTGATTTTCACCATAAACAGGATAAATGGAGTGCAGTTCTTTGAGCATAAATTCCTTTACCTTGTTTTTATCAGCGTGTAAAGGCAAAAGCATTACCGATTTTCTGTGTGTCATCAACGAATTGATTTTTCTGTCGCCAATATGAAAAACACGTTCTACTATATCTTGCTCTATTTCCTGGACTTCTCCCCCTTCGGTACCTTCTTTAATGATGGCTTTTATCTCTTCCTCGGTTACTTTTCCGTCAGCGGTAGGCTTTATTCTCAAAATGTCCAGTAAAAAATCAGTCGAAGTGGTTAACAGCCATATAAAAGGAGCTGTTATTACAGAAACTATCTTCATTGGCAATGCAACAGCTTTGGCAATACCTTCAGGATAATTTAATCCAATTCTTTTTGGAAATAATTCTCCTAATACTAAAGAAAAAAATGTCAATATGACAACAACAATCCCAACGGCTATTGAATGTGCATAAGGAATCAATATTTGAAATCCTTTTACAAAATTTTCGACATCGGCTGTGATTTTATCACCGCTGTAAATCCCTGTAAGTATCCCGATAAGAGTGATTCCTATTTGTACTGTTGACAAAAATTTATTGGGCGAATTAGCTAAATCTAAAGCAACTTGCGCATTTTTATTTCCTTTTTTTGCTGCGGTTTCCAATCTGTTTTTTCGGGCCGAAATCAATGCGATTTCAGACATAGAGAAAACCCCGTTTAAGAGTATTAGAAAAAATATTATTACTATTTCCAATGTTTAGATAATTCGTTTATATATTGGATTTTATGAAATCCCTTTGTAGCGTAATCTTATTTTAATAGCCCAGATGGAAGTGAAAAGCTCGCTGCTATAAAAAACTAATTTTTCCTGTTATAAAAGAGCGACCGGCGGAAACTCCTTTTATGACATAGAAAAATAGTTTTTTTATGGCTGTGACTTGAAACGTACAGCTGGACACGAGCAAAGCGAACTGGCGAAACAGATGCTCCTATAAATTATCGATAACCGCAGTAAGTCTTTCTGTAATTTCCTGAATAGTTCCTATTCCGTTTACAGCATGAAACTTATTTTGGCCTTTGTAATATCCTATCAGCGGAGCCGTTTTTTCATTGTATTCCTGGTAACGGTTTCTGATTTTTTCTTCATCTTGGTCGTCTACTCTTCCGCTGGTTTTTCCTCTTTCCAGCAATCTAGCCACTAAGATATTGTCGTCGGCTTCCAGAGCAACAGTTCCATTTACTTTTGAGCCAATAGTTGGCAAAAAGGCATCCAGTGCTTCGGCTTGCGCAATTGTTCTCGGATAACCGTCAAATAAAATTCCGTTTGAATCCAAGTGTTTGTTCACCTCATCAATAAGCATTTTTGTTGTCAATTCGTCTGGAACCAAATCTCCAGCATCCATAAAAACTCTTGCTTCTTTTCCTAATGGAGTATCGTTTTTCAAATTGTAGCGAAAAACATCTCCAGTAGAAATATGTGTTAATTTGTATTTTTCTTTTAAAAATTCTGCCTGAGTTCCTTTTCCAGCCCCCGGCTTTCCAAATAAAATTATATTAATCATTCCTTTGTTATATGTGGTTTTTACTATTTTTAGTTATCTTTTGGTTATTCTTTTAACTGATACACTTCGGGTAAATTCCTGCCTAAACCATCGTAATCCAATCCAAAACCAACGATGAATTTATTTGGAATTCGAATTCCGACATAATCAATTTTTAAGTCTTTTTTGAATGCATCTGGCTTGAAGAAAAGTGTGGCGATTTTAAAATGCTTTACATTTTGGCTTTTAAACAGTTTTTTCAGTTCTTCTAATGTATTTCCTGTATCGATAATATCCTCTATAACAATTACTGTGCGTCCCGTTAAATCTTGGTTCAACCCAATTAATTGCTTAACCGATTCTGTAGAGGATGTTCCTTCGTAGGAAGCCAATTTGATAAATGAAACTTCGCAGGGTTTTTTGTATAATTTTAAAAAATCAGAAACTACCATAAAAGAACCATTCAGTACTCCAATAAAAATTGGCGTTTCGTCAAAAAAATCGTCTTCTATTTGTGCTACCATTTTTTCAATAGCAAAGTTTATTTCTTTGGCTGAAATAAACGGAACAAATTGTTTATCGTGTAGTTGTATCACAGTTTAAAGTTTTAAAATATTTGGCAAAGATAGGGATTTCACTTTTGACAATTGTCAATTGATTTGTACTTTTAAATCAAAAACAGAAATGATGGTCACCGAATTCCAAAAAAATTTAGATTATGTAACCGGACATAGAGCCAATAGGCAAAAATATGCCGATGAAGTCCTTAATAATCTGGAACTTTTTCCTGAGTTAATCCAACTCTGTTTTCATATTTCGAACAAAAATTCATCCAAAGCCTGTTGGATTCTGGAATTTGTGTCTTACCAGGAATTGGAATGGCTTACAGCACATTTGGATTTTTTCTGTTCCCAAATCAAAAACCTTAAAGACGAAAGCGCCATACGCCCAATTGCCAAAATCTGCCAGCTTTTGGTATTTTCCCATTATAAAGAAAAGAAAGTAATTCTTTCCGAAAAACATTTGGAAGAAATTATAGAAAGCTCTTTTGACTGGCTGATTAACGATACCAAAGTAGCTTCCAAAGCGTATTCAATGCGTACTTTATATCTTTTGGGACAACATTATGACTGGATACACCCCGAATTGAAAACTATAATTGTCAAAGATTTCCCAAATCACAGTGCCGCATACAAGGCTGTCGCCAAAGAAGTTTTGAAGAAAATAAAATAGCATTTTCCTATTCGATTAGGAAGAAGTATCTTTGTACTCTTAAGGCAATATGTCTGAACAGACAAAGTAAATACAATCACAATGAACTATTTTTCATCCCATTTCAAATTAGGCATACTCGGTGGCGGACAATTAGGCAAAATGCTGTTGTTTGACACCCGAAAATTTGACATTCAAACGTATGTACTCGATCCAAGTGATGAAGCTCCCAGCAGAATCGCCTGCAATCATTTTTTTCAAGGTGATTTAATKGATTTTGAAACCGTTTATAATTTTGGAAAACAAGTAGATGTTTTGACTTTTGAAATTGAATTGGTCAATCTTGATGCATTGGAAAAATTAGAAAACGAAGGCAAAAAAGTATATCCTTCGCCAAAAACGCTGAAATTGATTCAGAACAAAGGCATTCAGAAAGATTTTTATATCAAAAACAATATCCCAACAGCTCCTTTTAAAAGATATGCCACTTTAAAAGACCTGGTTGTTGATTTAGTAGATTCTAATATTGAGTTTCCTTTTGTATGGAAATGTACCGAATTTGGATATGACGGAAACGGAGTAAAAATCATCAGACAAACATCTGATTTGGAAAATTTACCAAATGTAGAGTGCATTGCCGAAACAATGGTTCCTTTCAAAAATGAATTGGCAGTAATTGTGTGCCGCAATCCGCAGGGAGAAATAAAAACATATCCTGTGGTAGAAATGGAATTTCATCCCGAAGCCAATCAGGTTGAATATGTAATTTGCCCTGCTCGAATAGACGATAAAGTGGCCGAAAAAGCCAGAGCAATTGCATTAAATGTTTCTCAGCAATTTAATCATGTTGGTCTTTTAGCAGTTGAAATGTTTCAAACCGAAGATGATGAAATCCTAGTAAATGAAGTTGCTCCCCGCCCGCATAATTCAGGCCATTATTCCATTGAAGCCAGCTTTACTTCGCAATTTGAAAACCATTTGCGTGCCATTCTAGACTTACCTCTTGGAAACACAGACAGTAAAGTAGCGGGAATTATGGTAAACCTAGTGGGCGCCGAAGGTTTTTCGGGAGATGTCATTTACGAAAACATTGAGAAAATATTAAGCTGGAATGGAGTTACCCCTCACATTTACGGCAAGAAAGAAACCCGTCCTTTTAGAAAAATGGGACACGTCACGATAGTAAATGAAGACATAAACGAAGCAAGAAGGATTGCCGAGGATGTCAAGAATACGATTAGAGTGATTTCACAATAATTAAAAAATTTAAAGATTGAAAAATTTAAAGATTAATGTAGTAATTTTTAAATCTTTCAATCATTTAATCTTTAAATAAAAAACAATGAGCAAAGTAGCCATAATAATGGGAAGCATATCGGATATGCCGGTAATGCAGGACGCCATAGACATTTTAAAAGGATTTGACATAGCTGTAGAAGTCGATATTGTTTCGGCGCACAGAACACCGGAAAAATTATTTGATTTCAGCAAAAATGCCCATACTCGAGGTATCTCCGTAATTATAGCCGGAGCCGGAGGTGCGGCACATTTGCCGGGAATGGTGGCATCAATGTCTCCGCTTCCAGTAATTGGTGTTCCTGTAAAATCAAGCAACTCAATTGATGGCTGGGATAGCGTTTTATCTATTTTGCAAATGCCAGGAGGTGTTCCTGTAGCCACTGTAGCCTTAAACGGAGCAAAAAATGCCGGAATCCTTGCTGCTCAAATTATTGGCAGTGCCGACAAAATTATTTTAGACAAAATCATTTCTTACAAAGAAGGTCTTAAAGAAGCTGTTTACAAGTCTTCTGAAAATTTGAATAAATAAAAAAAGCTCCTGAAAATGGAGCTTTTTTTGATATTGTAAAATTCTAAACTTGGGGGAGTTTAATTTTATCAATATATAGTGGTATTTATATAAATTTCTTTTGCGATTTGGGGACAAAAAGAGTTTTATTTTTCGACTGAATTAATTTAGCGTTAACTAATTATTCGGCAAAAGTATATAAATAATCGATTAAGTACATCTTCTTTTTTAAATTTTAACATATTTTTCTTGTTTTTTACCCTTAACACAAAACCTTTTACGATCAATCATTTGAGATAAAACAGAACATAGAATTATGAATATATTACTACAAAAATTTGACACCAAGCTAGATACTGCACCATTTTCAAAGATAAATAACGAAGATTATCTTCCTGCATTTCAAGAAGCAATTGTCTTGGCTAAAGCGGAAATTGACGTCATTATAAATAATAAGGAAAATCCTACTTTTGAAAACACAATCGAAGCATTATCTTTCAGCGGAGATACTTTAGACCGTATTTCAAGTATTTTTTTCAATTTAAATTCTGCTGAAACGAGTGACGAAATGCAAAAAATCGCTCAGGACGTTTCACCCTTATTATCTGAATTTGGGAATGACGTTCGCTTGAATGCAGCTTTATTTGCCAAGGTAAAAACGGTTTACGACCAAAGAGATTCTTTGAAACTAAATCCAGAACAAGCTACCCTTCTGGACAAACAATACAAAAGCTTTTCCCGAAATGGAGCCAATTTACCTGAAGACAAGAAAAATCAGTTACGGGAAATCGACAAAGAATTATCGAAACTGAGCTTGCAATTTGGTGAAAATCTTTTAGCAGAAACCAATGCTTTCGAATTGCATCTAACCGATTACAACCATTTAGCTGGTTTACCGGAAGGAACAATCGAAGCAGCCCGTTCATTGGCGAAAGCCCAAGAAAAAGAAGGCTGGATTTTTACTTTGGACTACCCAAGCTACATCCCGTTTGTTACGTATGCAGACAACCGCGAATTACGAAAAAAAATAGCTATTGCTTTTGGCGCCAGAGGTTTTCAAAATAACGAATTTGACAATCAGGAGATCGTTCTGAAAATTGCCAAACTGCGTTTTGAAAGAGCCAATCTTTTGGGATACAAAACCCACGCTCATTTTGTCCTTGAAGAGCGTATGGCCGAAAGCCCTGAAAAAGTATTGTCCTTTTCCAATGATTTATTGGCCAAAGCCAAACCAGCAGCCCAAAAAGAATTTAATCAATTATCGGCTTTCGCCAAAGAACTTGATGGCATCGAACAGCTTGAAAAATGGGATAGCGCATATTATTCGGAGAAGTTAAAACAGCAATTGTTCAATTTGGATGATGAGAAATTAAAACCGTATTTCCAGTTGGAGAAAGTATTGAATGGCGCTTTTACCATTGCTAAAAAACTGTATGGACTGACTTTTACCGAAGTTTTTGATATTGACAAATACCACGACGAAGTTACCACTTATGAAGTGACAGACAAAAACAACGAACTAGTTGCTGTTTTCTACGCTGATTTCTTTCCAAGAAAAGGCAAACGAAACGGTGCCTGGATGACTTCTTTCAAATCGCAATACATCAAAGACGGCATAAACGAAAGACCACATATTTCGAATGTCTGCAACTTTACAAAACCTACAGAAACCAAACCATCGCTTTTGACGTTTAACGAAGTGACGACTTTGTTTCATGAATTTGGTCACGGATTGCATGGAATGTTGGCTAATACAGTTTATCCAAATCTTTCGGGAACATCTGTTTATTGGGATTTTGTAGAATTACCAAGTCAGATTATGGAAAACTGGTGTTACGAACCGGAAGCTTTGGCTTTATTTGCACATCATTATGAAACCGGCGAAGTGATCCCTCAGGAATATGTAGAAAAAATCAAAGAAAGTGCAAGTTTTCAAGAAGGTTTGGCAACAATGCGCCAATTGAGTTTTGGATTATTGGATATGGCTTGGCACGGACAAGATCCAACGAATATTACTGACATCAAAACATTCGAAACAGAGCAATTTGCATCTACCCAATTATATCCTGATGTAAAAGAAAATGCAATGAGTACCGCTTTTTCCCATATTTTTCAAGGAGGTTATTCTTCTGGATATTACAGTTACAAATGGGCAGAAGTTCTAGATGCTGATGCATTTGATTATTTCCTAGAAGAAGGAATATTTAATACCGAAGTAGCACAGAAATTCAAAGAAAATGTACTTTCCAAAGGCGGAACTGAGCATCCTATGATTTTATACAAACGTTTTAGAGGGCAGGAACCAAAACCGGATGCTTTATTGAAGAGAGCGGGGTTGGTTTAGATTTTTAGAAATTTATAACAATAGAAAACCGAAGTAGAGATGCTTCGGTTTTTTTATATATTATTCTGTAATGTTGAATTTTGTGCCAACTTATTTTAGGATGATTCAGAAGTTAAAAATGATTCACAACGCTTAACAATTGATCTTCTAGTGACATGTCTACCTGTTACTAAAAAGACGATAGTAGCTACTCAATCGAATACGTTCTCTTTTTACAAGTTATGAACTTTATTTTTGACTATCTATCATGAAGGTGTATCCTTCTTCTGCATTTCCATTCAAGGAGATATTCACTTCTGTTATCCCTTCCAAATCTTGTTCGAAAAAGGAATCAGTATTCAATACTTCCGAATTGATTAACTGACTTTCTTCAATCTCTGATGCAATGCCCCAATACAATTTTGGCTTAAGTACAAAAGTGGCTTTTTGACCAAAGCCCACAATGTTTTTTGTAAGCATTACTTTATTGTCTTTGTACAAAGAAGCACTCACACCGTCTTCTATGTTGGCGTCATTATTTACATCAATAGATTTTGTATCTGAAGCGTTCCCGTTTGCAACAAGAACAATTCCTGTATCATTTTGGCTTACCGTATAACGTTTACCAATCTCTGATGGTAAAACTTGTGTCTTATTCATTCCGTCTTGCCATGTAGCTCCAACTTCAGTAAAGATTGGGTAAACAAAACTACTTGATGAACCTCGCCCTATATTGGGAATGGTACGCCATACCACGCCTTCCTTCAATGTATCGAAGTTTGGTATTTCATTTTTAGCAAATACAAAAACCGTTGGAAGATCCCTGTTCATCGATTTATTCGTGTAGGTAATTTTAATATCTCTTTCCATTATTTATTTATTTATTTTTATGTTATTAATTATTCTTGATGTTCTATTTTAAAGTTATAACCAATCTCCGCATTCCCATTTAAAGAAACTGTCTTGAAAATAAATATTGTTCTTTTTCTTTTCGATAATAAAACTACAGACGAATCTAAATACAAACAGGCAAAATGACATAAGACAGGAATTCTTATACATGAAGTAGAATAAGGCTTACTATTAAGGATATAATAAAACAAAAATATTACAAAAATTAACTTACAAATACGTTGGATTTTTAGCTAAAGTTCTTTCGGCAAAAGCCAAAGAACAAAAACCACTCCCAATTATAATAAAATCGAAATACTCTTGCTCTAGAGTAATTTTCCAATCAGTTTCTGAAAGGAAAAAAATGTGATCCAAAACTTTTTGAGGCGTTGGATCTTGCGGTCCTGGTGTTGGAAAGCCATTAGCAAAATTCGGGCTTGATGAAAATGTAGTCATAATAGTTATTTTTTTTTTAGTTTGAATTTAGAATTTATCAAGAAATAAAACTTTAAGGAACAGGAACGATCCACATTTCCATTAAAAATAATGTCACTAAAGTATAAATAACTGTTATAAAGGAATTTTTTTGAGACATCAATTATAGCTGATGAAACAAATTCATCTTATTTGGCAATACCAAATACCATTTTAAGGACCCCGAATTATAGAAATAAAAAAACAAATAAACTTTCATTTATTTTTGAAAGTTTAAAAACTTTTACTTACATTTGTCTCAAGAAAAGGAAATAAATCCAAAATGGAATTCAAAGAAGCAAAAAATAAATTCGTACAAACCTGGGGAGCATTAGGTTCTCAATGGGGAATTAATAAAACCATGGCTCAGATTCATGCTTTATTAATGATATCAAACGAAGCAGTTTCTATGGAAGACATTATGGATGAATTACAAATTTCCCGTGGAAATGCAAGTATGAATTTAAGAGCATTGATGGATTGGGGAATTGTTTACAAAGAATATAAAGCAGGAGAACGCAGAGAATTCTTTACTGCCGAAAAAGATTTAGATGAACTGGCTTCAAAAATTGCAAGAGAGAGAAGTAAAAGAGAAATTAAGCCTGCCCTTAAAATTTTAAAAGAAGTTTCCTCGATTGAATCGAAAGATTCTGCTGAAGAAAAACACTTTGTTGATCAAACCACTAAATTGTATGATTTCGTTTTAAAAGCCGATAATATGTTAGACAAAATGACTGAATTCAACGAAAACTGGTTGGGGCGTTTGGTTATAAAAATCATGAAGTAAATTTCAAACTAAAAAAATTTAATCAAAACTTTCATTTTTTTCTGAAAGTTTAAAATAAAGTAAAATCATGAATTTCAATATCATTGGGTATTTTATTTACCTCTGCATCACGGCTCTTATTATTCTGAAAGTTGGTAAAATCTGCTATAAAAACGGAAATATTTATGTCGCAGAATTGATTCCAAATCATAGTGATTTATGCCAAAAAATAAATCAAATATTACTATTGGCCTATTATCTTTTGAACATTGGTTACTGCGCAATGACTTTGATTTCGTGGGAAAAAATACTTTCAACAAACCATCTTATTGAAGTCATAGCGATAAAAACAGCGATCATCGCTTTTATCATTTCTGCATTGCATTACACGAACATTATAATTATTACCAAATACATTCACAAATTAATTAAATAACACTTAAATACCTATTATTATGGAAACTACAAAAATTCTAATCGGTTACGCAATTTATTTACCAATTGCTCTTTTCTTAACTTATTATGTTTCAAGAACATTATTTCAAAACGGAAAAATCTACATGCTGGATATTTTCAGAGGCAGAGAGGAAATTGCAAAGGCAACAAACAAACTTTTTGAAACAGGATTCTATCTTCTCAATCTGGGTTTTGCACTAATGATTTTACAATTGAGTATTTATGACAACAGTTATCAATCACTTATTGAAGCCTTGAGCTATAAAATTGGAGGATTTTCTATCTACCTTGGATTAATGTTATTCCTGAATTTATATTTCTTTTTTAGAGGAAAAAGAAAAGCTAAAGAAGCTCAAACAGAGAACAATTAATTTATAAACCTAATATTATGAAATATTTAAAAATAATTATAATACCTGTTTTATTCGCCTTATTACTGCGAGTTATATTTGGCGCTTCTATTTTTGATAATTTTTTATCTGTAATGACTTGGACTTTTTTCATACTAGTTCCTGTTGCAATTGGAGCGTTAATAATTTATTATTCCAATATTGAAAAAGTAAAATCAATAACGTACAGAATATTTGCACCATGGCTACCTATTATTTTAGTAATTGCATTAACAATTTTGATAGGTTTAGAAGGCTGGGCCTGTTGGATAATGATTTCCCCATTATTTTTAATTTTTGGTTCCATCGGCGGATTAATAGCTGGCTATTTTAAAATTAAGAAAACAGAAAAAAATGAACGATTAAATCTATCCATACTAGTTTTCCTTCCTTTCGTAATCGGTCCAATTGAAAACAGTATTACATTAAATCCTGAAGTTTTTAAAACATACACATCGATTATCATAAACAGTAATAATAGAAGAATATGGGATAATGTAACTTCAGTTAAAGAAATAAAAGAAAAAGAAGACTCCTCAACTTTAACAAAGTGGCTGGGCTTTCCAAAGCCAATCAAAGCCGAGTTAGACAAACAAGAAATTGGTGGTTATCGAAAAGCAATTTTTGAAAAAGGTCTCATTTTTAATGAAACAGTTACCGAATACAAAGATTTAAAATTAATGAAATTTAAAATAAAAGCGAACACTTATGAAATTCCTTCTACAACTTTAGATGAGCACATTTTAATTGGTGGAGAATATTTTGATATGTTGGATGGCACATATGAATTAGAAAAAATATCTAAAAATCAATATAAATTAATTCTTTACAGCAATTTTTCAATGAAAACTACATTCAATTCTTATGCCGGAATTTGGGGAAACTGGATAATGAAAGACATTCAAAACAATATTTTAAAAGTAATTAAAGAAAGAAGTGAAAACTAAAAATGACAACAATCCATCTCACAACAAAAATTAACTCACCTATACAAACCGTTTTTGATGTTGCCAGAAATATCGACATCCATCAGCAATCAGCCAGCAAAACCAAAGAAAAAGTAATCGCTGGTGTAACATCCGGATTAATAAACTACGGTGAAACGGTAACTTGGTGCGGCAAACATTTTGGATTTTATCTCACACACAAAAGCCGAATTACTGCCATGACTTTTTACAACTATTTTGTTGATGAAATGGAAGAAGGAAAATTCAAAACCTTCAAGCACGAACATTTTTTTGAAGAAAAAAACGAAGTTACCATTATGACAGACAAACTGCAATATGAAACTCCGTTTGGTATTATTGGAGAATTATTTGATTACTTTCTTTTAAAAAGACATCTAACCAATTTCATTTTGGAACGAAATAAGGTTTTAAAAGAAATAGCTGAAGAATGAGTCAACTTATTGAGAAAGAAAAAAAAAGATTACCTAAATATCAGGTAATCTTTTTAAATCTTTAGCAAAAATATTAACTAAAACTAATTGCTCTCAACTAAACTATTTATTGATGCAACTGGTACATTTTCAACAGTATGATTCCAGTATGAAAAACCACCATGTCCGTTCCAAGCATTATCAACAGCCAAATGAGCATTGAATTCTGCTAAGAAAGAACCAATTGCCGGAGGAGGAACAGAGTGAACATATTGTCCATGAAGACTAACTACTTTTGTAACTTGTCCTAATCCTGTTGCATATATTTTTCCTGTTACCTGAACAACGATATGGCTATCAGGACCATTTATCGCCTGTGTAATTACAACTGTACCTGATACCGAGTGCTGTGATGGCACAACTACTAAACTAAATGTAGCGATAGGAGCACCAGGTGTTCCAACATTTCCGATTGTGCCTTTTACTAAATAAGCACCTGCTAATAAATCTGACATATTTTCTGTATTTCTATTTTTCTTACTCGTAAGGCTTTTCAGAACCGCCTCGTTTTTTAAAGTGGGTTCTGCTCCACTTTTCTATCTTAAAGTTATACCAAACAGATAGAGTTAAGTAAGAAAATGTTACAAAGTGAAGATTATACGCTACCAAAGAAAGAAAAGAAGTTATAAAACAGTTACTTTATTCAATCTGTATTTTCAAAAACCATAAATAAAAATAATATTTTAAATAAAAAAACATTAAATCCGACAAACACATAAAGACATGACTGTCATATAATTATATTTTAAAAAATAACTGGATAAAGAATATAAACTTTTTAAATTCACTCATAAAAGCCAAACAAAATAATAAATTCCCACAATTATTTTGCAGATAAGTAAAGTGGAAGCGAAGAAATAAAAACAGAAACATTTTCCTGAAGAAGAAAACGGAATCACAACTATGAAAGACAAACTGAATATGTAACTCCGTATGGAATTTTCGGAAAGCTATTTGATGTTTTATTTTTGAAAAGACACCAATCCAATTTCTTTCAGAAAAAATAATATTCTAAAAGAAATAAACCAACCTAAGAAATGAAGCAAAATAAAAAAATTAATTGATTACAAAAAAAGCACCATCAGCCACCAAAAAATAGGTACTGCTTCGACCCAAAATGAAGTATAATATTTAGATCTGTTTGTATTAGCAAAGACAATAAACAGACTCAGCATTGCAACCATAATCATATTAATAAAAAGGTCTTTATAATTGAATGTAGACAGTAATAATTCCAATAAACAAAACGGAACGAGCAAAGATAATCCTAAAATTTTAGTCCGCTTTACGCCTATCGTTTGCGGTACAGTCTGCAAATGCGGATCATCATTGGCTAAATCAAGAATCTCAAAAACTAAAATAAGCACAAAAACCAAAATAAACCGCTGGATGCATTTTATAAAAAAATCTGTTGTAAAGGGAATTCCTGCATTTATTAAGGGCAAAACCAAAGTCGCTCCCACCCAGCAAACAGCAACAATGTAAATTTTTACTCCAGCCCAGTTTCGGGCATTTTTTCTGTTTGGAAAAAAAGGAAGCGTATACAATGCCGTTATGGCAAGAATTCCAAAAGAAACCAATTGAGTAATTCTTTCTAATTGGAAAAAATAATAGCCTACTAAAACCAAAGAAACTAAACTCAAAAGAGCAATAATTTTTAATTGCTTTCTCATTGGCTTTTTTTTCACCCGAACTAAGGCATCATATTTAACAAAATTATACCCCATAATTGTTCCAAAAAAAACAAACAAAGCCATTGGCTCATCATACTGAATATGAAATACATGAAACGTAATCCGCACCAATGCATAGCAGGACAAAGCCACATGAATACTGCTATTCAAATAAAAATTCAATATCTGTCTCAATAGTTTCATTTCTTAAATCTAATCAATTATTAACAAATCAACTCTTTAGTTATAAATTTCACAAAAATTGAAGTTAAAAATACCCATTAAATTATTAATAATACTTAATTTTGCGCCACAAAAAAACAACACATTTACTGTAAAATGTAATAATCCTGGTATAAACTTTATTTAAACAAAGAATATGCTCTGCAGATTACATTCTTTTTTAAAAAATAGATAGCTACAAATGAGAACAGATGCTTTTGCTTTAAGACACATTGGTCCAAGAGAAACAGATCTTCAACACATGTTAAAAACCATTGGAGTTGAATCGATCGAACAACTTGTTTACGAAACACTTCCTGACGACATTCGTTTAAAAGCACCTTTAAACTTAGATCCGGCAATGACAGAATATGAGTTTTCAAACCATATTCAACAATTAGGAAATAAAAATAAAATCTTCAAAACCTACATTGGATTAGGATATAACGCAGCAATTGTTCCTGCAGTTATTCAAAGAAATGTTTTTGAAAACCCGGGATGGTACACCGCTTATACACCATACCAAGCTGAAATCGCTCAAGGCCGTCTTGAAGCAATCTTAAATTTCCAGACTACAGTTATTGAGTTGACAGGAATGGAAATCGCAAATGCTTCCTTACTCGATGAAGGAACTGCCGCTGCCGAAGCTATGGCTTTATTGCTGGACGTTCGTTCCCGCGATCAAAAGAAAAACAACGTAAATAAATTTTTCGTTTCCGAAGAAATTTTACCTCAAACCCTTTCAGTTTTACAAACTCGTGCGACTCCAATTGGAGTTGAACTAATTATTGGAAACCACGAAACATTTGATTTTTCTGCTGAATTCTTCGGAGCTATTTTACAATACCCTGGAAAATACGGACAAGTTTATGATTATACCGCTTTTATTGAAAAAGCAGCAACAAACGAAATTAAAGTTGCCGTTGCTGCTGATATTTTAAGTTTGGCAAAATTAACGCCTCCTGGAGAAATGGGAGCTGCAGTTGTAGTGGGAACTACACAGCGTTTCGGAATTCCGTTAGGTTACGGCGGACCTCACGCTGCTTATTTTGCGACCAAAGAAGAATACAAACGCTCTATGCCTGGAAGAATCATCGGTGTAACCGTTGACACAAACGGAAACCGTGCGCTGCGTATGGCATTGCAGACACGTGAGCAGCACATCAAACGTGATAAAGCGACTTCAAATATTTGTACTGCACAGGTTTTACTTTCTGTAATGGCAGGAATGTACGCAGTATATCACGGGCCAAAAGGATTGCAATATATAGCTAATAAAGTACATGCATTAGCAGCTACTTTGGCAAATGAATTACAAAAACTAGGCGTTCAGCAAATCAACTCCGCTTTCTTTGACACTATTTTAGTGAAAGCTGAGGCCAAAAAAATAAAAGCAGTTGCCGAAGCTAACGAAGTAAACTTTTACTACGTTGACGAAAACACAATCTCGATTTCATTAAACGAAACTACAAGCGTTTCTGATGTAAATGATATCATTGCGATTTTTGCGGAAGCGTTATCATTAAAAGCAACTACAATATCTGAATTAACGGAAATCAATCATTTTCCAGATTCAGTAAACAGAACATCAGCTTTCTTAGAGCATGATGTTTTCAATAAACACCATTCGGAGACTGCTTTGATGCGTTACATCAAAATGTTGGAACGCAAAGATTTAGCATTGAATCACTCGATGATTTCGCTGGGTTCTTGCACCATGAAATTGAACGCTGCTGCCGAAATGCTGCCGTTAAGCAACCCAAATTGGAACAACATTCACCCTTTTGCACCGCTTGACCAAGCACAGGGATATCAGGAAATGTTGAAAAAACTAGAAGATCAGTTAAACGTTATTACTGGTTTTGCAGGCACAACTTTACAGCCAAATTCTGGTGCGCAGGGAGAATACGCAGGGCTTATGGTAATTCGTGCGTACCACTTATCTCGTGGAGACGATCATAGAAATATAGCTTTGATTCCTTCATCAGCTCATGGAACAAATCCAGCTTCCGCAGCTATGGCCGGTATGAAAGTAGTTGTTACAAAAACATTAGAAAACGGAAATATCGACATAGAAGATTTACGCGAAAAAGCAATCCTTCACAAAGACGATTTATCTTGTTTGATGGTAACATATCCATCTACTCACGGAGTTTTTGAAAGTGCTATTCAGGAAATTACAAAAATTATTCACGATAACGGCGGACAGGTTTATATGGACGGTGCCAACATGAACGCTCAAGTTGGATTAACAAATCCTGCCACTATTGGTGCCGATGTTTGTCACTTAAACTTACATAAAACATTCGCAATTCCTCACGGAGGCGGAGGTCCTGGAGTTGGTCCTATTTGCGTAGCACCGCAATTAGTTCCTTTCTTGCCTGGAAATCCCGTAATCCCAACAGGAGGAGAAACTGCTATTACGGCTATTTCTGCTGCACCTTGGGGTTCCGCTTTAGTTTGTTTGATTTCTTACGGATACATTTCAATGTTAGGAGCCGAAGGTTTAAAAAGCGCTACAGAACACGCTATTTTGAATGCTAATTACATCAAAGAAAAATTAAACGGACATTACGACACTTTATATTCTGGCGAGATGGGTCGTGCGGCTCACGAAATGATTTTGGAATGCCGTCCTTTCAAACAAAAAGGCATCGAAGTAACGGATATCGCAAAACGTTTGATGGATTACGGTTTCCACGCACCTACCGTATCTTTCCCAGTTGCCGGAACTTTAATGATCGAACCAACCGAAAGTGAAAACTTAGAAGAATTAGACCGTTTTTGTGACGCTATGATTTCGATCAGAAAAGAAATCGAAGCTGCAACAATCGAAGACAGCAATAATGTATTGAAAAATTCTCCTCACACTTTAGCCATGCTAACAACCGAGACATGGAATTTCCCTTATACAAGAGAACAAGCAGCTTTCCCATTGGAATACATTGCCGAAAACAAATTCTGGCCTAGCGTTCGCAGAGCCGATGATGCTTACGGAGACAGAAATTTAGTTTGCAGCTGTGCGCCAATCGAAGCATATATGGAAAGCTAGAATTTTAGATTTCAAATTATACAAAACCCTTTCAGTTTTTTAGCTGAAAGGGTTTCTTATTTTTATCAGAATCCGAAAAATTAGGAGCAGCAGTTTTCCGTTTTTCATCGGCCTCACTCCTGCTGTCCGCTGTATTCCCGATTTAGAAAAACTACGGCAAGAAAGCCTTGTTTTTCTAAATCGGGAGATGCCGCTTCCATCATGGCTAGTTTACAGCTTTAGTTTTTCAAAGCGCTTTTCAAAACATTGCACCGAGAAACAGAAAAGGAGCTAAAAACCCAATTTACCGAGAATGAAAAACGAATGGAATCATTGCAAACACAACTGCAGGTTTTAAAAAAATTCATAAAATAGAATAATTTTTAGAAAGCGAATTAAATACAGTCTAATGATTTGTAATCTTTATTAACTACTTTTGAAAAACAATAAAGCGAAACAAACTTTCGCTAATCTACCCAAATAAGGGTGTGTATACGAAGGTTTGTATCGTATATATACAAGTTCGCGGTAATGTAAGCGAGACGCAAAAAACACTAAATTGAAATAATTATTAAGTAGATAAACTGAAAAATGATAAAGAAAATAGGAATATTAATAATTATAAGTGGATTATTCTTTACAAGTTGTAACAATCAAAATTCAGATAAAAATTCAACAACTGAAATTAAAGAATCCAAATTAGACTTTGTTTTAATTGGAAAAAAAGGAATTATTACATTTCCTGAAATGAAAGCAGAAGTAATTTATATCTCTGATAGCACTTTACATTGGAAAACTACTGATAATAAAGGAGTAGTTGCAGAAGGCAATGAAAACATAAGTTATGAAAAATTAACAGATAATATATATTTCTTAAATTGGATAGAAAAAGATGGATGGACTGTAAGCCAAATAATAAATACAAAAGATGGAAAAGTAAAGGCTTATTGGAGTTTCAATGATGAAAAAAACTTGAGAGGTAAAAGAAGTTCAATGTTTGTTGATGCAAAATTTGAGTTTGCAAAATAAAAAACTGCTGTCTAAAGAAATGAATAATAAAACATTAGAACTTTGCTTGCCTGACTTTGGCATAGAGCTTATAAATGAACTTAAAGCGTTTGGAATAACCAAAAATTATGCTAACAATGACTTTGTAATCAAACAAGGACAGAATGTACGTTATTTACCAATTGTATTAAAAGGAAATATTAAAGTTTATAGTCAAGAAGAAAATTTACAATTTTTACTTTATTACATAAGTCAAGGCGAATCTTGTATTTTTAGTTTTGCACATTTGTTCAATAATGAACCGATAGATTTTTCGGCAATTTCTGAAGACAGTTCAGAAATACTACTCATTCCTATTGAAAAAGCAAAAGAATGGCTTATGAAATACCCAGCTTTTAACACCTTAATTTTAGATAATTTTCAGAAACATTACAACGATCTTTTACACACAACAAAACAAATTATTTGTTATAAAATTGAAGACCGACTTTGGAAATATTTAAAAGTTAAAAGTAAACTTGGCGATTCAAAAACAATTTCAATATCGCATAGAATTATTTCAGAGGATTTAGGTACAACTAGAGAAGTAATTTCAAGATTAATGAAAAAATTAGAAAATGACCAAAAAATAAGACAAGAAAATCGAACAATAATAATTTTATGATTGGTGACTTTTGATACCGTTTTTTATAATTGGTTTCTCTAACCTTGCGGATTATTAATTTTTAAAAAATATGAAATATGAAAAAGTTTAGAATTTCAATTGTTTTTGGTATGATACTAATGTCATCAGTCATTAAAGCTCAAACAACAAAAACTGAGTCAACACCTAATCAAATGGTGGAAGCTCTGCACGGAACTTTTGGAAAACACCCTAACGCAAGAGCTGTACACGCCAAAGGCATTATTGTAGAAGGTTTTTTTGAAGCAGATAAAAATGCTAAAAAAATCACAAAAGCAATTCAATTTCAAAACAAAAAAACATCAATAACGGTACGTTTTTCTGATTTTACAGGAATCCCAAATATCGCCGATACAATTGGACTTTCCAATCCAAGAGGATTAGCAATTAAATTTCATTTACCAAAAGGAGTAACAACAGATATTGTTACCCACAGTTATAATGGATTTCCCGTATCGAATACAGATGAATTTGTTAAATTGTTAGGTGCAATTGCAAAAAGTGGAGCAAATGCTGAAAAACCAACAGCTTTGGAACAATTTTTTGAAACTCACCCTATCGCCAAAACATTTTTGACTAGTCAAAAGCCAGCAACAACTAGCTTTGGTACAATTTCATATTATGGTGTAAATTCATATAAATTCACAAATGCGAAAGGCGAATCAAAATTTATAAGATACCAATTTATTCCAGAAGACGGAGAACAATTTTTAAGTAAAGAACAAATTGCAAAATCAAGTCCAAATTATTTATACGAGGAAATTAAAACTCATTTAGCAAACAAACCAGTTAAGTTCAAATTATATGCACAAATTGCCAATGCCGATGATATTGTAGCCGACCCTTCTATTGCTTGGTTAGACACAAGAGAACGCATCCTATTAGGTTCAATTACAATCACTAAAATTGGAGAAAATACTTTGGAGTCAGACAAACAATTACATTTTATTCCAAATAACATAACAGACGGAATAGAAACAGCCGACCCAATGTTAGAAGACCGTTCAAAAGCATATCCAATCTCTATAAAAGAACGTCAATAATTAAAATTAAACTGAAAAGATTATGTCAGAACAAATTCAATTAGTACCGAACAATTCGTTAATTACATCAACACCAGAAGAAGGTCGTCAATTAGCTGTAAAAATGGCAAGACTAATCATCAAAATTACGCAACCTGATGCCGAAAAGAGAGAAAAAATGCGTCCTTCTTATGCGGAAAATGCAGGACTACTTATTGCTATTGGACAAACAATTGCGACAGAATTTGCGACAATAGCTGCTGCAAATAATTATTGGAGATAGAAAAAGAAATGCACTACCGCTAACCGCCATTTGGCAATATGGGCGGGTTTAGGCTTAATTTGAAATTGGTTTTGCGTTTGCAAAATTAGCATTTAACCGAAAGTTTAGGCTTCCTTAATCCGCCACATCACCAAGTGACAAAACATTAACAATCGGTCTATAACGACAAAAAAAAAGGACATTGACTTAATCAAAATAATTTGTAAATGATATCAATTAAAGAATTAAATAAAGATAATCTTGACGATTTTATTCAATACTTGACAATTCATCTTTCTGAAAACGGGCAAAACGGAGCAGCTCCTTTCCAACCACTTTCTAAACAACAATCTACACTTTCCAACGAATGGAAGGCAAAATTTGAGGACGGAATGAATAAAAAAAAATGACGAAATTGGATGGAGGAAAGTTTGGGTTGCAGTAAATGAAGAAAACAATATTGTTGGACATATTGACATTCGTTCCCAAAATCAGTTAAATACAGAACATAGAGTATTACTTGGAATGGGAGTTGACAGTAATTTTCGTAATTTAAAAATTGGTCATAAGTTATTAGAATTCATTATTAACTATTGTAGAGATAATCACAAAATTAGTTGGATTGATTTGCAAGTTTTGACAAATAATATCCCAGCTACCAAACTACAAAAAAATGAATTTTGAGCAATTGAGCGTAACAAAGGACATGTTTAGAATTAATAATATTTCTTACGACTATACTTCTATGACATTAAATATTGAAACTTAGATAGAAGAAATAAAAGCCCGAACCGCTAACATTTGCTACAATAGATTTGGGTTTTTGGCTTAATTTAAGCATTGTTTTGTGTTTGGGATGATTTGGCAAATCCGAAAATAGGGCTTAATTTAGTCCAAAACCCGCTGTAGTACCAGAGCATTATCGGCAAGCATAACCACCAACACATAACAGAATGAATCCTCTAATAAACAAATTCAAAGAATACGGAAACTTACCGCCCGAAATTGAAAACGAACTTTCGAAATATATCAAAAGTCAAACGAAACAAAAAGGCGATTTCTTTTTAAAACAAGGACAAATTGTTTCCAGCCTTTTTGTGATAGAAACAGGACTTGTGCGTTCGTATTACATCAAAGACGAGCGTGAAATAAATTCGTGGTTTGGTTTTGAAAATATTATTTTGGGTTCTGTTTTGCCGCTTTTTTACGACCAACCTTCTTTTGAAAATATTCAATTTTTAGAAATATCTACTTATTACTATATTTGCAGTACAGACCTTAACGAACTCTACAAAAAGTTCCCAGAAATGAACACCATTGGCAGAAAAATGGCGGAAGAATATTGCGTTATTTTAGAACAAAGGATAGGTTCACTACAAACCGAAAATGCCCAACAACGTTATAATTCATTGCTAAAATACCAATCCGATGCGATACAAAGAATTTCATTGGGACACATTGCATCGTACCTAGGCATTACTCAAGAAACATTGAGTCGTATCAGAAAAAAATAACCGATTTTGACTTTTGTCAAAAATAGCAGTTCCTATTTTGGCGTCCTTTGCATCATCAATTTAATTAATCAAAATTATGATCTTAGTAACAGGAGCAACCGGAAATTTAGGAAATGCTGTAATTGAAAACTTATTAAAACAAGTTTCAGCAAGCAAAATTGTAGCATTAATTCGCAATGCTGAAAAATCAAAATCTTTTCAAGATAAAGGCGTAAAAGTGTGTATTGGAGACTATTCCAATAAAACTTCACTTGCAAAAGCGATGCACGGTGTCACAAAAGTATTTATGGTTAGTATCGAAAGTGAAAACGCTTTTGCAGACCATAAAAATGTAATTGACGCTGCCAAAGAAGCTGGTGTTTTGCAGATTTACTATACCGGTGGAGCTTTAAATAAAAATGTGAGCGAATCTAAATTAGGAATTTTGGTTGATTCCTACATTACCACCGAAAATTACATCATCGAAAGCGGATTGACCTATACCATTTTTCAAAACGGTTTATATGCCGAAACTATTCCTTTTTTCATAGGATATGATGTGGTAAATACGGGAATTTATTTCCCAGCTGGTAATGGCAAAGCAACATTTGTAAAAAGAACCGAAATGGCAGAAGCTTTTGCCAATGTTTTGGTAAGCGAAGGTCACGATAATAAAATTTATCTTATAACAGCACTCAATGCATTTTCTTTTGAAGAAATGGCTCAAATGCTTTCAGAATTATCGGGAAAAACTGTTTCCTATTACAATCCAGACGCAAACGAATTTGAAGCAAAACTTAGAGAATATGGAGTGAATGAAAATGATATTTATTTTTCATCACTTTTAGCCGCAGTTATTAAAAACCACGAATATGACGTTAAAACTTCCGACCTGGGACAATTATTAGGTCGAAAACCAACCGATTTGGAAACCTATTTAAAAGAAACATTTTTATCTTAAATCAATATGAAATATTTATTTCTATCCTTAGCAATTATATTAGAAGTAGTAGGTTCAGGCTTTATAAAAGCTTCAGACGGCTTCTCAAAATGGCTTCCAACCAGCATTTTTGCAGTGGCGTACATCATTAGTTTCTATTTTCTTTCGTTGGCGCTCAAAGTAATTCCGCTCGGTACGACGTATGCAATTTGGGCAGGATTAGGCATTGTGCTTACATCAGCTGTTTCCGTTATTGTATTCAAACAAAAGTTAGATTTACCAGCAATTATAGGCATTCTCTTTATTGTAACAGGCGTTGTAATTATGAATTTCTTCTCGAAAACTGCACATTAAAAATATAGCCAAAAAAATATGGACTTACGAATTATAATAGCAAGCATAATTGTACTCATATTTCGTTTATCGCACATATAAATGCGGGAAACAAGAAAATAAGTTTTTTGGGAAGATGTACTTGGCAGTGCCTTTCGGTCGATTTAATATTAAGTATTGTAATGCTTTTGGCAATGGTTTACTTTGGTAATTTTGAAAACAAATCTTTGTATCTACAACATTGGTCAATGTATAATATGATTTATATCGTTTGCTTTTTGGTACACAGCATTAAAACAAAACAAAAATCAGAACGATATTTACTACTTACCCAAAGTGTATTGTACTTTTGCATAAGTGGGCTTTTGTGCGTTTGATATATTATGTACCTTGCAAACGATAGAAAATGCCAGCCGCTAACGAGGGTTTTACAATAGTGGGGCGAAACTGCAAAGTTCAACAGTAGTTCTTCGATTGAACTTTTGTGCAAAATTGAAGATTTTTGTTTCGATTGCCTCACCATCGCAAAGCCCCAAAACGTTAGCCATTATTGCGAACTGTAAAATTAGAAATATAACCTAACAATGGAAATGAAATTTGAAAATTACAAAACTATATTTCAAAAAGCACTAACACAGATTGATAAAAAAGCACTAAACGAAAAAAAACTTGAAACAGCAATTGGAGAGGTATTGAATTCCGTTTTTTTGAAACTTTATAAAAAATCTTGGGCAAATTCAATAGATAATCCATTGACCGCTGAAACAAGAATTTTTTTTTCAATTTGGGTTAGTGAATCAACTTTAAAACAGAAAAAAATATTTTATAATATCCACGCATTGAAACTTAGAAAATTAAATGGTTATTCTATTGAAAGTAGAAAATTTGCTAATTCTTTCAGAGAAGAGTTTAAAAAGTATCAACATAAGTGGGAAAATGTTAGCACAGATTTTGGACCACTTACATTAATGGAAGGATGGATAGAATTTGATGAGGAAAAAACTCAAAAAGATATTTTACAACTGGCAGCTAATTTTTTAGAAATAGAAAATTTAATTGACAAAACTCTAGCAGAATTTAAAAAATAACAACGAACCGCTAACATTTGCTACTAGTGATTTGGGCAATTGGCTTAATGGAAAATGGTCTTGTATTTGAATGATTTGGCAAATCCAAAGAATGGGCCTAATTTAGCCCCAAACCAGCTGTAGTACCAGAACGTCAGACTGTGAAAAAACCTCTTCAAATTTAGAAAGTATTCAGAGAGCTACCAAATAAAAAACTCAAATATGAGATTCTCAAGAGGCTGATTTTAGTTTTTTCACAGACTGACGTTATGCGAGATTCCAAAAAAATCCGTAATAATTTGAAAAGCTACCATTTTTTGGTAACTTAGCTAAAAAAAATAAATTATGGGACGAAATACTTCTATATCGCTCGGTAATCATTTCGAAAGTTTTATCGAACACAGTATAAATGATGGAAGATTCAATAACGCAAGTGAGGTTGTCAGAGCCGGTCTTCGTCTTTTAGAAGATGAGGAAAATAAAATTGTAGCACTAAGAAAAGCGATCAATGATGGAATTGAAAGTGGACGTGCAGTAGATTTTGATGCTAAAAAATATCTTGACGTTTTAAAATCAAGAAAAAAATCAAATGGCTAAATATTATTTAACAAATAAAGCTGTTGATGACTTATCTGAAATTTGGGACTATACAATCGAAACTTGGTCTGAAATGCAAGCTGAAAAGTATTATGATTTACTTTTGGCATCATGTTATGATTTAGCAAATAATCCAGAACTTGGCAGAAACTATGATATAGTAACGAAAGGAATATTAGGTTTTAAATCAGGTGAACATATTATCTTCTACTCAATTATATCAAAGAACGAAATAGAAATCGCAAGAATTCTTCATGGAATGATGGATTTAAAAAGCAGACTATAAGGAACCTCACATAGATGCTACAACGGATTTGGGCATTTGGCTTAATAGGAAAGTTGGTTTTGTATTTGGGATGATTTGCTTCGCCTGTTCGCTATCGCTCGGGTGGCAAATCCGAAGAATGGGTTTAATTTAGTCCCAAACCCGCTGTAGTACCAGAACATTCAAGATCAAATCCAAATTTTTAAGCTAATTTATTCATTTCCAAATATGCTGTACCCCAATGGTGCTCATTTACAACAAGTACCTACTTAAATTAGAAGATAAATCGCAGCATTTACAATGCGGGTAAATAAAGCATAAATGCCTTCCCTTTCATACCTTTCTAATATACCGCTAAGTCTTTTTATGCATTTAAAATTCGCTAAAAATACAGCTTCAATTTTACACAAATTAGTGTCCTTGAACCTCCATACTTTTTATTTAAAATAAAATGATATTAATCCTTTTAATTTCCGAAATTAACTTTCTAACAAAAAACACTCACTTTGTTATTTATACTTAATTTAAAAATTAAATGCACCATTTAATCATTTTCAATAAAATATATTCAATATTTTTGCTATATATTTAATATTTCATAATTATATGCATGCATAATAAATATATTGTCTATTATACATTTATTATAATTAATTTAGCCGAAATTTATTCTGGAAATTATCAAAATGAAAATAAAAATAACTGGTATAGGAAGCTATATTCCTGAGAAAAAGATTAGCAATACTGATTTTAGCGAGCATGTTTTTCTAAACGAAGACGGCTCTCCATTTGCCTATCCAAACGAAGTTGTAATCAACAAATTCAAAGGTATTACGGGTATCGAAAAAAGAAGGTATGCAGAGGATCATTATACCGCTTCGGATTTGGCTTTTTTTGCTTCTCAAAAAGCCATAGAAAATGCAGGCATCGACCCAGAAACTTTAGATTATATTATTTTTGCGCACAACTTTGGCGATGTAAAATATGGCACAAGCCAATCTGACATTATTCCAAGCTTAGCCACAAGAGTCAAGCATAAATTACAGATAAAAAACCCAAAATGTGTCGCTTACGATATTCTTTTTGGCTGTCCGGGCTGGATTGAGGGCGTATTGCAGGCCAATGCTTTTATCAAATCGGGCATGGCCAAAAAATGTCTTGTCATTGGTGGCGAAACTTTATCCAGAGTAGTGGATGCCCACGATAGAGATTCAATGATTTACTCTGATGGAGCTGGTGCTTCGGTTATAGAAGCCTCAGATGACGAAACCGGAATGCTCTCTTATGAAAGCGCAACTTATGCCGCTGAAGAAGCCAACTTTCTTTACTTCGGAAAATCATACAATCCAGAGTTAGATCCAGACACTAAGTACATCAAAATGTATGGCCGTAAAATATATGAATTTGCGTTGAGCCAAGTTCCTGCTGCTATGAAAAGCTGTTTGGATCAAAGCGGTATAGCTATTGGGGATGTCAAAAAAATCCTGATTCATCAGGCCAACGAAAAAATGGACGAAGCTATCATCCACCGTTTTTACAAATTACACGGACAAACTCCTCCAAAAAACATTATGCCAATGTGCATACACGAATTAGGAAACAGCAGTGTTGCAACCGTCCCTACTCTTTTTGACCTGCTCATTAGAGGTCAAATTGAAGATCAGGAGATACACAAAGGAGATGTTGTCATTTTTGCCTCAGTAGGTGCCGGAATGAATATCAATGCTTTTGTCTATCGCTATTAAAAGATTACCTGTACGTTTATATTGAACCCACACCACTTTTATTAGCGTTGTGGGTTTTTGCTTTGAATGCAAATGAGCGGCAATCTATTCTTTAAAAATCAAATAATATCAGACAATTTTGTAATTGCAAACGGTATAAGAAACAGAATCTTTATATTTGCAGACGCTAAAACAAAAGCGTTAGTCAAAAATTAAAATCATGTACGAAAAAACATTTCCTAATAAAAGATTCAAGCATACTTTAGAATTTTTAAAGAAACATATCTCCCCTTCTCAAACCATATTAGATCTTGGCGTTGACAATCCTTTTTCTAAAATAATGAAAGCCGAAGGCTACACTGTTACCAATACTACTGGTGAAGATCTGGACATGAATCAAAGTGTTTTTTCAGAAGGAAAACAAGATGTAGTAACTGCTTTTGAAATTTTTGAACACTTACTCAATCCTTATACCATTTTAAACGAAATAAAATCAGATAAATTATTAATATCAATTCCTTTGCGCCTTTGGTTTTCTTCTGCCTATAGAAGTAAAACAGACATGTGGGACAGACATTATCATGAGTTTGAAGACTGGCAATTGGACTGGTTATTAGAAAAAACAGGCTGGAAAATTATTGACAGAGAAAAATTCACCCATCCGGTTAAAAAAATCGGATTCCGTCCATTATTGCGATTTTTTACGCCGAGATATTATATAGTTTACGCAGAAAAAGTAACTAGTAAATAGTGATTAGCCTCATGAGATACTATATAATTATTCCAACTTATAACGAGGAATCATTCATTCAGCTAACTTTAAATAGCTTAGCGAATCAAACTGTTTTACCTAACAGGGTTGTTGTGGTAAATGATAATTCTACCGATAAAACTGCCGAAATTGTTTTGGCTTTCGCCAAAGAAAATCCGTATATTACTTTGGTAAACAAAACTTCCGAAGCAATACATTTACCTGGAAGCAAAGTGATTCAAGCTTTTCAGAAAGGATTTGAAACTTTGGATGAAGATTACGATTTAATCGTAAAAATTGATGCCGATTTAATTTTTCCTTCCAATTATTTCGAAACCATAATCAAACATTTTGAATCGGATGACCGAATTGGAATGGCTGGCGGATTTTGTTACATCGAAAAAAACGGCGATTGGGTTTTAGAAAACCTAACCGATAAAGATCATATTCGCGGTGCATTGAAAGCCTATCGAAAAGAAACTTTCAAACAAATAGGCGGCTTAAAACCAGCAATGGGCTGGGACACCGTTGACGAACTGCTCAGCAAATTCTACAATTGGAAAGTAGTAACTAATGAAAGCCTCCACGTAAAACACCTCAAACCTACGGGCGCTAATTACAACAAAACAGCACGTTATAAGCAAGGAGAAGCTTTTTACACCCTTGGATACGGTTTCTGGATTACAGCAATTGCATCGGCCAAATTAGCAATGATGAAAAAAAAGCCATTACTCTTCTTGGATTACATAAAAGGTTTTTGGAAAGCAAAATCAGCAAAAACTCCTTTGCTGGTTACTAATGAACAGGCAAAATTCATACGCAGTTATCGTTTACAAAAAATGAAAGAGAAATTGTTTTAATATCTTAGGCTCCTAATTAAAAACAAAATCTAAAATTCCAACTAAATACAGTATTTTTGCATACCTGTATTCTTTTCTGAATATTACAACTTGTAAACCGAATCTTAAAAAAATGATGCTCATTCGCTATTTATCCCAAATTGGGAAATATTTTTTAATGTGGAAAGAAATCTTCAAAAAGCCAACAAAATGGTCCGTTATGAAAGGTTTAATTTTCAAAGAAGTCGATGATTTAATTATTGATTCACTAGGAATTGTTGCATTCATTTCTTTCTTCGTTGGCGGAGTTGTTTCTATACAGACTGCATTGAACCTGACTAATTCTTTCATCCCAAAATACCTAATTGGATATGCCACTCGCCAATCGGTGATTTTAGAATTTGCCCCAACATTTATGTCTATCATTATGGCTGGAAAAATGGGTTCTTTTATAACGTCAAGCATAGGATCTATGCGTGTTACCGAACAAATCGATGCCCTTGAAGTTATGGGAGTTAACTCTCTTAATTATTTGGTTTTCCCAAAAATAATAGCATTGCTTTTATATCCTTTTCTAATTGGAATTGGTATGTTTCTAGGTATTGCAGGCGGTTACATTGCTACCGTTTATGGAGGTTTTGGAGCAAATGTCGATTTTATTGAAGGTATTCAAAGAGATTTTATCCCATTTCACGTTGTATATTCCTTTACCAAAACTTTTATCTTTGGAATGCTGTTGGCAACAATTCCTTCCTTTCATGGGTATTATATGAAAGGCGGTGCTCTTGAGGTTGGTAAAGCCAGTACTGTATCATTTGTATGGACATCAGTTACGATCATCTTACTGAATTACATTATTACGCAATTACTCTTAACAAAATGATAGAAATAAAAAACTTAGAAAAATCATTTGACAGTGTCAAGATTCTAAAAGGAGTTTCCAGTGTTTTTGAGGCGGGTAAAACCAATTTGATTATTGGACAAAGCGGATCCGGTAAAACTGTTTTATTAAAATCATTATTAGGAATTCATACTCCAGAAATAGGAACTATTTCTTTTGACGGCCGTATTTATTCTGAGCTTAGCTCCGATGAAAAAAGAGATCTCCGTACTGAAATAGGAATGCTTTTTCAAGGAAGTGCACTTTTTGACAGTATGACTGTTGCCGAAAATGTCGCTTTCCCTCTAAGAATGTTCACTAACGACAGTAAATTAAAAATTCAGAAACGAGTTGATTTTGTTTTAGAAAGAGTAAACCTTGTGGGCGCTCATAAAAAATTACCTTCGGAAATTTCGGGAGGAATGCAAAAAAGAGTTGCCATTGCCAGAGCCATCGTAAACAATCCTAAGTATTTATTTTGTGATGAACCCAATTCAGGATTAGACCCAAATACGGCAATTTTAATTGATAATCTTATCAAAGAAATAACTGTTGAATACAATATTACAACAGTTGTAAATACGCATGATATGAACTCTGTGATGGAAATTGGCGATAATATTTTATTTCTAAAAAATGGAGTTAAAGCTTGGCAGGGAAGCAATGAAGAAATTTTCAGAACTGACAATGAAGCCATTGTAGAATTTGTGTATTCTTCAGAATTGTTTAAAAAAGTTAGAGAAGCATATTTAAAAGAGTAAACGCTATAAGATAAGATATTAAGTTCAACGGAGCGCAAAACATAAAAAAAGGCAACAATTATTTTTACAAAATTGTTGCCTTTTTTTATATTCCAAAATTATTTCAACTGAGAAACAATTCCTTTTATTTCCTGTTCTTTACTTTTTGGATAAATCAATAAAACCGAATCCTTATCAACAATAATATAATCATCCAATCCATCAACAATCACTTGTTTTCCTAAAGCCGTTCTGATAATATTATTGGAAGAATTCTGCAATAGTACATTAGCATTTACCACCGCATTATTATTATCGTCTTTTGGCAGTTTTTCATGCAGTGATCCCCAAGTCCCTAAATCATTCCAGTCAAAAGTTGCAGGAAGCACATAAACATTTTGAGCATTTTCCATAATAGCATAATCTATGGAAATATTTTCAGAAACTGGATAATTCTCCTGTATAAAAGCATGCTCGTCCTCTGAATTATATATCTCAAATCCTTTCATAAAATGAGCAAACATTGCAGGCTGAAATTCTTCAAAAGCTTTCAAAATTGATTTAACGCTCCAAATAAAAATACCTGCATTCCACAAATAATTTCTGCTTTGTATAAATCGTCTGGCAGTTTTAGAATCTGGTTTTTCTCTAAACTGAACAACTTTTTTTATTGAGCGGCTATCTAATTTATCAAATTCAATATAGCCATAACCCGTATTGGGAGCAGTTGGCAAAATCCCTAATGTCATCAGAGATTCTTCTCTTTCGCATAAATCAAAAGACCGCTGCAAATTGGCAACAAACTGCATTTCGTCTTCAATCCAATGATCACTTGGAGCTACAACCATCACTGCATTTGGATTCAATTTTTTAATTTTTAACGAGGCATATAAAATACAAGGTGCTGTATTTCTCATTGCTGGTTCCAAAACAATTTGCTCCTGCTTCACCATCGGTAATTGTTCCAAAATCAAATCATTGTAACTCTCATGCGTCAAAATCAAAATATTCTCTTTCGGAATAATTTGTGATAATCGGCTAAATGTTTTCTGAATTAAAGTCTCTCCAGAACCCAGCATGTCATGAAACTGTTTTGGGAACTCTTTTGTGCTTACTGGCCAAAATCGCGAACCAATTCCGCCTGCCATTAATATTGCGTAATAATTTTTATTCATTTTATTTTTTTTAATAATCATTCCGTAGAATCACTTTAACTGGATAGTAACTCTACTTCCGCATTTGGATTAAATAAATATAAGCGCCCAGTGCTTATTTCCAAACATTCGTATCGCTTGGTTCGTATTGCTATTTTCTTAAAAATCTTCCCATTTGAAATTCTAAAAACACTTCCATAAGGGATTTCAAAGATATAATTTTTATCATTTGGTTTATCATATTGTTTTAAAGCGAGTGCTAATGTAGCATCTGTATCGCTGCTTGCTGATGGATTCTTAAAATGTCTGGCTATCAAAGGCAACAAATGATTTGGGAAAATCTCAGGTCTGATAAACGGCACCATCATCCTTTGAAATGAATACTTCCATTCATTTCCATGTGGCTTAATATGTCGCCCAAATTTTTCAAATGCCACCAAATGTGAAATCTCATGAATCAGCGTAATTAAAAACTTATACTTGTTAAGACTTGAATTAACCGTGATTTCATGTTTACCACTCAAACCTTTTCGGTAATCGCCATGACGTGTCTGCCTCTCATTGACAATTTTGAGATGCACCTGATGCGCAACAATCAGTTCAAAAACTGGCTTTACGGCATGTTCAGGAAGGTATTTTGAAAGTGTCTCAGACAAAATTAGTTATGGATTCGTTGATGAAACCGGCAACACTTTACCGTTAAAATATTTATTTCCGGTAAGGGTAAAATCATAAATATAATTTGCCATTTCACTTGCTGAAAGCGGCGCTTGATACCCTGGGAATGCTTCCTGAAGCATTTCGGTCTGAACAGAACCCAAAGCTAAAACATTAAACGAAATTCCTTTCTCTTTATATTCCTCTGCCAATAATTCAGATAAAGTAATTACAGCCCCTTTACTCGAACTGTATGCTGCAAGCCCAGCAAATTTCAAGCTTCCCTGCACTCCTCCCATAGAACTAATAGTTACTACGTGACTGCCTTTTTGTAAATAAGGCAAACAGATACGGGTTAAATTGGCCACTCCAAAAACATTGACTTTATATATGTTTTCGAAATCATGCTGCGTCGTTTCAGAGAAAGGTCTTAATAATAAACTACCTGCATTATGAACAATGGCATCAATTTTTTGCCAAGCAGATGCTAAAAATTCTGTCACTTGCAGCAATTCTGCTTCATTAGATAAATCAACAGAAAGAAAAGTAATATTTTTATGAGAAAGCAATTCTTGATGAGCTTTTCTTGATAAGGCCAATACTTGATGGCCTGCATTGGCAAACTTCAAAGCCAATTCAAAACCTATTCMCCTGCTTGTTCCTGTAATAATAATGTTTTTCATTTGAGGATAATATTTATTTTTTAACAGAAAATGGTATCGTCATTTTTCGCTTATATTTTATTTTGAAATCCTGAGGGGTTTCATGGAGCAAAAATAGTCAAAACAGTTAAAAAACTACACTTTTAAATTCCAAAACTCATATTCATTGCATCCTTAAAAAATAACACCCTCCTTTTACTTATTTTTGCAAAAAAACAACCGATAATTTATAGTAATGATTGAGAATATTGAATTTGAAGTGGCAAAAAGCACTGACATTGAAGGCGTAATTGCATTGCAAAACATTTATTTGGTATCCAACATGACCGAAGAAGAAAAAGCTTCAGGATTTGTAACGACTCCTTTTTCTGTTGAACAATTACAGGAGGTGATTCGTCAAGAAGGTTTGTTTATTGCCAAAGACAATGGCAAAATTATCGCTTACATTTTTGCAGCTAGCTGGCAATATTTTAGCCAATGGCCGATATTCAACCACATGACTCCGATGCTTCCTGCACTTACGTTCAAAGATTTTAAAATGACTGACACCAATACTTTCCAATACGGACCTATTTGCATTGACAAAAAATACAGAGGCAAAGGCTTGATTCTTCCTTTCTTTGATTTTATGCGCGTTCATCTTTTGAAAAAGTTTCCAGTAAGCATTACTTTCATCAATAAAACCAATATCCCTTCACAAAAAGCGCATATTGAAAAACTAAAATGGTCAGTTATAGGCGATTTTCAATTCAACAATAACAACTATTTTATTTTGGGGTACGACATGAATCAACCTTCTATCGAATAGTTTTCTTCAAATATTTTTTATAGACTTTTAAAGTTTGGAAGAAAGCCAAGGCTACAAAAAACAGAGGAATAACAATTGGAATAATCCATTTTGAATAATCCAGTATTTTTTGAGATAGTGAATCCAATAAAACAATTATAGCTAACATTCCCCAAAAAGTCCCAACTAAAGTCCCAAAAATATAATGGAATTTAAGTTTTTTGGATAGTGTTATGTATTTAGCATTGATTAAATACAAATTCCAAGCCATCCAAAAAGGGATCTGAAGAAAATTCAAACCACACAATACCATTCCAATTAAAAAAGGAGAATATTGAACATAGCCAGATAAATAATTGTGCTCTTGGTCCGTTTTACTTGAATTAGCATAAAATAAATAGGCTAATAACAGGAGAAAAAATACTGCAAAAAAATCAATGCTCTTCATTAATTTTTTATTTTCTGCTAATTGATTTGAAAAAATAACTGTAAAATAAATTACAACAGCTTCAACAACAATTACTCCCAGCAAATAAAAAACAAGAGAATTCATTCCAAGTTGAGAAAAGACCTCAACTCCAATAATATTTAAATAACCAAGAGGCAGGGAACCTACAAAGCTCACAATAAATCCTGCCATTATGTTTTTGAAGGCCTTCATTTATTGAAAATTTACAATTTTCATATTCTGCATTTGATGCAAACGGTATTCTTTCATTCCTGCTTTGTGCGCTAAATATGGGAAGCCCTTTTGATGATTCGCTGCACTAATTTCATACATATAGGTAATGTGTCGCGCCAATTCTTTCCATGCAAACAGCAAGGAATGTTTAGGATCATAAATATGTGTTGGTTCACTGGCAGCGCCATTAAGTTCTACAACCGAGAATTTTTTTCCTTGTTCCAATCCCTCAAAAGTATCATACATAATATCCAATCTTCCAAAATGGAAACCTGGAATCTGCATACACATTTCGTTGAAAGTGTCGGTAAGCTTTGGTGTTATCCAATGGCTGCCATCAATAAATTTGGCTCCGCGAGCGTGATTCCCATAAGGTACAAGGTTTCTTTTTTCGCCCACAGGCAAAATTTCCCGCAGCTTACTTCCGTATTCTTGTTTCAGCGCTTTTAACTGCAATTCATACCTGGGATTTTCTTTTATTAATTCTTCAATAGTCGCTACTCCATTTCCGGTAATGATTAGAAATTCCTTGGCAACTATACCTGTAATTCTCCCCGCTTTTTCGTGCGGATAACGTACATAAAAAACACCCACTTCATTTTCATACGGAATCAAATCCTGTACAATAAAATCAAAATGGGCTCTTTCAGAATATCGTTTTAGATCCTCTGGAGTTTCTATTTTTTTTACGGCAGAACCTCGCAGACCAATATCGGGTTTGGCAATAAAAGGATATTTAATTCCTGCATTTTCTACTATTTTGCTTATCTCATCAATAGAAGTTCCCGCTTTTACCAATTCGGTTTTGGGATAATATTTTTGCGGAATTAAATTATAGATCTGCTTTTTACTTTCCATTATGAAACCTCCATTTTTGATGGTAGGATTGGAAGCATTGAAGAAAAAAATAGATTTTGCCTTAATCGAATAATACGCCCATAGAAAATAAATCGGGGTATAAACGATTTGGAAAGGCCAGTATTCCCAGTGGGTCAATTTATGAAAGAATAGTTTCAATTTTGTAATTGTTTATTAAGCTTTACTAAATGCATATAAATGTTTTTGAATACTCTTTATCGGCAATCAAGTCCAAATGATGAATTATCACCTTGTTTTTCTCAATAACCGATTGTGTAATGCTCAAGGTTTTCATCTCATCGTTTCTGTTAATAATCAAACCGTTTTCATCATTATCATTTTCTGTATAGCGATGAAAATGAAGCATTTTACCTTGTGTAATTTCGGAATTGGCATCTAAAAAAGTGTAAAACCAATTCGAACGCTGCTCCCGAATCGCTTTGGAATACAAGGTTGATGAAGACCAAATATAATTTTTATCAATTTCTAAATCTACAATTGATTTTTCGGCTCCATTCCAACGCAATTGAAAAAGTTTTTTATCCTGAAACAAAACTAAGGTAAAAGGTTCGATATTTTCTAAATCAATTTCATTCCAAAACTCCTTTGCAGAAGCACTGCTTATCATTTCGAGAACAATTTGGCCTCGGCTTTTACGATAAGGCAATTGCACTTGGTGTTTTTCATCGGCTCCATTGAGCAAAACCAAAACTGTTCCGTTCTCATCCACTACATACCAAGTCCCGCCTGCTTTGGCGTCTTTTGGATAAATAATATTTTTTCCGTTCAAGGTGTAATTTTTGGGAGGAATAGCACTCGGTCGGATTATTTTTTCATCACGATTGGAGGTAATGATAATTGTATCATTGGAACAAACAAAGCTTACTGTACACATTGTTTTCTATATTCAATTGTAGAACGCGCTACTCCAAAATTGGCATCAACGGCTACGTTTTCATATTTTAAAATCGCCACTTTAATCAATGCCTGATGATGAATGCAATGTTCCAAATTATATAGCAATTCTCGGTAATAATTACTTTGAATACTGACAGCGTTACCATCAATCATTTGCTGCAATTCGAGATTCCTGTTCTCTTTTGAGATGCTGTTTTTGATATCCAAAATCATTTGAACAGCAAAACCCTTATTGGTTTCAATCAATGTATTTCGCTCTCTTTTATCATAATTTACGATTCCTGAATCATAATTCCGATTCAAACACTGAAACATTTCAATAATATGTCGGGTATGTTCTCCAATGCTGGAGCCACTCAATTCAAAACATGATTTTGAATATTCCTCTTGAGAAAGCTGATTGAGTAATCCAATCAATTCGTCAAGGCTGGTATTTATAGATTGTATTAGCATATTATATCTTCATTTTCAAAAAGTTAATCAATCTGCTTTTATTCTGATAAATCAATACAATACAACAAAGAAAGGTAATTATCGCTAAAGTAAACAACTCACCACCATCATTTTTCACTTCGATTCCTAATATAAAAAGATGAGAAAAAATAGCTCCAAGCATAACGCCAGCTCCCATTATAGCGCCTAACAAAGTTGTTCGAGGAATCAAAATCAAAACGGCTGCGATTAACTCAACTATTCCTGATCCGATTCTACCATACGGTTCTATTCCTAAAGTCGAGAAAATATAAACACTTTCTTCGGCGCCAGTGAATTTAAAATACAGCGTTTGCAATAAAATGATTGTGGCAGTTAGCCGAAATAACCATTGTACAATTGATCCTTTCATGATTTCTTATTTTATAAATTTCTTCCAATTGGCATCAGCTTTTGCTTTCAAGCTGATTTCATCTTTGTTCCAACTTTTTAAGGTATTGTTGAAATAAGCATTATAAAACAAATACAATTTTCCGTCAATAATTTTAAAAGTTTCAGGATTGATTTCAACTTTTTCTCCGGAACTCCCCATAGCATACGCACACCAACCGCCGTATTGCGGTTCATAATAAGAAGCATTTTTTATAAAAACCTCTTTATTCAAAGCAGAAGAAAATTGATAAATCACACCATCATATGAAGCTGAAATTTCTTTTTTTCCTTTTATAGCTTTTCCTTGCTTAAAATATGCAACAGGATCGTAGCCTTGAATAGCGATTTTATTTTCCAAATTATATTCGGATAGTTTTTTGCCTGCACTTTGTGCAAACGATGCTGAAGATGCAATGACAATCAACAACAGTACTATTACTCTTTTCATAATAACCATTTTTTTGTTTATCCATTTTGATATTACAAATGTAAAGCAGTAAAAAAAGATAAAATGTCAGGTAGTTTACATTGGAGTTAAAATTTCTCTAAATCAATTTACTGCCTTGGCAAAACCAACCGTATCACGATACATTTGAGGAGAAACCTCCGCATTGGTTTTAAAGAAACGACTAAAATAATGCTCATCATCATACCCGAGTTCATAGGCAATTTCTTTTACCGGTTTATTTGTTAAATACAATTCCCGTTTAGCTTCGATAATAATCCTTTCGGCTATTAAATTGGTCAATGTTTTATTGAAGTGATTTTTGGTGATTTTGGCTAAAGCTTTTGGAGAAATATTAAGTAAATCAGCATAATCACTAGCAGAATGCTTGGTTTTGAAATTTTGTTCAATGAAATTTTTTAAGTTTTGAAGAATAAATGGTGCTGTATTTTCTTCTATTGGAACAAACTCTTTTGGTTGCTGTTCTTTTTTTAATCGAGAGGCTGTAATGAGAAAAATTTTTAAATAAGATATTAATAATTCATATTGTGCCAATGCTGGATTCTGCATTTCAATCTTCATTTGTTCCAAAACCATATTGAATGTAGCTCTAGCCATTTCATCAATCAATACATACGGCGGTTCATAAATATTATTAAACAAAACCCCATTGCAAGCTACTTCATCATGGTGTTTCATAATGCAAAAAAAATCGGGATGAAAATGAATCACTTTCCCTTCAATAGCATCGAAAGATGATAGCATAAAAGGCTGATATGGTGCAAAAGCCAATAATTGGTCCTTTGTAAAATCATATTCAGAAAAATCTACTTTTACTTTACCTTCCCCTTTTTGTATCCAAATTAGGGAATAATAATTCAACCGCTGAATGTGGTCAAAACAAGATATGCTTTCAAAAGAAAAAAGTTTGAAAGCTAAATTTCCATTTTGTGGATTGACAAAAGTAAACGTGGATTGGTCTATCATACTATGCTGTTTTTATAAACAAATTTAATTTAAACCAGATTCTTTTAGTCTGCTTTTAAGATTTTCTATTTCTTCTTCTAATTTTGAAATGTATTGAAATTTTGGCTCAAAAGCGATTTGTATTTCTTCGACAGTAAAACGCGGTGTGATGTGCTGAGGACAATTCCAGTCAAAAGCTTCAATATGAAAAAGCATCATCCGTTCTGGACGAAACTGATAGTCACCTAAATCGAGTTTGGACAATAATTCAGGATTATCTTTGAGTTCAACAATTTCGGCTTTGGCCAAAATTTTTAATCTTGCTCTTGCTGGATAATCCATCATTATCAGTGCAACATTATTGTTGGTCGCAAAATTTCCAACGGATATGTACTGTTTGTTTCCTGAAAAATCGATAAAACCAATAGTGTTTTTATCTAAGACTTTTACAAAACCTTTGGGTCCGCCTCGATGCTGAATGTAAGGAAAGTTTTTTTCGCCAATGGATGCCAAATAGAAACTATCCCGATTGCTTATAAAACTCATTTCATTTTCGGACAAGCCATCAACAATATTGAATTTCTCCATTCGTTCATACCCTTTTCGGCTACCGTGTACTTCTTGTAGTGCTTTGACAGCATCCGAAAAGGCTATTTCTGCAAAATTTTTAGCCATGATAATTATTTAAATTTTCTGTCTTTTTCGTCTATTGGTAAATCATTGATACTGGCAAAACGTTTACGCATCAAACCATTTTCATCAAATTCCCAGTTTTCATTTCCATAGGCACGAAACCATTGTCCTGCCTCATTTCGGTATTCATATTCAAAACGGACTGCCATTCTATTTTCGCGAAAACCCCATAACTCTTTTTTGAGTTTATAATCGAGTTCTTTTTCCCATTTGGCTTTTAAAAACTCTTTTACAGCATCTCGACCATTAATAAAATCCGTTCTATTACGCCATTCTGTATCAATAGTATACGCCAAAGCAATGCGTTCCGGGTCTTTACTATTCCAGGCATCTTCGGCCAATTGTACTTTTTGCAAAGCAGTTTCCATATTAAATGGAGGAAGTGGATGTTTTTGTTCCATGATAATTAAATTTGCTTAAATATAATGCAAACCAACTCAAATTGAATTGGTTTGCATCTTATTAGTTTAAAAAAATTATAATTTATAAAGATGGTGCCAAAGGAAAATCGACGGCTACTTGTGTCAAATTGTGCAAAAAGTTCATCGCAGTTTTGTCGCTTATTAGGAGTATCAAATCAACTAAATTCTCATTAGTATAACCTTGAGCAAAAAAAGCGTCAACTAAATCAGCATTAGCGTTTCCTCTAGTCTGTGTAATTTCGGCTGCAAGCTGAACCAGTGCGTTTAATTTGGCATCAGTAGCTTTCCCTCTTCGAATGTCTAACAATTGCTCATCTGTAAAACCATTCATTTTCCCAATAACAGTATGGGCACTTTGGCAATACGTACAGTTATTAACTTGACTTACGATTAAATTTACCGCTTCTTTTTCTTTATTGGATAAAGAAGTTTTAGCATTTTGATAGGCTAAATATTTTTCTAACCCATTTTTTGAATACGCAATAGTAGCATATAAATTAGGTACAAATCCTAATGCTTTTTGTAGGTTGTCAAAAATTACTTGATTATTTTCTGAAACTTCTGATCTTGTTGGAACTGAAAATGTTGTAGTAGTCATTTTATTTTTCTTAAAATTGCTTGTCGATATTGACATTACAAAGATGCGACAGCTTTAAAAGTTATAAAATGGATAATAAACGCAAGGTGATGGACAATTTTCCTTACTAAAAATATACTTACTAGTTTAGAAAGAAAATAAAATAGTTGAAAAACTATAATTTAGTAATGTCCTCAATGATTATTTCTTTACGATTGTAATGCAACAATCCATTGGTTTCCATTTCATTTAGCAACTGAGTGGCAGTTTGCCTCGAAGTACAAATAATTTGAGCCATATCATTTTGAGTGAGGTAATTTTCAATAATCACTCTATTTTCGGTGCGCTTCCCTTCTCTTTCGGCCCAGTCTTTCAGGAATTGATACAACCGGGTTTTGGCATCTTTCGAAATCAGATTGGCATAACTGTTTTTAATGCGTTTCATTTTCAGCCCCACAAACTTGGTATATGACAACGCCAAACTAGGGTTTTGAAGCAATAAGTTTTCAAAATCAGACATTAAAAAACTGCAAATAACCACGTCATCCGAGAGAACTTTAGCATATTCATTGGATTGAGCATCATTTTCTAATGTCAATTCGCCAAATAAATCTCCTTTTTGAATAATATCTTTTATGCTTTCGTTTCCTTCTTCATCTACAGCGACAATCTTGATACTTCCTTTTTTCAGAAGAAAAATCCTTGGCACGTCCGAATTGGAGAAATAAATAATCTCTCCTTTATTGGCTTTTTTGAAACCCGTGATGATACACAACTGCTTGATTTGAGACATACTCAATGTCCAAAATAATTTGTGATCCCGAAGGTACCAATATTTCAATTCGTCGTACATAACTATTTATGAATATGTTCTAATTAGTGTAAAAATAAACAAAGTCGATTTAAAAAGCATATCCTTTAAATAAAAAATCCAAACTCGAAAATTCAAGTTTGGATTTATATGTTGAGTTAAAAAAAAATTATGCTATCAAGGTTCTAGAAATCACAATACGCTGAATTTCGGAAGTTCCTTCATAAATCTGAGTGATTTTGGCATCACGCATCATACGCTCTACATGATACTCGGCTACATAACCGTTTCCGCCGTGAATTTGTACGGCTTCGATAGTGGTATCCATCGCGGTTTGAGAAGCAAATAATTTGGCCATTGCTCCCGATTGAGAAATATCCATTCCAGCATCTTTTTGGTAAGCCGCATTATAACACAACAATCTGGCTGCCGAAATTTGAGTCGCCATATCAGCAAGTTTGAAGGCTATTGCTTGGTGCTTGAAAATTTCTTTACCAAAAGATTTACGCTCCTGCGAATATTTTAAAGCCAATTCATAAGCGCCTGCAGCGATTCCTAAAGCTTGGGAAGCAATTCCGATGCGTCCGCCGTTTAAAACCGACATCGCAAAATTGAAACCAAAACCATCGGCACCTATTCTGTTTTCCTTTGGCACTTTCACATCATTAAACAATAAAGAATGTGTGTCGGAACCGCGAATACCCATTTTCTTTTCTTTTGGACCAATATCAAATCCTGCCCAGCCTTTTTCTACAATAAAAGCATTAATTCCTTTGTGTCCTTTTTCAATATCCGTTTGGGCTATTACAATATATATTGATGCTGTTCCACCATTTGTAATCCAATTTTTGGTTCCATTTAATAAATAATGATCCCCTTTGTCAATTGCTGTTGTTTTTTGAGAAGTTGCATCTGATCCTGCTTCTGGTTCAGACAAGCAAAATGCTCCAATTACCTCTCCTTTGGCAAGCGGAACAAGATATTTCATCTTTTGTTCTTCGTTACAATATTTTTCTAATCCTGCACAAACCAAAGAATTATTTACAGACATGATAACTGCTGCCGAAGCATCCACTTTAGCAATTTCTGATATGGCCAAAACATAAGAAACACTATCTAGCCCAGAACCTCCATATTTTGGATCAACCATCATTCCCAGAAATCCAAGTTCAGCCATTTTTTTGACTTGCTCCGTAGGAAATTTGGAGTGCTCATCTCGTTCGATTACTCCTTCCAACAATTCAGCTTGAGCAAAATCCCGCGCTGCTTGTTGTATCATTAATTGTTCTTCGGTTAGATTAAAATCCATAATAATATAAAATAAAGTGTGGTTTTTGTTTAAAAAATGTTTTCAAAGGTAATTTTTAATTATGAAATTTTCAATTTTGAATCGTAAATTTGGCCTATGAAAAAAGATTACTATAACGTTATCGGAGTGATGTCAGGAACTTCGCTGGATGGAGTCGATTTGGCTCATATTCAATTTGTAATAAAAAATAATAAATGGTCATTTGAAATTTTAGAATGTGAAACCATTTCTTACGATTCCAATTGGATTAGCATCTTAAAAACCGCAGTCGATTATACCGAAAATCAACTAACCGAATTAAATAAAAACTATACCCAGTTACTCGCTTCTATCATTACTGATTTTATAAACAAACATGCTCTTAAAAATCTGGATGCAGTTTGTTCGCATGGGCATACTATTTTACATCAGCCACAAAACGGCTTTACGCTTCAAATTGGTAATTTGCCTGAAATTGCCAAACTAATCCAGCAAAAAACAGTCTGTGATTTCAGGGTACAAGATGTTCAATTAGGGGGACAAGGAGCACCATTGGTTCCCATTGGTGACCGAATCTTATTTCAGGAATATGATTACTGCATGAATCTAGGCGGTTTTTCGAATGTGTCTTTTGAAGAAAACAATACCCGGATTGCATTTGACATTTCAGCCGTAAATACCGTTCTTAATTTTTATGCCAATCAATTGGGTCTTGATTATGATGATAAAGGCCAAATTTCCAGAATCGGGAATTGCAGCACTGATTTATTAAACGAACTAAACTCTTTAGATTTTTACCAAAAAAAACATCCAAAATCGTTGGGATTCGAATTTGTGAAAGAAATTGTTCTTCCCATAATTGAAAGCTATCCGATCTCCATTGAAGATAAATTACACACATACACTGAACATATAGCAATCCAAATAGCATTGGCTCTGCCAAAGAAAAAAGGAAGCATGCTCACTACCGGAGGAGGCGCCTATAATGATTTTCTAATCGAAAGAATTCAATTTCACCTGCCTGAAATGAATGTTATTATTCCTTCAAAAAAAATTCTGGAATTCAAAGAAGCACTAATTTTTGCCTTACTAGGTGTTTTAAAACTGCGGGAAGAAGTAAATGCGCTTCAAAGCGTAACAGGTGCTAAATATGATCATAGTTCTGGAGCCGTTTATACTCCTTAAAAATAAAAAAATTTGTGCAATATTCAAAAAAGCACAATAACATTTTAATTMCATCCCGATTACTAAATACAATTAAAGACATTTTCCTACTTTGTATGTAAGTGATTATTTACTAGATGATTGCATTTTGATAAGAAAACAACCAACTACAACGTTGTAATTTGCATAATTAATAAAATAACATCAATTTAATATGTTGTTTTTAACTATTTAGCACTAATTTTGCACAAAATTGCAAAAATACGCCTAACTATGAAAAAAATACTGTTAGTAATAATGTTAGTCATTACTGCCCTATTCTCTGAAGCCCAAGCCCAAAAACAAATCGTGTTTGAAGGAGTAACTATCCCTAGAACAATGAAATTTGAAAACAAAACTTTACAGCTAAATGGTGCAGGATCAAGATCCAAAATGTGGGTAGAAGTTTATATACAAGCCTTATATTTGAGCCAATTATCTCAAAATGCAAAAGAAATTATCAACGATAATGTAGAAATGTCAATTCGGATTGAAATTACCTCAGCTTTAGTTTCATCAGGTAAATTAACCAGAGCATTACATGCAGGATTCGAAAAATCGGCTGGTGAAAATTTGGATGCTTTAAAACCAAAAATGGAATTATTGAAAAGCTACCTGGCTGATGAAATCAAGAGAGGAGATGTTTTTGAATTAACTTATAATCCAACAGACTCTTCTGTTTGGGTTGTTAAAAATAGTGAGCTGAAAGGAAAAGTTCCTGGATTTGATTTCAAAAAAGTATTTTTCGGTATATGGTTAGGTGACAAGCCAGTCGATGAAGAGTTAAAAAACAGTTTATTAGGCATCTAATATTAAATATCATTATTCCAGAAACACCGTTAATACCACCGTTAAATACCACAATAACAAAATGGGCATCGATTGAAATTGGTTGCCAATACCAATAAAGTCATGCTCATTTTAATTAAAAAAGGAATATTCATTTTATATTATTAATTCAAAAATTATCCTGAATACAAAAGTGCTTTTCAATCTATTCAAAAAATAGAAAAGCACTTTTTTTATGCAAAATACTCAAATACAAAAAAAATCTATCGGATACATATTTCTCATAAAACCTTTTATATATTTGTCAAAAATAAACATATCACAACAATATGAAAGATTTGTTAAAGAAATTTGAAAATAAAGCTCCTGAAATTATTTTCAACTGGAAAGATTCCGAAACCGAAGCCGAAGGCTGGACAGTCATAAACTCTCTTCGGGGCGGTGCAGCAGGCGGAGGAACCCGTATGAGAAAAGGATTAGATATGAATGAGGTATTGTCTTTAGCAAAAACAATGGAAGTGAAATTTTCGGTTTCTGGACCTGCAATTGGCGGTGCAAAATCCGGAATCAATTTTGACCCAAATGATCCCCGCAAAAAAGGGGTTTTGCAGCGTTGGTACAGAGCCGTTTCCCCTTTATTAAAAAGCTATTACGGTACAGGAGGTGATTTGAATGTTGATGAAATTCACGAAGTAATCCCAATGACAGAAGAATGCGGTGTTTGGCATCCGCAGGAAGGTGTTTTCAACGGCCACTTTAAACCTACCGAAGCTGATAAAATCAACAGAATAGGGCAATTGCGACAAGGAGTAATCAAAGTAATAGAAAACCCAAAATTCTCTCCAGATGTTACCCGAAAATATACGGTAGCCGATATGATTACAGGATACGGCGTTGCCGAAGCTGTACGCCATTTCTACGATATTTATGGCGGTTCCGTAAAAGGAAAGAAAGCTATTGTACAGGGTTTTGGAAATGTGGGTTCGGCAGCTGCTTTTTATCTAGCCGAAATGGGAGTCAAAATCATCGGAATTATTGACCGAGACGGCGGATTAATTAAAGAAGAAGGTTTTACTTTTGAAGAAATTAAAGCATTATTTCTTGCCAAAGACGGAAATAAATTGGTTGCAGGGAACATGATTCCTTTTGAAGAAATCAACCAAAAGATATGGACAATTGGTGCCGAAATATTCACGCCCTGCGCAGCTTCCAGGTTAGTTACACAAAATCAAATAGACAGCTTAATCTCGAATGGACTTGAAGTAATTTCTTGTGGCGCCAATGTTCCCTTTGCCGACAAGGAAATTTTCTTTGGTTTGATTATGGAAGAAGTTGACCACAAAGTAAGCTTGATTCCTGATTTTATTTCAAATTGCGGAATGGCCCGAGTTTTTGCTTATTTCATGGAAAAGAAAGTTCAAATGACCGATGAAGCTATTTTTCATGACACTTCAGAAATCATCAAAAATGCCATTAAAAAAGCTTATGACTTAAACAACTCTAAAACAAACATCAGTGCTACTGCATTTGAGATTGCCTTAAAACAACTGACGTAACAAAATACCTTTTTTTCAAAATTCCACCACGGATTGAACAATTTTAAAACTGTTCAATCCGTGTTTTTTTTACTTATAAAATCTTGTTCCCAGAATCCGCATTAGAAATCTAGTGCAGATTCTGGGTTTAATTTTTATAAAAAAAAACACCAAGTACTACGATACCCATAACCAAGAGCCAATTCTAATAAAAACAACTTCTCAATACATCATTAATGATATATTATGCGTCAAATTTGATACCCTGCTCTTTAATATACTCTCTACTTTTATCAAAAATAATTTTGCTGTTTTATAGCAAGTTAGCTATGGTGAACAAATATTCACGTATATAAATTTTCAGAATTATTACTGCTTAAAGAACACTATGCTTAATTGTATAAAAACAGTTTGAACCACCAATTCAAATCCCAAATTAATAAGCTATTAGAACCAAAAATTAACCATTTTAAAAAAAAACATGAAAAAATTAAGTCTGCTATCATTATCATTAACCTGTGCGTTTGGATTTGCATCCTGCTCTGACAATCTTACTCCTGAAACAGAAACCCAATCACTAAGTACTGTCACAAATAAAGTCGCCGCTGCCCCTTGGGTAAAACAATTTGAAGATACATTTGATGTAGGTTCTACCCTTTCTAAATGGACAAAGGCACAACGTACTGATTATAATTCTAAATATTGCGATTATAACAGTTCAGTACCTACGATACAAAAAAGAGAAGGAAAAGGATGTCTAGAAATTAAGACCACAAAGTTGAGTGCAGCTAAATATCAATCTGGTCTAATTAAATCTAATTATCAGTATAAACCAGAAAACAATACAGAGTACATGCTATCAGCCAATATTAAATTAATAGCTATGGACGGTGTCAATTTCAAATCATTCACAGATACTTATGGGGCCTGGCCTGCTTTCTGGAGTGTTCAAGAAAATGCTTGGCCAGTTCAAGGAGAAATTGACATCATGGAAGGCTACTCTTTTGCTCCAAATGCATCTCGTTTTACTTCTAATCTTTTTTATGGTACAGCTGCAGGTGCAAATCAATTAGGAAACGCCGCCGAAAGACGCTATCCAAGTACATTTAATCTAAACGGAAATAACGGCTGGCATTTGTACGAATCCTTCTGGAAAATGAAAAACGATGTAGTAACGGTAACTATAAAATTAGATAATGTAACTATTTCAACTTACACTAATAGTGGTGTATCAAAGCTTAACTTAAATAATTTTGGACCGCATAATATCATTTTCAACATGAATGTAGGATCAAATGATTCCAATTTTATAGATCCGAATAAAATAAACTTATTTACAACTGTTATGATGTGGGTAGATGATGTTACGGTTTACAAAAGATCAATCTAAACTAAACCGCAGCTTGTACTAAAAGTCTATAAATTTGGTTGGCAGATTAAAAACCTCCAAGGTTAGACACCTATTCATTTACCACAAATTACACATTCATGACTCATTTATAAGAGCCTGAAAAGAAAATTAATTAACACAATGACATATAAACAAACAATAACCATAGGGCTTTATACCTTACTGACAATTGGAACTATTACCGCGCAGAAAAAGCCTCATCTAGACAAAACAAAACCAACCGAAGAACGCATAGATTTGCTAATGAAGCAGATGACTTTGGAAGAAAAGGTTGGACAAATGAACCAGTACAATGGTTTTTGGGAAGTAACAGGGCCTGCACCAAAAGGAGGAAATGCCGAATTAAAATACAAACATTTGCGTGACGGCTGGGTGGGCTCAATGCTTACTGTACGCGGTGTAAAAGAAGTAAGAGCAGTTCAAAAAATTGCAGTGGAAGAAACTCGTTTGGGAATTCCATTGATTATTGGGTTTGACGTAATTCACGGGTACAAAACTTTAAGTCCAATTCCGCTGGCAGAAGCGGCAAGCTGGGATATGGAAGCAATAAAAAAATCAGCTCAAATAGCGGCAGCCGAGGCCTCGTCTGTGGGGATTAACTGGACTTTTGGGCCTAATGTCGATATTTCTAATGATGCGCGTTGGGGACGTGTAATGGAAGGAGCCGGAGAAGACCCCTACTTAGGAAGTAAAATTGCTACGGCAAGAATAACTGGTTTTCAAGGAGATTCCAAAGCCGATTTAGCTAAAGTAAACACGATTGCGGCTTGTGCAAAACATTTTGCTGCCTACGGTTTTGCCGAGTCCGGTCGTGATTATAATACTGTAGACATTAGTAATTCTAAATTATACAACACGGTTTTACCTCCGTTTAAAGCAGCTGCAGATGCGGGCGTCCGCACCTTCATGAACTCTTTTAATATTCTAAATGGAATTCCTGCCACTGGAAATTCTTTTTTACAAAGGGATATTCTAAAAGGGAAATGGAAATTTGACGGTTTTGTGGTTTCTGATTGGGCTTCGATTCGTGAGATGATCACACACGGATTTGCAAAAGATGGCGCAGAAGCATCCCAAAAAGCGGTGAATGCAGGTTCTGACATGGATATGGAATCTCATCTATATTTGGACGAATTAGTCAATTTGGTAAAAAAAGGCAAAGTAAACGAAACTCTGGTTGATGATGCCGTTCGTAGAATTTTGCGTGTGAAATTTGAGCTAGGATTATTTGACGATCCGTATAGGTATTGTGATGAAAAACGTGAAAAGGCAACTATTGGGAGCAAAGCCAATAATGACGGCGTTTTGGATATGGCAAAAAAATCGATTGTATTGTTAAAAAACGAAAATAATTTGCTTCCGCTAAAAAAAACTGGACAAAAAATTGCTTTAATTGGTGCTTTGGCCAATGACAAAAACAGTCCATTGGGAAGTTGGAGAATCGCATCAGATGATAATACTGCCGTTTCAGTTCTAGAAGGAATGCAACAGTACAAAGACAATCAATTAACCTATGAAAAAGGATCTGATTTAACCACTGGGAAAACCACTTTTTTAGACGAATTGGTTTTTAATACCACTGATACGAGCGGATTTGAAGCTGCAAAAAAAGCAGCTTCTAATGCTGATGTGGTAATCATGGTTTTGGGAGAACACGGATTTCAATCTGGTGAAGCACGCAGTAGAACCAATCTGGATTTACCTGGAAACCAACAAGAATTATTAGAAGCAATTTATAAAGTAAACCCCAACATAGTTTTGGTTTTAAATAATGGCAGACCTTTATCAATTCCTTGGGCAGCAACACATATCCCTGCCATTGTAGAGGCTTGGCAGCTGGGAACGCAAACTGGAAATGCGGTGGCTCAAGTCCTGTACGGAGATTATAATCCAAGCGGGAAACTGCCAATGTCTTTTCCGAGAAACGTAGGCCAATGTCCTATTTATTACAACATCTATAACACCGGAAGACCTGCAGATGTTGATAAAAATGTATTTTGGTCACATTATGCCGATGTAGAGAAAACACCGCAATTCCCTTTTGGTTTCGGATTGAGCTATACCGCTTTTGAATATAAAAATCTGAAAATAAACAAAGCCGCTTTTGCAAAAGGAGAGTCGGTAAAAGTTTCTGTAGAAATTACAAACTCTGGAAATTATGACGGAAAAGAAGTAGCACAATTGTATATTCAAGATGTTGCTGCTAGTTTAGCCAGACCTATAAAAGAATTAAAAGGATTCGAATTAGTTGATTTAAAGAAAGGAGAAACCAAAACCATAACCTTTACTCTAACAGACAAAGAATTAGGTTTTTTTGATAACGACGGAAACTATTTGGTAGAGGCTGGCACTTTCAAAATTATGGTCGGAGGAAGCTCTGACAAAGGGCTAGAAAGCAGTTTCGAACTGCAATAGGGCGCTTTATAAACATTTTTTTTTCGCCACGAATTTCACAGATTTTTGCCAATTTTATTCTATACTAAAGAATTGATTTGGAAAATCTGTGAAATTCGTGGCAAAATTTTTCTTTGATATTATTTACGGATAATCCCTCCATAACCATAATAGCAAAACCGCTATTCTATAGCTTAAACTTACTCAATCAATACTTTTATTTCTTCCAAAAAAGTATTTAAATTTTGGTTGTCAGGAACCTACTTCTTCATTTCATCGGAACAAAAATTCTTTTTGGCGTGGGGTCAATTGAATTATCTGTTTTTTTGATCTAAATTGCAGGGCTATTTAAACCCTAATTATTTTACAATGTTCAGCCGCAAAAAATGCTCAGTATTACTCCTTCTCTTTTTCATTGTACCGAGCTTGTTTTCTCAAAACAATTTTGAAAATTTTCAGTTTCTTTCTATAAAAGAAGGGATTTCAAAAAGAGCAGTTTCAAGTATTTCTCAAGATCACTATGGTTTTATGTGGTTTGGTACAGATGGTGCAGGATTGTACAAATATGATGGCATAAATTATACAAATTACGAGTATGATTGGAAAAACGCCAACAGTATTAATAGTAATTTAATTTATGCAACCTACATTGATACTTACAATAGACTTTGGGTTGGCACCGAAGAAGGATTGTGTTTGTACAACCGAAATCTAAATAGATTTGAAAATATAGACTTGAAAAAACCATTTACGCTTGGATATAAAAATGTAATAACAGTAAAAAGCATTATTCAGGACAATACGGGAAATCTTTTAATAGGAACTTATGCCCATGGGCTATTCAAATTAAATTTGAAAACCTTAAAAATTGTGACTGTCCAATTAAACTCGGCTTTAAACAATAACAGTAAGATTAATTGTTTTGCAAAAAACAAAAAAGGAATCCTTTATCTTGGAACAGACTTAGGGGTATTAGAATATGATTCCAAAAGCAATAAGGTGAAGCAAGCGACATGGGATACAAAAAAAATAACGGTTACAGACCCTATAGAATCATTATTTATTGATGCCAATGAAAATTTATGGATTGGAACTCTTTCCAGCGGATTACTTAAAATTTCGGGCAATCAAAAAACAACTCAAATCGATTCATTTCGAATTTCCAAAAATAAAATATTATCTGTAATTGGCGTCAATTCTCATACTCTCATGTGTGGTACCGAAAATGACGGATTATTTTTAATCAATGATAAAGGCAATATAATACATCGGTATTTAAATAGTAAATCTGACAATCATAGTTTAAAATCCAATTCTATCTGGTCTTTATATTCAGACAAAGACAAGCGAATTTGGTTAGGGTATTACAATAAAGGCGTTGGAATTTTTGATGAGCGTCACGCCAAATTCAAGGCAATAGAAAGTCTTCCCACCAATACAAACTCTTTGCAGACAAGCTCTGTTACTGGGATTGAAAAAGACAGCTCTGGTAAGTTATGGATTAGTATGGAGGGTGGCGGAGTCGATGTTCTGGATCCTTCCACTAAAAATTTTAAACACATCAACAATCAGGACTCCAAAAATTATTCTGGGCTTACAAGCAATAATATCTTAACAGTTTTTATAGACAGCAAACAAAACATTTGGTTAGGAAGCTGGAATGACGGTATTTATTTTTTGAAAAAAGGATCTAAAACATTTGTCAATTTCACTTCAAAAAACACGACCGGCTTAACATCTGACCAAATTTTTAGTTTTTCGGAGGATTCAAAAGGAATAATTTGGATAGGTTCCTACATGAAAGGACTGCATTATTATGACCCTCTAAAAAATGAATTTCATCATTGTGATTCAAAACCATTTGTTGCTAACAATTTAAACACCGCTAACATCCGAAAAGTTTTAGTAGATTCAAGGAATGTGATATGGGTTGCTACAATAGACGGTTTGTACCAAGTTCACAGAAATTCAAATGTGGCTTTCTCAGTTGTGTCGATGAAAGATATCATGTCAAAAAGCATAAAATCGAATAAAAGCACCAATACGATTTTATCTTTATATGAATCCAAAAATAAAATTCTCTGGATAGGAACTGCTGGTTCAGGCTTGTTTAGTTATGATGCGAAAAGCAACAAACTAGCATGGTACACTGATTTTCCAGGATTCAAAGAAAAACTCGTGGTTGCAATAACCGAATCTCGTGATGGCGCTATCTGGATCAGCGGAAAAACAGGGATAACAAAATTAGACTTAAAGAACAAAAAAGCAGTAAATTTCTCAACCACTGATGGGCTTCTGAGTAACGACTTTAATAACAATGCCGTCTTGAATGACAAAAATGGCGATTTATATTTTGGAAGTTACGAAGGAATAAATTATTTCAATCCTAATAAAACATCAAATAATATAAAGGAGCCATTGCTTTATTTGGATGATTTTAAGTTATTCAACAAGTCTATTCATCCAAATGAGCCACAATCTCCTTTAACTGAAGTAATATCCGAAACGGATCATATTACACTTCACTACGACCAATCCGTATTTACTATTGAATATATTGGCCTCAATTATTCCTATCCAAGTACCAATGAATATGCCTATTATCTTGAGGGTTTTGAAAAAAACTGGAATTATGTAGGCAATAAACGCTCGGCAACTTATACGAATTTAGCTCCTGGAAAATATGTTTTTAAAGTCAAGTCGGCGGCACGAGGCGGGAATTGGAATCAGAAACCTTTGCAGCTATATATCGAAATTTTACCCCCTTGGTGGAGAACATCTTGGGCTTATTTTTTCTATTTCTTAATAATTGCAGGAACCTTTTACGCCATTAATAAATATTATCAAAATCGCTTTAAGGAAAAACAAGCAATAAAATTTGAAAGAGATAAAGCGACGCAAATAGAAAAATTAAACACCAAAAAATTACAATTTTTCACCAATATCTCTCATGAATTCAGAACTCCTTTAACTTTGATCCTAAATCCATTAGCTGATCTTATCAAAAATAAAAGTTTAGAATTGCCGTATGATGTCGTGAATAAACTGCAAATCATGCACAAAAGTTCTGATCGCCTTTCAAAACTGATAAATGAATTGATGGATTTTAATAAATTACAGTTCAATCAAGTCGTTGTACAAGTGCAAAAAATAGAAATAGTCAGTTTTACCAAAGACATTATTGAGTATTTTGATGAAGAAGCCTCTAGCCGAGGAATTACCTTAGTTTTTGAATCAAACACAGCCGAATTGCAAGATTGGTTAGACCCAAAAATGGTTGAAAAAATTATTTTTAATATTGTATCCAATGCTTTTAAAGTAACTGCAGATAATGGGTTTATTAAAGTCCAAATAAATGCATCGCAAAAAACAGAGCGATTCCCGTTGACCAATATTGACAAAGAAATACCTTATTTTGAAATTGCAATAACCGATACAGGTGCTGGATTGGATAAAAAAGACATTAAAAAAATATTTGATCGATTTTATCAAGTAAACAACTTAAGCAAAGCCTATTATGGCAGTACAGGAATTGGATTGGAGGTTGTTCGGGGATTTGTCGAATTGCACAAAGGAAAAATTGAAGTCGAGAGCGAATTGGGGATTGGATCAACATTTACTGTTACTTTTCCGCTTGGAAATGATTTCTTCGCCGAAGATGAAATTGTTAAAGAAACATTCAAAAAAGAAGCGAAGATAACCCCGCACCTTTTATCAATTCTAAACAAAGAGAAACCTAGTGAACCCGCTTCAGAAAAAGTGCACACCATCCTTATTGTTGAAGACAATACCGAATTGAGGAATTACTTAAAAAAGGAATTAAAAAAGGAATACAAAGTACTTGTTGCAGAAAATGGCCAAAAAGGATTAGAGTTAGCTTTAGAAAAATCTCCAGATATAATTATGACAGATGTAATTATGCCTATTATGAATGGTTTAGAATTGTGTAAAAACATAAAAAAAGACATAAAAACAAGTCATATTCCATTATTGATGCTATCCGCAAAAGCTATGGTCAAAGACAAACTGGAAGGAATAGATTCTGGTGCCGATATTTATTTAAGTAAACCTTTTGACATGGATATTTTGAAATCGAGCTTGGTACAACTCATTACCAGCAGACAAATTATGTTTAATAAATTCTATCATGGAATTTCTAAAAAAACAAAAGGTAAAATAACTACATTAGACAATGAGTTTATTCAAAAAATATTGAGCTATATTCATGAAAACATCAACGAATCGGATTTAAGTGTCGAAATATTGGCTTCGAAAGTATTCTTAAGCAGAAGTCAGCTCTATCGAAAAATAAAAACACTTACTGGAGTATCCGTAAATGAATTCATTAGAAATGTACGACTAGAAAAAGCCAAAGAATTAATTGCTTTGGGCAATAATAACATCAACGAAATTAGCTATAAAGTAGGATTTGCATCTCACTCCTATTTTACAAAATGCTTTAAAGACAAATACGGTCATCTTCCAACTCATAAAAATGATGATGATACAATTAATTCGAATGAATAATTGAAAGCAATGATTTTAAAAAAAAGGAAATTCTTCATCGAATTTCCTTTTTTTTGGTTTTAAAATAAGTAGAATTATATACTTCATAAACCAAAATCCATCCTAGAAATTTTTGTTATAAAACCGAATATTATATAAAAAAAGACCCCATATATCGTCTTTTGGAACAAGAAAGGATTATTGGACTGATTAAACTCCAACTCCTTTATTACTACTTTTCCAATTATTATCAAAAACATATTTTTCTTCCTTATTCTTTTTGATAATAAATTAATAACAGGGGTTTTTCTGTGAATGTGGCAAAAATATATTTTGTCGCATAAATCTGTCATCGCCTGTAATTAGGGGTTTTTTGGTTGTTTTCTGCAACAAATTTGTTAGATTATGCGTCATGCTTGTTATAATTTCAGTACTGAACACGTGTAGTTTTGGGCATGTCTATTTTTTAAAATATTTGAATTTTTATTTTTCTATAAAAGAAATTTCCTCTTCAGAAAAGAGATTCAAATTTATAGATTATTAGAAAATATACCAATTTATAAAAACTAACCAAAACAAACTTTTTCATGAAAAAAACATTATTTAAAAAATTAGTAACGCTAGTTTTAATACTGTCTGGATTTTCCTTTTTTGGACAGACTATTAAAGGCAAAGTGGAATCTTCGGGATTGCCCTTGTCTGGTGTAAATATTTCTGTAAAGGGAACGTCTATTCGATCCTCAAGTAGTTTTGATGGTTCATTTACACTAGATCAAGTTCCGCCAAATTCCAAAATCATCTTTAGTTTCATCGGTTTCCAAACAAAAGAAATCCAATCTGACGGCAAAACAAATTTAATTGTACATCTTTATGAGGACACCAAAACATTAAATGAAGTAGTTGTTATTGGATACGGAACATCCAAAAAGAAAGACATTACAGGTGCAATCTCATCTATAAAAGCTTCAGAAATTCAAGACAAGCCTTTTACTTCTATTGACCAAGCACTTGTAGGAAAAGCGGCGGGTGTGAATGTGACTCAAAATTCAGGTACTCCAGGAGGAGGGATCTCTGTTCAAATTAGAGGAATTACGTCTATTAATGGAAACGAACCATTATATGTTATAGATGGAACTCCAATATTTGCAGATAAAAACAATGATTCTTTTGCATTTAGCGCATTAGGCGGAGGAAATGGACAAACAAAAAATTCAGCATTGTCCAGTTTAAATATCTCTGATATCGAATCTATTGATATCTTAAAAGATGCTTCATCAACAGCAATCTATGGGGCAAATGGAGCCAACGGAGTTGTTTTGATTACTACCAAAAAAGGGAAAAAAGGAAAATCAATGGTTGCCTATGAAACTTCCTTTGGTACTCAAGAGGTTGTAAATTTTGTTGATGTTTTAAACTTACCGGAATATGCTAAATATCAAACAAAAATTTTTGCATTAAATGGGGAACCTATTCCATTTCAATATCAAAAGCCAGATTTATTAGGTAAGGGAACAAACTGGCAAGACGAACTTTTTAGAACAGCGATGATGTACAACCATCAGTTGTCATTTTCAGGTGAAAAAGAGGGAACAAGATATTATACTTCCTTAAATTATTTTAATCAAGAAGGAGTTGTTCTAAATTCAGGTTTCAACAGAATATCCATGCGATTAAATATAGATTCGAATGTTAAATCTTGGCTAAAAATTGGTAATAATATTGCATTGAGTAAATCGTCTCAAAAAGTTGTAAGAAACGATGACAGAGGCGGCTTAGTCATGAATACGCTAAGACAATCTCCAGAATTGCCTGTTAGATATCCTGATGGTTCTTTTGCTGGCCCTATCTCCGGTTTAGGTTCTTCGGCAAATGAGGCAACTAATCCAATTGCTTTGTCTGAATACAATAATGCAGAAAACGACAGATATAAAATCAATGGGAATTTATTTGCTGATTTCACTCTTACTAAAGGATTGGTTTTTAGATCAGAATTAGGATATGATTTGAATTTTGCAAAAAGCAGTTCTTTTGCACCTGCATATACATTAGGAAAAGTATCAGAACTTTTAAACAAATCATTCAAACAGCAGGATCAAAGTTTTTATTGGAGTATTAAAAATTATTTGACTTATAATAAAACCCTTAATGACAAACACAATTTTACCTTTTTATTAGGGCAGGAGGCTCAGGAAAGCCAATACGAATATTTGAGTGGTTACAGAACGGGAGATTTTTTAAATAAAGATTTTACCAACTTAAATATAGGTGATATTGATACTGCTTTGAATGGAAATGGTTCTGGCAGATGGTCTATGACTTCTTATATTTCGAGATTAAATTATAGTTTTTCAGATAGATATTCATTCTCCGCTTCTTTAAGAGCTGATGCTTCTTCAAACTTTGGCCCTAATAATAAATGGGGGTATTTCCCTTCGTTTTCCGGAGGTTGGACTGTGAGTAACGAAAAGTTCTTTGAGCCATTATCAAATACCATAAATTATTTGAAATTTAGAGTTGGTTATGGTGCTGTAGGAAATCAAAATATTCCAGCCAATAGATACCAAACCATTTTAACTTTAACTCCATCTCCATTTGGAGGCTCATCTCCAACAATTGATAATTTAGGCAATCCTGATATTAAATGGGAGTCGCTAAAATCTTTCAATGCCGGTCTTGATTTAGATATGCTTAATAATAGAGTAAAGTTTGCATTTGATTACTATATTAAAAATTCTTCAGATTTCTTAACAAAACAAATCAACGACGAATCTAATCAAAGTGCACTTAACTACTATTTGAATACAGGCGAAATTAAAACTAAAGGGGTAGAATTTACATTGAATACAAGAAATATTGTAACTGAAAATTTTTCTTGGGACAGTACTATTATTTTATCAAAATACAATAATGAGTTAACTAGTTTTCAAGGTGATGGCAAATCATTATTAGGAAAAGTACAATTCGATTTATATACCGTTACTAAAACTTCAGAAGGACAGCCGGTAGGGCAATTTTATGGATATGTTACCGACGGATTGTTTAAAAATGCTGCTGAATTAGCCGCAGGACCTACTCAGGAAACAGGAACAGCTGTTGGTGATATCCGTTTTAAGGATCTTAATGGAGATGGAAAAATTGATGCTAAAGATCAAACTGCAATAGGAAGCGCAATTCCAGATTTTACGTATTCATTTACAAATACTTTTAAATACAAAAACATCACTTTAGCAGTTGTTTTAACAGGAAGCCAAGGTAACGAAATCTACAACTTTACGCGCCATTATACTGATGGTATTTATCCGGGATTTGGAGATCGATACGCAAATGCAAGCACTGAGGTTTTAAATGCTTTTGAACCAGGTGTAAACGAAAATACAAATGTGCCTAGAATTACACTTACTGATCCAAATGGAAATGGCAGAATTTCGAACAGATTTGTTGAAGATGGTTCTTATCTAAGAATTCAAAATGTTTCTTTGAGCTATGATCTTCCTAGTAAGATATTCGAAAAATCTATTTTCTCTAGTGTTCGATTCTATGCAAATGTGCAAAATCTGTACACGTTTACAAAATATTCCGGATTTGATCCTGCTTTAGGAAATTTAGATCAAAATATAACATTGAACGGTATTGATTTAGGAAGATATCCAGTTCCTAGAACGACTTCAATCGGAGTAGATTTAAAATTCTAAAACTTAAATAAAATAGTATTTAACTTAATGATTAATAGTCATTATATAAAAATAATAGTTATGCAAAAACGTTTTAAACTTTTTATGATAGGAATGCTCATACCATTGCTGTCTTTGTTTTCTTGTTCAGATGAATTTTTGGATGCACCATCTGAAAATCAATTAACACCAAGTGATTTACCAGAAGGGATTACCGCTTTTGACGGAATCGCCGAGAGTTTGTATTTCAAACCTTGGTTTGCTTTTAATGACAAATTCTTAATTGCTGTAGGAGATATGTATGCCGGTAATGCTTTTACAACTGATGGTGCTTATGCACAATTTCTAAATGCTCAGGTAACATCACAAAACCCGATTTTAACAGAAGGATACGTTTCTTTATTTTCGGTTGTCGATCAAGCAAATAATTTAATGAAGTTGGTTGAAGACAGAAAAAGCGAATTACCAGAAGCATCATATAAAAATGCTATTGCAATATCACGTTTTATGAGAGCAAATGCTTATTTCTATTTGGTGAGAACTTTTGGCGCTGTGCCTATTGTTGCTAAATCAGGTTCTGCAGCGCAGCCAAAAAGAAATCTTGTAGAAGATGTTTATAAATTTATAAAACTAGATTTGGAATATGCCGTTGCAAATTTACCTGAAATGTCAACAAAAAAAGGGTATGTCAATAAAACTGTAGCCAAGGGTGTTCTCGCAAAAGTACATTTAACGCTGCATGAATATGCAGCATGTGCTAGTTTAACCCAAGAAATTATGGGAAAACAATATTCTCTAATTCAAGAATATGGTAACTTGTTCAGCAGTCCAGAAAACAATAATAGTGCCGAGAGTATGTTTGCTCTACAATGGAAAGCTATTGCTACAGAATGGGGAACTCAAAACACAAATCAAGCCTACATAGTTCCTGGAGAAACTGGAATAACCGGCGGTGGTGACGGATGGGGAGTTTACCTGCCTTCTATTTCATTACAAGACGGTTTTGAACTAAAAGACCGCAGAAAAAAATATACTATCATGACCGATGGTGACTTTTATCCTGAATTGTTAAAAAATCAAGGTGGTTTCACGTATAAAAAAATACTATCTTCTACAGGAGCTAATTTCAGAAAGTACATTGTAGGTTCTGCTGCAGAAAGAAATGATGTGTTTTTTATGAGAACATCACAAAACACAATTATGTTGAGATACTCTGATATTTTATTAATGCATGCCGAAGCGATTTTGGCTGGAGCCAATTCTACAACAGAAGGATCAGCATTAAAAGCCTTCAACGAAGTGAGAACTAGAGCAGGATTACCAATTAAAACAGAACTTACAAGAGACGAATTGTTTAATGAAAGACGAGTTGAATTTGCTCTTGAAGGACAATATTTCTTTGACTTAAAACGTCGTGGTTTAGCCGAAGCGACAGCAATTATTTCGCAGCAGGAAGTTGGTTTTTATTCTAATAGTGAGAGAACAAATTTAGTTTCCAGAAAGATAACTCCAACAAGCAATTATTTTGAATTGCCATTACCGCAATCTGCAATTGATACTAATCCATCATTGTTAGAACCTCCAGTTCCTTTTAACTTTAATTAATTTTCATATGATGATCAATAAAATAAAATATAGCATTATAATTCTTTTGGTTTTGGCTTCTTTTACGGGATGCCAAAATGACGATGCAGTTACTGCAAACGTAGACGCAATGGTTTCTGAGCCGGGTGATTTACTAAATCAAACTTTTCCGCTCAGGAAAATTAGAGTCGAGGGTCAGGGATTGTCTGGATTGAAAAAAATAACTCTTGACAATAAAATTGACATTGTTTTTAATCCTACCTATAATTCAGATAAAGCGTTTATTTTCACTATCCCTTTTGATGATAAACTAGGAAGCAGATTTGGCGTACAGCCAATCACATTTGTAACTGCAACTGGTTCGGTTACCAAGGATATAGAGATTTTACAGCCTAATCCAACTATTGTTAAAACTATACCAGCTGTGGCAACACCTGGGTCTCCTTTGACAATTGAAGGAACTTGGTTTTATAATGTTTCTTCGGTGACCGTAGGAGGAAAAGCTGTAAGTTATACCGTAAATTCATCTTCTTCAATCATTATCGGCTTACCGTCAAATACAGTTTCTGGTTCAGAGTTGGCAATTACTACCCCTGGGGGCACAGTGAAAAAAACAATTAATTTTGAAAAAGTAGTAATTGTGTCTGATTTTGATGGAGGCGGCAGCAGAGAATCTTGGAGCTCTTATGGTGATGTTGCTTCTTTTAATGCAAGTACTGCGGGCGGACCAACAGGTAATTATGCAGCCCTAACTTGGACTGGCTCAACTGCAAATGGCTACAACGGCAGCAGCGCTGGCGGCGGAGCTAATTTCTTGAGCGCAACAAATACAGATGCAACAAGAACTTTTATAGATATTGATGTAAGTGCAAATGTTATAGGAGCACAATTTGCCATTCAATTGAATACTATTGATGGTGTAAATTATGGTTATAATTTCAAAATAACGGATGTAAATTGGACCACTAAGACAATAACTTTAGCCGATTTTAAGGATAATTATGGTTGGGGAGGCAATTCAGCTGTGGCATTGGATGCTTCTAAAGTTAATGAAATTAAGGTTGGAATCGCTCAAGGCGATACACCAAATCCCAGCACAATAAAATACGATAATATTAAAGTTCGGTACAAATAATTTATTGGTTTTAAGTTTTGTTTTTACTTCAAAAAGGTTGTGGTCAAATACAGCCTTTTTATGTAGTAACTGAATTATTAAATTATAAAAATAATAAAGAATATTTTCTTGAATGTATTCTAAAATTTAAAAAAATGAAATATAAATTTTTACTAGTTTTAACTAGCATTATGCTTTTTTTGAATTCTTGTTCAAAAGAGGATAACATAGTTGCCGATACTTTAACTACTCCTATCGCAAATGCATCCGCAGATATAAGCGATACTAGTTTTAAAGCCAAATGGAACTTTGTTTCCACCGCTCAAAGTTACCTTTTGGATGTTTCTACCAGCGCTGATTTTACAACTTTCGTTCCAAATTACAATTCAAAATCAATATCTGATTTAAATGGAACGGTTGTGGGGCTAAATAGCGGCACTCAGTATTTTTACAGAGTCAGAGCTAAAAGAGACTCGCAGATTTCGGGCTATTCAAATGTAATTAGTGTTGTAACGACGGGTACAAGCAACGTTCCTGAGGATCCTACTTTTCTAAAAGTTAAGGCAAATAAATTAGCAAATCCATTTTTTGTAGGTATGGCTGTAAAAGCGAATCAATTAGACAATGGAAGTAAATATGATGTAATATTGAAAAATGAATTTAGCAGCATTTCTGCAGAGTATGAAATGAAAATGAATCCGATTTCAACTGCAAGCGGGGTTTACAACTGGACTGCAGCAGACAAAATTGTTGCTTATGGAAATGCTAATGGTATTAATGTTCATGGTCACACTTTGGTATGGCATAATGCGGTGCCAAGCTGGCTAACTAATTTTTCAGGTACCGATGCAGAATTTACAGCCGAAGTAAAAAAATACATTACTGATGTTGTTACTCATTACGCAGGAAAAGTAAAATCTTGGGATGTAGTAAACGAAGCTGTAGATGACAATAGCGGCAACTTGAGAAATACCATTTTCCTTAAAAGAATGGGGCCAAATTATATTAAAGATTGCTTTAAATGGGCTAGAGATGCAGCAAATGCGGCAGGCGATACAAAATTATTATTGTTTTATAATGATTACGCTACTGCAACGAATATTCCAAAGCAAAATAAAATGTTTTCGATAATAGATGATTTAAAAGCAAGTAACCTTATTGATGGAGTAGGTTTTCAATCGCATAACACTTATTTAAGCCCAACCAAAACTCAAATCGAAACTGATATTAATAGAGCTGTTGCTAAAGGTCTAAAAATTCATATTTCTGAGTTGGATATTCAAGTGAATCCAGCAAATGATATTACCTCTTTTACCAATGAAAGAAGACTGGCTCAAAAAGAAAAATACAAAGAGATAGTCAAAATATACAATGCGCTTCCTGCAGCAAACAAATATGCCTTAACAATTTGGGGACTTAAAGATAATGAATCTTGGATTCCATATAACACTGATTCAAATCACCCAGGAAACGATTGGCCTTTATTGTATGATTCAAATTTTGCTATTAAAAGTGCTCATACCGGATTCCTGGGAGGCTTAGATTAAACCTTATTTGGACACCATTCCTTTTATTATGCCACAATTACTATGAAAAATAGGATTGTGGCATTTTATTTATAAACCACTTTTCAATTGCCACTAAATGACATAATAAAAAAATATTTTTGCGCAAAAGTTAAACTTTATCTTGCACCAAATAGTTCCAATCATACTTTTTACTTCTAACAATTTTTAGTACTTTTCAACGTTTTTATAAGTATACTTTTTTAATTCAATTTCCACAATGAGTTCTACACTTTCCAACGATCAAAAGAAATCATTAGTACTATCCATACTCATTTATGCATCCTTATTGCTGCTATTATTTTTCATTCGATTCTGGCCTCCATATAATCCCGAAAACAATGTAGCACTTGCCGGCGGCGGCGGCGGCGGCGTTACTTTAAATTTTGGAGACAGCGATTTGGGCTCTGGGAAAAACACGCAAAGCAAAGTCTTGAATGTTCAAAACCATGTAAAACAAGCTCCAGCCCAAAGCACTCCCGACGAAGCCATTTTATCTCAAGAGAATGCCACTGATGAAAGCGTTGTGATGCCGCAAAAGGAAAAACCAAAGAAAACCCAAGTTGTCGTTAAACCCGAAATCAAACCCGAAGTCGTTAAACCAAAAGTTTCCAATTCTACCAATGACGCCTTGGCCAGCATATTAAAAGGCTCTAACAAAGGCGGTGACGGCGATGATAAAACTGCTGGCAACAAAGGAAAATCCAATGGAAGTTTGACCGCAACAGGCTATTATGGCACTGGCGGTTCAGGCGGAGGAACCGGCGGAGGCAATGGAACAGGAAACGGCATTGGCAACGGAAGCGGTTACGGTCCTGGCAGCGGAGGCGGCTCGGGCGGTGGCACAGGAGGCGGTTCCGGTTATTCTCTCGGAAACCGAAAAGCACTTTCAAAACCCGCTCCCAAATACACTTGCAACGAATCTGGGAAAGTGGTTGTCGAAGTTTCTGTTGACAGAAACGGGAATACCATGGATGCCGTTGCAGGCATAAAAGGTACGACCAACACCGCAAAATGCCTGCTGGACCAAGCCCGAATTGCAGCCATGAATACCAAATGGGACGCCAGCTCCGATGCTCCCGTAAAACAAATAGGCAAGATTATTTATAATTTTAATTTGAATTAAAACAAAAATTAAGAGCAGAACTTTTGCGTATTCCATCAGCAGTTGTCCCGCTCCTATGTTTGCATAGTTATAAAATCTCCTATCAAAGATATATATTTGGAATGATAAAGTGAAAGAGGATGAGAGTTGAAATCCCGCTAAATGACTCAAGAAGTACATTGTCGGAAAGATATAACCTCATTCTTTTTATCTTTTAGAGTCTGAACAGAATGTAAGGAACTACGCAAGTCGTAATATCCAGAATATCCAACTAGGAGAAAAGACGAAGGGAGATTCATCACTTTATTATAA